>NZ_NEIR01000007.1:0-321223 GCF_002112825.1 Pseudomonas sp. B5(2017)
TAGGTAAGCGGTGATAGCCGTGAGCTTGAACTGCTCTGTGTATTTACCCATAGATCCCCCAAGGGTTGGATTGGTGTCCAACTTCTTGGGGGCAGTCCAAACTGTGGGAGCGGGTTCACCCGCGAAGCAGGCAACGCGTTCTTTCAGGTGATCACAACGGTGGCAACGCCCAGTTGATCGGCGCCAGCCCGCGCTGCTGTAGGAAACTGTTGGTCCGGCTGAAATGCCCGCACCCCAGGAACCCACGGTAAGCCGACAACGGCGATGGGTGCACCGATTTCAGCACCAGGTGCTTGGTCCCGTCGATCAGCTTCTGCTTGCTTTGCGCATGCGAGCCCCACAGCAGGAACACCACGTTCGGGCACTGCTCGCTGACCACCTGGATGACCCGGTCGGTAAAGAACTCCCAGCCCTTCTTGGCATGCGACGCGGCATTGGCGCGCTCCACGGTCATGGTCGTGTTGAGCAACAGCACGCCCTGCTCGGCCCAGCTCTGCAGGTAGCCATGGTTGGCAATCGGGATGTTCAGGTCGCGCTGCAGCTCCTTGTAGATGTTGACCAGCGACGGTGGCGTGGCCACGCCCGGCTGCACCGAGAAGCACAGGCCATGCGCCTGGCCCGGCCCGTGGTACGGGTCCTGGCCGAGGATGACCACCTTCACCTGGTCCAGCGGCGTCGAGTTGAGCGCATTGAAGATCAGCGGCCCTGGCGGGTAGATCTCTTTGCCGGCGGCGTACTCGCCGCGCAGGAACTCGCGCAGCTGATGCATGTAGGGCTGGTCGAATTCGGCGCGCAAGGCGGCCTTCCAGCTGGGTTCGAGTTTGATGCGATCGTCGTCAGTCATGGGGCCTTCCATAAACAATGGCGCGACACTAGGTAAGCCCTTCCCGCTTGTCAAACGATCCGACCGACGACCGGCATGTTCGGCCAGGCAAGCCATACTTGTCCGATGACTTGCGCGAGGTAGTCCATGACCATTCACTGCGAGGTACTCACCGGCGCCGATGGCGCCCGCATCGGCATCGCCACCCTGGATGCGCCCAAGGCGCTCAATGCCCTGAACCTGCCGATGATCGAGGTATTGGGCGAACAGTTGCACGCCTGGGCTCGCGACCCAGGGATCGTTTGCGTGCTGCTGCGCGGCAACGGTGCCAAGGCCTTCTGTGCCGGCGGTGATGTGCGTGCGCTGGTGCAAGCCTGCCGCGACCACCCCGGCAGCGTACCCCCGCTGGCCGCCACCTTCTTCGCCGCAGAATATCGCCTGGACTTTGCCCTGCACATCTATCCCAAGCCGCTGCTGTGCTGGGGGCACGGGCATGTGCTGGGCGGCGGCATGGGCCTGCTGCAGGGCGCCAATGTACGTATCGTCACCCCCAGCAGTCGGCTGGCCATGCCGGAAATCAGCATCGGCCTGTACCCGGACGTGGGCGCCAGCTGGTTCCTTGCCCGCCTGCCGGGCAAGCTGGGGTTGTTCCTCGGCCTGACAGGCGCGCCGATCAATGCCCACGACGCCTTGGACCTGGGCCTGGCCGACCGCTTTCTGGGTGAGTACCAGCAAGAGGCGCTGATCGAAGAACTGCTGCAACTGAACTGGCAGGAACAGACTGCCCTGCAACTGAACAGCCTGCTCAAGGCCGAACAGCACCGCGCCTGCGCCGAGTTGCCCGAGGCCCAGTGGCTGCCGCGGCGACAGGTAATCGATCAGTTGCTCGACGTGGCCGACGCAGCCGCCGCCTGGCGTGCGCTGGAGGGGCTCAAGCACCACGACGACCCGCTGCTGGCAGATGCCGGCCAACGGTTGCATGAAGGTTGCCCGCTGACCGCACACCTGGTGTGGGAACAGATCCGCCGGGCACGGCACCTGTCGTTGGCGCAGGTGTTTCAGATGGAGTACAGCATGAGCCTGAACTGCTGCCGCCACCCGGAATTCAGCGAAGGCGTGCGTGCGCGCTTGCTGGACAAGGACAACCAGCCGCACTGGCACTGGCCCGATGTGGCGCAAGTGCCGGCGGCGGTGGTGGAGGCGCATTTTGCCAAGGTGTGGGAGGGGCGGCATCCGCTGGCGGATCTCGGGTAGCTTCGAGAAGTTGGGGCTGCCTTGCAGCCCATCGCGACACAAGGCCGCTCCTACAAGCGGATCGCGGTCCCCTGCAGGAGCGGCCTTGCGTCGCGAAAGGGGCGCAACGCGCCCCCGATTTTCAATTCACCTACCGCTGCCAGTTCCCTCCTTGCCCATGCCCACGCCGCCCGTCCCCGCGCCGGTCACCATCCCCCCGCCCGTTGGAGTGCCAACGGTCATTCTGCTGGTAGCGCTGGCTGCCACCGCGATAATCATGACGGTCCCGGTCGCGCCCATAGTCATACCGCTGGCGGTTGCCATAGTCATAGCGTGGGTTGCCATGCCACTGCTTCATCCCCGGCTGTGGATGAGACCGGTAGTGAGGCGCTGGCGCCGAGCGGTAGTAGTAGCGCGGCGCCGGCTGGTAGTAATAGCGCTGTTGCGGCGTTACGTAATAGCGGTCATAGCGGTAATAATCCGGTGATACATAACGGTCGGAGTAGTAGTGGTCCGACCGGTAATAGCCCCCGCTCTCGTAGTACGGAACGCAGGCGGAAGTCATCAGCCCCAGCAGGGCGATCAACAGGATTCGATAGGACATGGCGGCCTCCTGGACCGCTGGAGTGCCCGAACAGCGGCGCTGGCGAGCATCGATGCGAAATGCGATCATCGACATTGAATAAGACAGTGCCGCCAAGGTGCAGTGCCATTTCTGCAACAATTTGATACAGGTGAGTGGCAGCCATGCCCGACAACCAGCACTGCCCCGCTTGTGGCGCCCTCAACCAGTGCAGCCTGGCCGACCCGCTCCGGGCCACCCAGGCCTGCTGGTGTTACAGCGTGACCATCGACCCTGCCGTGCTCGAGGCCCTGCCCGC
The DNA here is from genome assembly GCF_002112825.1 of Pseudomonas sp. B5(2017). NCBI lineage: Bacteria > Pseudomonadati > Pseudomonadota > Gammaproteobacteria > Pseudomonadales > Pseudomonadaceae > Pseudomonas > Pseudomonas sp. B5(2017). Next base: position 2,938 of record NZ_NEIR01000007.1, read on the forward strand.
CGATCTGCGAGACAAAGCCTGCCTGTGCCCGCGCTGCGCCGCCGTCGAAGAACAACTTCGCTCCCCCGCTTCCGACTGACCGTTTGCCATGCGCCTCGACCGTTTCCTCGCCAACCTGCCCAGCCACAACCGCCAGCAAGTCCGCCTGATGCTGGCGCAACGCCGCGTGCGGGTGGATGGCCAGGTGGTCAGCGACCCGCTGGCCGAGGTGCGTGAATTCAGCCGGGTGGAGCTGGACAACCAGCTGCTGCAGGCTGGCCGCCCGGCGCGCTACCTGATGCTGCACAAGCCCGCTGGCTGCGTCAGCGCCACCCAGGACCCGCAACACCGCACCGTGCTCGACCTGCTGCCCGCCGCGTTGCGTGAGGACCTGCACATTGCCGGGCGCCTGGACTTCAACACCACCGGCCTGATGATCCTGACCAACGATGGCCAATGGTCACGGCGGCTTACCCAGCCCACGACCAAGCTGCCCAAGCACTACCTGGTGGAAACCGAGGACGAGATTGGCGAGCACTATGTGGCCAAGTTCCTGGAGGGCTTCTACTTCGCCTTCGAAGATCTCACCACCCTGCCCGCCCAGCTGGACATCCTCGGGCCGCGCCAGGCGCGGCTGGCAATCGTCGAAGGGCGCTATCACCAGGTGAAGCGCATGTTCGGCCATTTCGACAACAAGGTGGTGGGGTTGCATCGGGAGAGCATGGGGGCGATCCGGCTGGACCCGGGGTTGGCGCCGGGGGCGTTTCGTGAGCTGACGGCGGATGAAATAGCGACGGTCTAGGTTGGCTGTTCCGGCCTCTTCGCGGGCTCGCCCGCTCCCACTGGTACACCACAGGCCTCCGGGCTGGAGTTACCCCTGTGGGAGCGGGCGAGCCCGCGAAGAGGCCGGAACAGACAGATCAGGGTCGTCATACGACCGCTCAGCGACAAAAGTCACATTTTCCCCCGAACGGCACTTGCGGGATCCCCGACCCACTGCTTGAATCCAAATCGTCAGTCTGCATGTGACTACCAAGTCACACCCGCAGTCGAAGACACCTTTTGCCGGCCACCCAGGGCCTCGATGCCTTGGGGCACGGCAAATTGCCCGCCAAAAACAATACCGTCGACGCAAGTGCCAAGGATCGACACAGGGCCCCCCCGGTATCTCTTCAGGCAAATGCCTACCTGTCATAAAGAACGTGCACCCTAGGTGACGCGAATACCCTTTTTGCGCCAGGAGTCGATGACATGAGGCCAGAAATCGCTGTACTTGATATCCAAGGTCAGTATCGGGTTTACACGGAGTTCTATCGCGCGGATGCGGCCGAGAATACGATCATTTTGATCAATGGCTCGCTGGCCACCACGGCCTCGTTCGCCCAGACGGTACGTAACCTGCACCCGCAGTTCAACGTAGTACTGTTCGACCAGCCATACGCGGGCAAATCCAAGCCGCACAATCGCCAGGAACGCTTTATCAGCAAGGAGACCGAAGCGCATATTCTCCTCGAGCTGATCGAGCACTTCCAGGCAGACCACGTGATGTCGTTCTCGTGGGGTGGCGCAAGTACGCTGCTGGCGCTGGCGCACCAGCCGCGGGGCGTGAAGAAGGCAGTGGTGAGTTCTTTCTCGCCGGTGATCAACGAACCGATGCGGGACTACCTGGACCGTGGTTGCCAGTACCTGGCCGCCTGCGACCGCTATCAGGTCGGTAACCTGGTCAACGACACCATCGGCAAGCACCTGCCGTCACTGTTCAAGCGCTTCAACTACCGCCACGTCAGCAGCCTGGACAGCCACGAGTACGCGCAGATGCACTTCCACATCAACGAGGTGCTGCAACATGACCTGGAGCGGGCGCTGGATGGTGCACGCAATATCGACATCCCGGTGCTGTTCATCAACGGCGACCGCGACGAGTACACCACGGTCGAAGATGCGCGGCAGTTCAGCAAGCACGTGGGCCGCAGCCATTTCAGCGTGATCCGCGATGCAGGCCACTTCCTGGACATGGAAAACAAGACCGCTTGCGAGAACACCCGCAGCGTCATGCTGGGGTTCCTGAAGCCAACCATGCGTGAACCTCGTCACCGTTACCAGCCTGTAAAACAGGGGCAGCATGCATTGGCCATCTGAGCAGCTCGGCGCCCTGTGGATGAGACCCGCAAGCCAGGGGGCGCCGACAAGCTTTTTTATAACTTGGGCTTCTAATTCGTTGAGGGTTCTGGTAAAAAGTGCTGCGCAAACGCGGGTATAGTTTAGTGGCAAAACGAAAGCTTCCCAAGCTTTAGTTGAGGGTTCGATTCCCTCTACCCGCTCCACATCGCATTCCCGCATGGCGTTCCCGCAACGTCATCGCTGTCAAAAGGAGTCCAGGCTCCTTTTTTCGTTTCTCCCCCTCCCTTTGACCTGCCCCATGGCCATTTGCCTGCCGATCCGCTTCAATGCGTGGATGGATTCGTGAAGCATTTCGAAAGGACGACGCATGTTTCTCTCCCGCTGGCTACCGGGCCTTGCCAACCTGCTGCACTACCGCCGCGAGTGGTTCCACGCCGACCTGCAGGCCGGCCTCTCGGTGGCGGCGATCCAGATTCCCATTGCCATCGCCTACGCGCAGATCGTCGGCCTGCCGCCGCAGTACGGCCTGTACGCCTGTGTGCTGCCGATGATGGTCTACGCCCTGATCGGCAGCTCGCGCCAGCTGATGGTAGGCCCTGACGCCGCCACCTGCGCGATGATCGCCGGCGCCGTGGCGCCGTTGGCCATGGGCGAGCCGCACCGGATTGCCGAACTGTCGGTGATCGTCACCTTGCTGGTCGGGGTAATGCTGATCGCGGCCGGGGTGGCCCGGGCCGGGTTCATCGCCAGCTTCTTCTCGCGGCCGATCCTGATCGGCTATCTCAACGGTATCGGCCTGAGCCTGATCGCCGGGCAGTTGTCCAAAGTGGTGGGGTTCAAGATCGAGGGTGACGGCTTCATCCTCAGCCTGATCAACTTCTTCCAGCGCCTGGGCGAAATCCACTGGGTGACGCTGCTCATCGGCCTCGCCGCACTGGGCCTGCTGATCTGGCTGCCACGGCGCTACCCCCGCCTGCCTGCGGCGCTGACGGTAGTGGCGCTGTTCATGCTGCTGGTCGGCCTGTTCGGCCTCGACCGCTTCGGCGTCGCCATTCTCGGCCCGGTGCCTGCCGGCATCCCGCAGCTGGCCTGGCCACACAGTAACCTGGCAGAAATGAAAAGCCTGCTGCGCGACGCCTTGGGTATCGCCACCGTCAGCTTCTGCAGCGCCATGCTCACCGCACGCAGCTTTGCCGCCCGGCACGGCTACGCGATCAACGCCAACCACGAATTCGTCGCCCTGGGCGTAAGCAACCTGGCTGCCGGTGTTTCCCAGGGCTTTGCCATCAGCGGCGCAGACTCGCGCACGGCGGTCAACGACATGGTCGGTGGCAAGAGCCAGCTGGTGGGCATCATCGCCGCGCTGGTCATCGCCCTGATCCTGCTGTTCTTCACCGCACCGATGGCGTGGATCCCGCAGGCCGCGCTGGGCGCCGTGCTGCTGATGGCCGGCTGGGGGCTGATCGACATCAAGTCGCTGGGGCACATTCGCCGCCTGAGCCGCTTCGAGTTCTGGCTGTGCCTGCTGACCACGGTCGGCGTGCTGAGCCTGGGCGTACTGCCCGGTATCGTGTTTGCCGTGACCCTGGCGATCCTGCGCCTGCTGTACAGCATCTATCAGCCCACCGATGCGGTGCTGGGCTGGCTGCCGGGCACCGAAGGCCAGGTGGACATCCGCAAACACAAGGATGCCCGCACCGTGCCAGGCCTGGTGGTGTACCGCTTCGACGACGCGATCCTGTTCTTCAACGCCGACTACTTCAAGATGCGCCTGCTCGAGGCGGTGCAGAGCCAGGACCAGCCCAAGGCCGTGCTGTTCGATGCCGAAGCGGTAACCAGCATCGACGTCAGCGGTATCGCCGCCCTGCGCGAAGTGCGCGACACCCTGGCCGCCCAGGGCATCTTCTTCGCCATCGCCCGCGCCCGCGGCACCTTCCTGCGCATGCTGGTGCGCTCGGGGATGGCCCGCGAGATGGAAGACAAACTGCTGTTCGGCTCGGTGCGGGCGGGCATTCGCGCCTATCGGGTTTGGCGTAACAGGAGTCGCAGTGAGAGGACACCTGCACAAGTTCAGGATCCGACGCAGGTCCCTTTGTAGGAGCAACCTAGTGCCAGTACGCATGCATTCATCAGTATCCCAACCTCTCCAGCATCACCACCTCAGGCTCCGCCGGACGCTGATAGAACCGTAGCAACGCCCCCGTGCGGTTGGTAAAGATCCCGTCGACACCCGCCTTCATCGCCTTGTCGAAGTCCACCGGTTCGTCGAGGGTGTACGCATGCACCAGCAAATCCCGCGCCTGGCTGGCCTGGTTCATCCAGGGCTGGATCAGGTCGGCATAGCTCTGTTCGCCCAGATGAGTGCGCATGGCAGAAGGCCCCGTACCGACCGCACCGCCCTGCCTGGCCTGATCGAGCCAGCGCAGGAATTCTGCCTGGTCCTTCGGCTGCTGACGGGCATAGAACGCGGCCTTGTCGGTTTCACCCGAGTCAGCGAAATCCTGCCCGGAAGCGGGCTCGATGGTTTTTGTCCCCACCCACAGCAGGAGTACCTTCGGCACCTGCGGCATGGCCTCGTGCAGCAACGCCAGGCTGTTGCGGTCGAAGGTCTGCAACACCACACGGCCTGGCCGGTCGAGCCAGCCGCGGGCTGCGAGGCGCGCCTTCAGGTCCTGCTCGATACCCGGGAACTGCTTGGGGACCTTGGTCTCGATGTACAACCCGGGGTGCCGCTCGGGGTTGCCTTCAGCGATGTCGATGACCTCGTCCAGGGTGAGGATCGGCAGTTTGCGGAAAGAAGCCCGGGCGCGCGCCGGGTAGGCCTGGTTGAACCAGCTGCCAGCATCCAGCGACTTCAGTTCGGCGAGCGTGAAGGCGCTGACCGGGCTGTCCTTTCGCTCCGGGAAGCGCTCGGCGACATCGCTGGTACGCGACAGCACATCGTCATGGACCACCACCAGCACGCCGTCACTGCTGCGTTGCAGGTCGAGTTCCAGGTAGTCGGCGCCCTGGTCGCGGGCCAGCAGGTATGCTGGGGTGGTGGATTCCGGGGCATCGTATGAGGCGCCGCGGTGGGCGATCACCGCCGGGTGCGCAATGCCGTGGGCGGTGGCCAGGGCCTTGCCATTGCTGGCGGAAGCGGCCGATACAGAGAGCAAAGCGGTCAAAGCCAAGAAACTGAACATGGGATTGCGCATGGATAAGTCCTTTATCGTTCTGTGAACCTTGCGCTGCCTGTTCTGGCCTCTTCTCGGGCACGCCCGCTCCCACAGGTACTGCACTGAATTCAAGGGCAGTGTGATTCCTGTGGGAGCGGGCGTGCCCGCGAAGGGGCCGGCATTGCCGACACAAGGCCCTTGCCTGGATACAACCCTCGCACACCTTGCATGACATGCTAAAGTCGCCCCCGTTCCCGCTCCACCCAACGGACCCCAGCATGCCCGCACTAGACGCTACCCTCACCCCCTGGCCGGAACTCGCCGCCCGCCACCCTTGCGACGCCCTGCTGCTGGGCAACGGCGCCAGCCGCGTGCTGTGGAAGCCGTTCGGCTACTTCTCGCTGTTCGAGGAAGCGCAACGTGCCGGCCGCAAGAAAGGCCTGGCCGTGAGCGACCAGGCACTGTTCAAGTCGCTGGGTACGGAACTGTTCGAGCCGGTGCTCAGCGCCCTCAACACCACCGTGCGCACCAACGCCGCGCTGGCCATCAACTCCACCGCGCCGCTGAACCGCTACTACTCGATCAAGGAAGCGCTGATACACGCCGTACGCACGGTGCACCTGCCGTGGCCACTCATGCCGGCCACGACCCTGGCAACCCTCAACCAGGCCCTGCGCGGCTACCGCAGCGTCTACACCAGCAACTACGACCTGCTGCTACCGTGGGCCGTGCAACACGCCCCGCACGGCTTCGCCGAACTGTTCGACGAGCAAGGCTTCTTCGACGTGCGCCGCACCAACGGCGAAGGCACGCGGGTGCTGCATCTGCATGGCGGCCTGCACCTGCTCAAGCTGCCCGACGGCACCACCCGCCAACGCAGCGCCGACAGCGCCGAACTGCTCGATGGTTTTGCCGTGAACATCCCGGGCGAAGTGCCGCTGTTCATCAACGAAGACCGCAGCGACGAGAAACTGCGCGCCATCCGCAACTCTGACTACCTGGGCTGGTGCCTGGGGCAACTGGCGCGGGAAAGCCAGGGGCTATGCCTGTTCGGGCTGCACCTGGACAGCAGTGACCAGCATCTGCTCGAAGCCATCCGACAGGCCCGACCGATGCATCTGTCGATTGCCATAAGGCCGTTGAGCGAGGCATCGGTGATCAACCAGAAGCAGCATTTTGTCGACAGGTTCGGGGATATGCCCGGGACCGTGCTGTATTTCTTCGATGCCAGTACGCATCCGTTGGGGCAAGCAGCGTTGGCTATTGAAGCACCGCTCACCCACAGGTGAAGTGGACCAATTGGGGGCCGCTTTGCGGCCCATCGCCGGCAAGCCAGCTCCCACAGGGATCGCGCAACTCCTGATTCTGCGCGGTGCCTGTGGGAGCTGGCTTGCCGGCGATGGGCTGCGTAGCAGCCCCGTTTACGCTATCTGTCAGGCATCAGGGCGCCGACGCGGTTGTCACCTGCACGGCCGGGCCAACTGCAACCGGCTCGGGCATCGCGACATCGCCGCCCAGCTGGCGGATCTGCCGAATCTGCTGGACCCTGTTCAGGTTTTCCCAGGCGACGGGATAGTGCCCCGGCGACAAGTCGATCGCGCTGCGGAAGAACTGCTCAGCCACATCCAGCTTGCCTTCCACCAGGCAGACATAGCCGACATCATTGCTGGCCTCGGCACGCTTTTCGACCTGTTCGAAGGCAGACACCGCCTCCTCATAGCGCCCCATGCGAGCCAGCAGCAACCCATAGTTGCGCCAAAGCGGTTTGTAGGTGCCGTCGTAGCTCACACCACGCTTGTACCGGAGCTCGGCATCGGCCCATTGCCCGGCCATGTAGTAGGAATACCCCAGGCTGTTCTGCACCAACGCCGAACGGGGGTCGATGAGCTCGGCCAGGCGGTAGTAGGTCTGCGCCTCGGCGAAGTTGTCGGCCAGATCCGCGAGCACCCCCAGCCCGTTGTAGGCCTTGAGTGGTGACTTGCTGTCGACCCTGAGCGCAGCCGCCCCTGTCTGGGTATTGGCTGGGTCCTTGGCAAAGCGTTTCTGATCCACGGCAACTGCCTTCAAAAGCATCACCTTGGCTTGCTCATGTTTACGCATGGACAGGTTCAGCAGGCCCATTTCCGTCAGGGCATCGGGGTTTTCAGGTGCCTTGCTCAGTACCTCGGTGAAGGCCATCTCGGCAAGCTGGTTATTGCCCCGTTCGCGGTGGATACGACCAACCCAGACCAGGGCCTCATAACGTTCGGGCGCCAGCTCGAGGACGCGCAGGTACTGGTACAGCGCCTGGTCCAGGTCACCGGCCTGGTAAGCCATAGCAGCCATCTGCATCGCCTGGTCGGGCGAGTTGCTCTGCGACTGCACCTGATAGAGCACCGAATTGCCAGCGGAGTAGACAGAACGCACCCCATTCAAGTCTGGCCCCGTGCTCTGGCAACCCGAGAGCACGGCTATCATGGTCAACAGCAAGCTGATCCTGTTCATGTCATAGCTTCCCGAACATTCTAAGTATCCCGATGATCACCGGGCCGATGGCAACCAGAAAAAAGCTTGGCCACAGACAGAAAATTAGCGGAAAAACCAGCTTTGTTCCGATTTTCGCGCCCATTTCCTCGGCGGCCTGCATACGTCGGTCACGAAACTCCTCGGCATAGATGCGCAAGGTGGCCGCTACGCTGGTACCGAAGCGGATGCTCTGGGCCAAGAGGCTGACCAAGCCTTGAATGTCTTCCAGACCGGTGCGATCCGCCAATTGCCTGAGCGCCTCGGTACTGGAAATGCCGGCTCGGATCTGCGCATTGACCAAGGCCAGCTCCTCGGCCAGCTCGGCCTGGCTGACCGCCATTTCTTCGGCCACCCGCTCGATCGCCTGGGGCAACGCCAGGCCCGACTCCACGCAAACCACCATCAGGTCCAGGGCATCAGGAAAGGCCGCACGCAACCGCTCCTGCCGAGCCTTTTTGCGCTTTTCGACATACACTGCCGGCAGCAGCCATCCAACGGCAGCCCCCATGAGCACCACAGCGAGGATCTTGGTCGAAGAAAGGTTGGGAACCAGTGGCAGTGTCAACAGCGAGGCACCAACCAATATCAACGGCAACAGCAAACGCACCGCCCAATACACCTGTACCGCTGACGTCGAGCCGTAACCCGCGTGGGTCAGCAGGGTTCGGGTGGTTGACACCTCCCCCTCCGCAGACGGGCCAAGGCGCCGTCCGACCCGCTCCAGTAAAAGCTGCAGATTGCCTGGTGCCTCTCGACCAACTCCAACGCTGGCGTGACCACGTTTGATCAATGCAAGACGGCGTTGCAGAGGGCTCTGCAGCCCCAGCACCAGTAACGTCACAGTGATCACCGCAATGACCGTGCTCATCCCGATCGCACCAACGACCAGCAGGCGAGTCAGTGCTTCATTGTCCGTGACCTGACTCAACAAACCGAGCAAATAGTCCATGACCGACGCCCCCATGCGAGAACTGCCTAAACCTGGATACGAATGATTTTACGAATCCAGAAAATCCCCACCAACATCGAGCCAAAAGCCCCCATGATCAGCTTTTGCCCAACGGGGTCCTTGACCAGCAACGTCAAGTACGCAGGGTTCATGACAACGATCGCAGCCGCCAATACGAAGGGTATGGCTATCAGCACCCAGGCTGACATTCGCCCCTCGGCCGACATTGTCTTGACTTTGCGCTGAAAGCGGAAACGCCCGCGGATCAGGTTGCTCAGACGCTCCAGCACTTCGGTCAGGTTACCGCCGGTCTCGCGGTGAATGAGGATCGAGGTCACCAGCATCATCACCGTCATGCTTGGCATCCGCTCCAGAAGGCCAAGCATGGCCCTGCGCACATCATTACCGTAGTTGATATCGGCGAAAGTCAGACCGAATTCATGCGCCACCGGTCCCTTGTGTTCATCTGCCACCAAACGCAGGGTTTCATTGAAGGGGTGCCCGGCGCGCAATGCCCGACACATGGCTTCCAGCGCATCCGGCAAACCCTCCTCGAACTTGGCGAAGCGCCTGCCACGGTCATGGGAGATTTTCAGCAGCGGTAGCCAGAACGCCACGAATGCTACCGCCAGCGCCAACCACCAGTATGGAAAGAACAGCCAGGCCAGCATTCCGGCAGCCGCTGCCAGCACGAACCCCAGCAGCAGTACCCTATAGGCCCGATAATCATGCCCGGCCTGCTCGATCAGTTGCGTCAGCGTCGCCATGAAGGGCAATTGCTCGAGTCGCGCCTCCAGCGGCGACAGGCGTGTCAGGTACTTCTGCCGCAGCACGGTCTGCATGTTCGGCAGATGGCTTGCCCGCTCCAGTATCACCAGTCGGCTGCGGATACGTTTGCGTACTTTGCCAGCCTCACCGAATACCGGCACCACCAACCCTTGGCTGAGGAGAAACACGGCAACGAACACCATGCCCAGAAACGCCAGGATATATTCAGCGGGTATCTGGCTCATGATTGACGACCCTCCATCCATTCCGGCCTGAACATTGTCAGCGGCAACTCGATCCCGCGCTTGGCCAAAGAATCGCGAAACGCCGGGACCATGCCACTTGGCCGGAAGTCACCAAGCACCTGGCCCTGCTCGCCCAGGCCATTGCGGACGAACGAGAATATCTCGGTCATGGTGATGATTTCGCCCTCCATGCCGTTGATCTCCTGCACACTGACCAACCGCCGCTTGCCGTCTTCCTGTCGCTCCAGCTGGATCACCACATCGATGGCCGATGCGATTTGCTGGCGCATGGCCTTGATCGGAAATGTAGCGCCAGACATCAAGACCATGTTCTCGACCCGGCCCAACGCATCGCGCGCGGTGTTGGCGTGGATGGTAGTCAGTGAACCATCGTGACCAGTGTTCATCGCCGTCAGCATGTCCAGCGCCTCGGCACCACGCACCTCGCCGATCACGATACGGTCGGGGCGCATCCGCAGGCTGTTGCGCACCAGCTCACGCTGGCCCACCTCCCCGCGCCCCTCGATATTCGCCGGCCGTGTTTCCAGGCGCACCACATGCGGCTGCTGCAGTTGCAGTTCGGCCGAGTCCTCGATGGTGACGATGCGCTCGTTATGCGGAATGAAACTGGACAGCACATTGAGCATGGTGGTCTTGCCGCAGCCGGTGCCGCCGGAGATCAGCACGTTCAGCCGGCCCCGCACGATCGCCTTGAGCAGCAAGGCGATGGCCGGCGTCAGCGCCCCCGCCTGGATCAGGCTGTCGGTATTGAGCAGGTCCACCGCAAAGCGGCGGATGGAGATGCTCGGCCCGTCGATGGCCAGCGGCGGGATGATCGCATTGACCCGTGAACCGTCCTTGAGCCGTGCATCGACCAACGGCGAAGACTCGTCGATACGCCGGCCGAGGCTGGAGACGATGCGGTCGATGATGTTCAGCAGGTGCTGATCATCGCGAAATCGCACATCGGTGCGCTGCAACTTGCCGAACCGTTCGACGTATACCGAGTCATGCCCGTTGACCAGGATGTCGGACACCGTATGGTCGGCCAGCAGTGGCTCCAGCGGGCCAAGGCCAAGCACTTCGTCGGTGATCTGCTTGATGATCAACTGGCGGCTGGCAGAGCTCACCGGCGCCGAATGCTCATCGAGCAGACGCTGGCAGATATCGCGGATCTGCCGCACGGCCTCGGCCTGCTCGAGCGAATCGAGCAAGGACAGGTCCATGACCTTCAGCAGTTGCTGATAGGTCTTCTCCCGCCACTCGGCTTCCACCGATGTGACCTGGCTTTTCGTTTCAAACAGAACATCCGGTACCGAATGTTCCCACGCCATCAGCGCCTCTGCCGGGTCCTTCGCGCCGCCCCCCTGCTTCGACTGCGTCGATGCCTCGGAGGTGACTGCCGTTTTGCGCAAACGGTTACGGAAATCGCTAAGCATGGTTCACCCCCGAAAAACACGCTTGAAGGCGCGTTTGAACAGTCCCGTATCAGTGTCCACCTGCTTGCCAACCAATTCCTCGGCCAGCCCACGCAGCGCCTGGGTGATCGCGGAGCGAGGTGCTTGCAGGCCTAATGGCACACCCGTGTTCTGGCTCTGGTTGATAACGCTGAAGTCATTCGGCAGTTTCACGATATTGGTGCAGCGCAGCGCCTCGCCGATATCCTTGAGGCTGACCGGCGCCGCCTTGTCGTAGCGGTTGACCACCACCTCCAGCTGATTGCCGCGTACGCCTAGGTCATCGCGCAGAATGCGCGCCAGGGAACTGGCGTCGCGCAGGTGGTTGACGCTCTGCTGCACCACGACGTACACCCGGTCGGCCTGCTCCAGCACCGAAGCGGTGATGTGATCGATCTGCCGCGGCAAGTCCGCCACTACCCAGTCATAGTTGGAGCGCGCCAGCTGCAGCAGCGCATCGAGCTGTTCGGCATGGACATCCTGCGGCAGGCACAGCTCATTGGCGCGGCTGCCAAGCACATGCAAGGACGGGCTGAAATGGCTGCAGAAGCCGCGCAGTGCAACACCATCCATTTCTTTTATCTGCTGCAACACGTCCAGTTGGCTGTGCGACTGCGCCACATCCAGATGATGCGACACGCTGCCAAACTGCAGGTCCAGGTCAAGCAACAGGGTGTTGCCCTTGAGGCTGAGCTGATGCGCCAGGTTGCAGGCCAGCACAGTGCCGCCGGAGCCACCCTTGGCATTCATCACCGCGATCAGTTTCCCTGTCGCCGTGCTGTTGGTCTGGGTTTCCATGACCATACGGTTCAAGGCAGCGATAAGCTCCGTGGCAACGATAGGCTCTGGCAGAAAATCGCGCGCACCTGCCTGCATCGCCAGGCGCATGCCTTCCCGATCGTCCAGCAGGCCACACACCAAAAGCGGCGGGCGCTCATGGGCCGGGCGTTGCAACAGGGCCGCCAGTTCCTCACGCCACAGCTGACCAACGCGCAGCAGCAGGAAATCGGGCATCCGGTCCAACCCATAAAGCGGGTCGCAATGCCCATTGCTCACCTGGCGAACATTTACCTCCAGACCAGAGATGCGCTGACAGATTTCTTGCAACTGGCGCAAGGCCAGGGCGTCGGAGCTGCTGATCAACAGACGCATCCCGGGCCTGATGGAGGTAGCGGATACGGAAGATTCCCTAAGATTCAGCATGGCGTGATCTCCGGTACGACATCCGCCTCGGTATGACGCCCGAGGCTCTCGCGAGGTAGGGTCGCCTTGAATACTGGCAAGGTAATGGGCACGCCAAAACCTGGAATAAACAGGCTGAATTGAAAGTTCTGCAGTGTCAGCTGCACATAGCGGACAGCGGCAAACCCGGTGGCGCTCACCAGATCCCCGGGGTTGGCTACCGGCGCACCGTTCTTGTCCAGGTAGCGCAGGGTCAGGTCCGAGGTGTCCAGGTTGGACAGCAGGCTGCTGGCGCCACTGTTGCCCGCGCTGTTGAATATCGCCCGGCGCAGTACCACCGGGTCGCTGATGTTACAAACCGCTGCCAGGCGCGCTCCACGCCGTACGGACTCATTCAACATATTCACGGTGTAGTACAGACGGCCTATTTCCAACACCCCGAACAACAGCGTGAACAGCAATGTGCTGATGATGGCGAACTCCACCACGTAAACGCCCTGCATGCTCCTGCGCTTCATCACAGTGCCCTCATCACGGTGGTGGCGACCAACGGGAAGTTCAGCGTCATGCCGTTGCCAATGAACGCCGGAATGCCGTTGGCGATCAGCGGGGAAAAGACCGTGCTGATGGTCACCTGCACGTGGTCGTTGGTGCCCGCCACCGTAGCCACCTGCACGGTGGTGTTGGCCGGCATCCCGGTCAGGCTGCAAGGCGGCGCGGAAGGCGCACCGTGCACCGCCACGTACTTGGTCATGCACTCGAGGTCGGCGCTCACCTCGACCTTGCCAAGGGTCGAGTTCCAAGCCTGGCTGGCGACAAAGCGCGCAGCATCCCGGCTGCCCTGCAGCAGGCTGTTGTACTGGTAAAGCATGCGGCCAAATTCGCCGAAAGCCAGCAAGGTCAGGAGCAACAGTGGCAGGGTGATGGTGAACTCGACGATTGCCACCCCTTGCTGACGCTGCGCACGCTTGAGCCGATAGAGTTCCATGACACGCTCCTAGGAGTCGGTGCTCGGTGTGCCACTGCCACTGATAAAGGTTTTGTACAGCTGGATGATCTGCGGACCGGAATCGTCCTGCGGCGTAGGCCCAGGCACGCCGTCACCCTCGCATTGCTTGACGAACTGGCCGAAGATCTGCGAATCCCCACCCGAGTTGTCGGCCGGCTGCACTACGTAGAAGCAACCGAAACCGATGACCGGAATCGATGATGCCCCCGAGTTCTTGCCAGAGCAGTCGCCCACCACGATCTTCAGCATCCGCCGCTCGAAAACTCCGTTCGACTGACACCCCGCTCCCCCACCTCCGACACATGCAGCTGTCTGCGCGGCATAGTCGTTGTAGTCGAACAGCGGAGTACCGCCAGCAGACAGGTTGCCATTGCTCGAAGTGACGACTTGGCCCTGGTGCTCCACCTGGTGAGGCGTTGTTTTGTCGTTATACTTCATCACCGGATTGCTATAGGTCGTCACCAGGTCGGGCGGGTAGTCCGAACTCTTCAACGACCCGGAGTACTCGCCGAATCGCGTATTCAGACCTTTGACGGAAGGGCCAACCGTGTTACCAGGCTTGGTGGCGACGTTGTCACCAACATTGCGGCATACCGAACCGCCGCCGGCCATCAGGTCGCCAATGGTCTTGCCGCCAGAGCCAAAGTCGAGCAACTGGAAGTTACCCGGGCCAATCGGGTCGCTGTTCTTGGAAGCAGATTTCAAGACCTCCAGGTCACCAAAACGATACCCCCAGAACATGCCGGTATCCGGGTTGTATTGAGCCGGGTTGCCACAGACCAACAGCGGTGCAAGATCACAGGGGCTAGTCGGGCTCGGCCCGGCGGTAGCAATTGCCGTCACACTCTTGGCGGCGGAACCCTCGGTGATTGACTGGGCAAAGTTCCAGAAAAAGCCAGCCAGTGAGTAATTCGCTACCGAGACCCGTACATAGGAGGCATTGGCCGGCCCCGGGTAGGAGAAAGGCCCATAGACATTGTCAGCCAGCTCCACCACCGCGAATCCGCCAGGATTACCGCCGATTGCCGTCGCCAGTTCCTGATTGCCGGTTGCACTGGCGTTTTTTTGCAAGGTAGAGAGCGCGGCATCGCGCGTGGTACTGGCAGCATTGCCAGCGCCCATCACCTGGCTAAGGGTCTTGGCGCCACTGAGGGCGGCGGCGTCCACGGCATTCTGCAGTCGGGTCTTGTTCAACAACATGTGACCGCCATCGAGCACCAACGCTGCCATCATCAGTATCGCCAACAGGGCGATCACAATGATGACAGTCACTACCCCCCGCTGTTGCCCTGGTGGCGCAGTGAACATCCGTTGAGTTCGAGGAGTCATGATCACACCCTCAATCAGCGAGTTGAATCAGTAACTTGGATCTGGATCGGCTGGCCGACCTGCTGCGCATCGCCAGTCGCCCCCCGATAACCATTCATCACCTTCTCCAGCAACGGCCCATCGGCGCCGACGGCAGGCAGTTCGGTGCCTGGATTGGCGGCCACCTGTTTGTCGGCAATCTGCTGGTAGGTTGTCTGGTAGACGCTGTAACCCAGCGGGCCGACGCGCCCCTCGTCGTACGACATGCAACCGGACAACCCCGACAGCAGCGCGCAACACACGATCATGGTTCTCATGCTGGTTCTCTCCGATCAATTCAGATCATGGCCAAAGTTGCCACCGCTGACGCCGAGGCTGACGGGCACCGAGCGCCCGGGCTCACTGCTCTTGGTCTTGCCAAGCAGGTAGAAGTCCAGGTCACTGGGTTCGACAAATTTCTCGGTGGGCAGGCGCACCGCCTTGGCATCCACAGGCTTGGCGAGGTGCGGCGTCACCAGGATCACCAGTTCGGTTTCACCGTTGATGAACGACTGGCTGCGGAACAGGTGCCCGAGTATCGGCAGGTCCCCCAGCCCGGGGAAACGGCTGACGAAATCGCGGGTGTTTTCACTGATCAGACCGGCGATGGCGATGGTCTGGCCATTGCCCAGTTCGACCGTGGACTCGGCGCTGCGCTTGGTCAGCGACGGGATGACCTGGGTAACACCATCGCCCAGAATGCTGTTCAGGCCAGTGTCGAGTACCAGCGAGTTGACGTTGGAAAGCTCGCTCACCGAGACATTCAGGTTGAGGTTGATGCGCCCGGATTCGAGCACCACCGGCAGGAACTTCACGCCGACACCGAATTCCTTGTATTCGATGGTGATGCCATCATCCTCGGTGATCGGGATCGGGAACTCGCCACCAGAAATGAATTCCGCCTGCTGGCCGGTAAGAGTGGTGAGGGTGGGCTCGGCCAGCACCTTGGCCGAACCATTGTCCTTGGACGCCTCCAGCACCACGTTGAAGAGGAAATCGTCGGACAGGAACTGGGCGAACAAGCCTTTGCCGCCTCCAATCAGCGAACCTGGCGAAAGGATCGACCCGCCGCCTGGAGTCAGGCCCAGTCCTTGACCATTGTTGAACCCGCCACCGCTCCAGTTGCCGGATGAGCCAAGGGCATTGAAGCGCACGTTGAGGTTCTTGATCAGGCTGCGCTGCATCTCGGCCACTTTCACTTCCAACATCACCTGCTGGCTGCCACCGACGCTGAGCAGGTTGATCACCTCCAGCGACTGGGCCGGTGCCACCTCGGCAGCTTCACCCTTGCCTTGGACCACACTCGAGGTTTGCGCGGCATAGGTCTTGGCCACTTTCATCGCTGTGTCCATGGCCGCGGCACTACGCACCTGGCCACGCAGTACCAACGCGCCCTGGGCGCTGAACACCTCGATGTTCTCCTCGGGCAGCAGCTGGTGCAGTTTGGTCTTCAGCCCGGTGAGGTCATGCACGACCTCCACATCCAGGGTCTCGATCAAGCGGTTGTTGCTGTCCCACAACAGCACGTTGGTAGTGCCCAGGGAACGGCCGAGCAGGTAGAGCTGGGTCGGGCTGGTGATCAGGATATCGGCGATATCCGGGTTGCCGACCGAGATTTTCCTCACCGGCGTACGAGCGCTGATCGTCCGCGACTTGTAGATGGGCACCTGGACCATATTGGTGTTGGCCGCCGGCATGGCGCTGTATCCCGATCCCGGTTCTGCAGCCTGCGTCACACCGACGAACAGCAGCTGCGTACCCAGCCCGCACAACAGGTACATCCCTAGTCTCTGCAAAGTATTCATGCACAACTCCTTGCGAGGTATTCTTGTTCCTGCCGAAGGTTAGCCATTCGGACGCCAGCCGCCTTAAAACCTTGCTTTCGCTACTTCAACTTCAGTCCCGCGGATGATGGTGACCGAGCCAACGCCACTGCTGCGGTTGGCCACCGGCCTGGGTTGCGGCTTGACCACAGACGGCGGGGTCGGCACGACAGCGGCAACGGCTTGCGGTTGCTTCTGGGCATCCAGCGGGTTACGCAGGGCTAACTGCAACTTCCCTTCCGATTGCGCCTTGACCAGCACCTCTGCCTCTTTGGCCGACATTTCCAGGGTCACCGCACGCACCACCACCGGTTGGGTCTTGTCCGTCCCCGCCGTCTGGTCAACAGCCAATACCCGCAAGTCCTGGAGGATGGTCCTGGATTCGGAGTCATTACTGCTGCCATCGCTGCGCTTGGTCGCCAGTACATCTACCCGGTTGCCCGGCAACAGGAACCCGCCCACCCCGACCACGTCATCCACACGCACCGAAATGGCTCGTTTGTCAGGGGCTATCAACGAAGCCAGGGTACTGCCACCCATGTGCTCAGCCACGCGTGCGCTGCGCAGCACATCGCCGCGCAGCATGGCGAAAGTCGCAATCTTTCCAACCACCTTTTCATTGCTGTCGAAAGCATCGTCAGGTACCGCATCCTTGGGCATGCGCACGATGGCGACCTGCTGGGCCTCGATCATCTGCCCGAACGGGATCTCTACCGTGGCGACCACCACATTCTTCATGTTGTCATCCGGGGCGGCGTTGAGCCGACCATTGAGCCAGTTGTTGGCCATCAAGGCGGCGCCAAGCCCCAGGGTCAGGGAAACGGCAATCAGGGTAAGCGTACGGGCGCTCATGTCTGCATCTCCTTATCCAAGGAAGTCGATCTGGACGAAGTAGCTACGCCAGGCCCATTCCAGCTCCTGCGGCGACAGCGGACCATCACCGCCCAGGTAACGCTGGCGGTCGACCGCCATGTTAAGCAGGTCGCGAGGGTGGCAGGGCACTAGCGGCACGCCTTCAACCTCGTACAGTGCCTGTAGTGCATGACGCAACAGAGACGGGTCGTAAGCCAGGCCCAGGCGTTCGCATTCCTGGCGCCAGATACGCTCGTACTCATCGACCTTCAGGTAGCTGAACTGCAGCTTGTAGCCGATGCGCCGCAAGAAGGCTTCGTCGGCCAGCTCCAGGGGGTTCAGGTTGGTGGAGAACACCAGCACCAGATCGAACGGCAGCTCGCAATGGCGCCCGCCACCCAGGTTGAGGAAGTCGCGCTTCTCTTCCATCGGCACGATCCAGCGGTTGAGCAGTTCGGCCGGGGCCATGCGCTGGCGCCCCATGTCGTCGATGATGAACAGGCCATTGCTGGCCTTGAGTTGCAGGGAGGCCTGGTACTGGCGGGTACTGGGATCGAAACGGACATCCAGTTGCTCCATGCCCAGTTCGCCGCCAGTAATCACCACCGGGCGTTTGCAGCGCACCAGCCGCCGGTCGATGCCTTCGTTGAGCAACAGGCTGGTAGGTTGGCTTTCTTCCTCCAGGCGCTGATGCACCTGAGGGTCGTACACCTCGATGACCGACTCGTTGATCTCGATGGCATGGGGTACCCAGATGGCCTCGGCGAACAGGCGGATCAGGCGGCTGCTGACATAGGTCTTGCCGGTGCCTGCTGGGCCGTAAATCATGATGGCGCGCCCGGAGTTCAACGCTACGCCCAGTTGATCGAGCATGCTCTCCGAGAGCACTACGCCAGCGAACGCCGCATGCATGTCCTGCGTACTGATGCGGCCATGGTGGATGGTCTGCAGCTTGAGCAGGTCACGGTAGGCACTTACCGGAAAGGGCGCCGCGCCGATGTAGCCGCTGCGCGCCAGTGCATCCCGGGCGGTACCGCGGCCGCGATCGGTCAGGCCGTATCGCAGCACCTGCCCCCCCGTTTGCACACCAACCTGGCCCAGTACTTCAACGCGGCCATCCTTGCGCAGAAAGGCCAGCACTTCCTCTACCACTGCACCGGTCAGCGCCAAGCGCTCAACCAGCCGCGACAGGTCCAGCGTACCGGCGTCGTGCAGATGCTTGCACAGCAAATCACCAAGAAAGCTTTCAGTCAGTCCAGTCTCACGGACAGTCCGCGGCTGTGGTGCAAGGCGCTGTACCGTTTCCCGATCATTGAAGTAAGCACTGCTGTCGCTGATCGCATACATGGCTAGCCTCCTGGGCTACCGACCGATATAAAGCCAATAGCCACTGGCCAGGGTTCCGAGCAAAATTGCCACGGAGTAAGGGAACGGCTTGCCGGCTACTTCATTTGCCGCCGGTGCCAAGTAAGCTCGTGCACTTGCTATCAGCCAATAGCGCGCCAAGGTTTGCTTTAGTTGGCCGCGAAACAGGACAATCAGCACACCGCACAGCGCACCGGCCATCAAGCTGAAAAAAACAGCCCACAACGCGCTGAATGGGGTCAGGAAACTACCGACCATGGCCATTAACTTGACATCGCCGGCAGCCATCCCGCCCAGAGCGTACATGGGCAACAAAACCGCAAAGCCGATCAGGGTGGCCAATGCCGCATTACCAAGCCCGTCGACCCCACTTGCATAGGCCTGGCTCATCAGGCCCAAAGCCAGTCCAACAACAATCAGTAGATTGGGAATGCGGTGGCAACGAAGGTCGCTCACCACCGCAATACCGAGCAGCACTAGCAACATGATTGAAGTAGACATCTGCTCAATGGACATCGCCCCATCCCCCAATTGCGTCAGGCTTGTTAGCAGGTGCCACCGGCCATGCAAGTCGACAACCTGCCGAGAGCAGAGGTTATGGCGGCCGCCAAAGTATCGAACGAGGCGGCAACAGCCAGAGTTACCAAGCCACCTGCCACGGCATATTCCACGATGGTCAGACCATCCTCATCTTTGACGAACTTCATAACCGAAGCCTTGATTGTTTGCAGAGTCATTTCGCTCACCTCGCTAAGGATATTTTTTTCTTCCCGGGCAGTGGCGTGTGCACTACCTGTTGGGAATCCTAGTCAGGGGGGGACCATAGTCGTTAGGAGATTTTTGCGAATCGCTAGGACTTTTTTGCGGCCATTGGCCATCATCGAAAAAGTGGGCAAGCCCACTAGTAAAACAGGCAGGAAACCCGAATATGAGAAGCACTTTCGTACGCATTTGCAGCCGGCTCAGGGAAAGGTTCTGGCACGTTTGTTCAAAGCCGACAAGCGGTCGTCATGAGCAGAGGCCAGACCAAATGCGGAACCTGTCTAACATCAGGGTTCTACAAAACGCATAGAACCCCTTAAGCAAAAACGATCTAAGGTAATAACCAAATTGCTCGGCGACTTAATAGTGTTTTGACAATACTGCTGCTCGTAGGGAAACTCCCCAGCATAAGGTTAAGTCACGATGTCTAACCCGGGCACAAAGCCGCTGTTGTTGTGGTTCGATCTGACACGCGATCATTCCACCGACGCGCTGATGGCACAGTTCAGTCATGTCTGCGATTGCAAACTGGCGAAGGCCGTGGCGCATTCCGAACGCCAGCAGGCAGACATGATCTGCATGCATTTCGATCGCCCCGACACCCTCAACCTCAACCTGCTGCTGGAAGTGAAACGCAACTCACCATCCATCCCGGTCACCATGTTCACCGTGCAGCACTCCGAAGAGTTGGCCGTCTGGGCCATGCGTTCGCGGGTCTGGGAGTATCTGGTATTGCCGCTGACAAGCGGTGAAAAAAGCCGCTACATCGATGTCCTCAAGCAGCTTTGCGACATACGCCGCGCCAGCAAGACCTCAGCCAATGCGCAGCGCATCGATCACCTTCCCTCCCTGCCGGACAGCATTCGCCTGACCGGCGAACACCACAAGCACCAGGCGCTCAGCAAGGTCATGCCGTACATCGACCAGCACTTTCGCGAATGTGTCGATCAAAAGGACCTCGCGCAGCGCTGCGGCATGACCACAGCCCGCTTCAGCCGCCTGTTCAAGGAAGTCAACGGCGTTGGGTTTCTGGATTACATCCTGAGCAAGCGCATGAACCTGGCCATGGACCTGCTCGTCAACAGCCAGATGCCGATTACCAGCATCGGCTATGAGGCCGGCTTCAAGGACCCGTCCTATTTCGCCCGAACCTTCAAGCAGGTCAGCAACTGCACGCCCAGCGAATACCGCCAGGCCCGCCAGCTCGAAGCGACGGCTAGCGAAACCGAGCCCTTGAAACGTACGAATGCGCCACTACTGGATAACGTGTTACCGAGTGCGGCGCTTCACAAGAGCCGCTGAAGAATCACACGCCAGGCAGCAACCCATCCCCTCGCAACAACGTCTCCAGGCAATGCTCCTGCACCCCGTAAAACGCCTTGAGCTGCCCGATCTTCTCCAGCAACGCGCTGTTGTCCCCTGCCTGGCGCCGCTTCACCGCAAGAATCATCTTGTTCTTGTTGGTGTGCTCCAGCGAGATGAACTCGAACACCTTGGTCTCGTACCCGCAGGCTTCCAGGTACAGCGCGCGCAGGCTGTCGGTCAGCATCTCGGCCTGCTGGCCCAGGTGCAGGCCGTACTGAAGCATCGGTTGCAACAACCCCGGGCTGTGCAGTTGCGGGCGGATCTGCTTGTGGCAGCACGGCGAGCACATGATGATCGCGGCGTTGCAGCGGATGCCGGTGTGGATGGCGTAGTCGGTGGCGATGTCGCAGGCATGCAGGGCAATCATCACTTCGATGGCCTCGGGCACCACGCTACGCACGTCACCACACTGGAACTCCAGGCCCGGGTGCTCCAGGCGCAAGGCGGCGGCGTTGCACAAGTCGACCATGTCCTGGCGCAGCTCGACGCCGGTTACCTGCGCTTCGCGGCCCAGGCTGTTGCGCAGGTAGTCGTGCATGGCAAAGGTCAGGTAGCCCTTGCCAGAGCCGAAGTCGGCTACCCGCAGCGCCTGCTCCGCCGGCACCGGGGCGCTGGCCAGGGCGTGGTCGAAGACTTCGATGAACTTGTTGATCTGCTTCCACTTGCGCGACATGGACGGGATCAGCGCGCCTTGTGCGTCAGTCACGCCGAGGTCACGCAGGAATGGCCGCGACAGCTCCAGATAGCGCTTCTTCTCGCGGTCATGGCCGCTGCTGCTGGCAGCCTCGCGCGGTGCTTGTGCGCCGTGGCGCTGGAGCATGGGCTTGCCCTTCTTGCTGAAGGTCAACTGCACTTCACCGTCGGCGTCGAACAGGTGCGCATTGCGGAAGCTGTCCGGCAGCAACTCGGCGACCAGCGCCTGGGCCTGGTCCAGCGCCAGGTTGCGGGTGATGTCGCGGGTCTGGTGGCGATAGACCAGCGACAGGCACCGCTGGCCCTTGACCTGCAACGGCTTGGCAATGATCCGTTGCAAGGTCTGGTCGGCACCGACATGGCGCGCCAATACCAGTTTGACCAAGGTATTGCCATGCAGGGCGGCGTTCAGCAGGTCGAGAAACTGGGTGCGCGCATCCGGCGCGGATGGGGCAGAAGAACTGGCGGACATGGAAAAACGGTGCCTCGGGTAGCGGGGAGCGCATGGCGCAATGCACGCATTCTACAGGGTGGCTAACTTCCTGTGGGAGATCGCCCAGTCCTTTGGGCTGCGCTGTCGCGTAGAGAACTGAATTCGCAAGCGGCACGCGTACCCTGTGGGAGCGGCTTTAGCCGCGAAGAATCCAACGCGGTGCATGGCACCGGCTGCGCCGGTGTTCGCGGCTAAAGCCGCTCCCAAAGAGTCCCTGCTAATTCAATGAGTTATGTGCAGTTCTATGGGCGCGTCAAGCCATCGGGGTTCGGCTCAATCGAGAATCACCAACCGGTTGGGCAACTCGTTACGTGCATGGGTAGGCGGCACATGCTCGCTGAGCAGTTCGCCGCACGCCTCGATGCACTCGACAAAACCCTGCAAGGTGCGGCCCTGGCGTACCTGTTCGGCAAAGCGAGCGACGATGGCCGCGCGGGCGGTGGCATCCAGGTGGTGCTCGATGCCGCGGTCAACCAGGATCTCCACATGCCGCTCCGCCTCGCTGACGAAGATCAGTACGCCCGTGGCACCAGCAGTGCGCTGCAGGTTCTGTTCGCGAAACTGCTGGCGGGCCAGGCGCGAGGCGCGCCAGCGGCGCAGGGCCCGGGGGATCAGCCAGCCGGCCAGGCGTGGGCTGCGCAGCAGCAGGCACAAGCCGACGAACAACAGCACATTGGCCACCAGCAAGCCACGCACTCCGGGCCAACCCAGCAGCCAGTGCAACAGGGCCGGCACGGCCAGCGCCAGCACGGCGGCCCAGAACAACGGCCAGTAGGCGTAGTCATCGGCCCGGCGGGCCAGCACCGTCACCAGTTCGGCATCGGTGCGCCGTTCGGCACGGGCAATGGCTTCGGCGATCTGGCGCTGATGGTATTCGTCGAGGGGGGTCATGCCGTCGGTCTCTTGAGCGTTCTTATAGTTGTTGTCCCGGCATTCGGGGCTTCGTCCGCAGGCGACATATTCAGGCATAATCCGCCGCTGGAAGAAATGCCTGCAAATCGTACAACAATAGCCGCCTGAAAACTTCGGCCGCGCGCGTATCACCGTGGATACGGCAGAGGCCCCACAACGGAATTGATGATGAAACTGTCTTTGCTGGGCCTGGCCATGGGCCTTGCCAGTCAGGCGGCCCTCGCCGCCCCCTCCGCCCCGCCCCTGCAGGACAAGCAGGCGTTCATCGACCATCTGATCAGCCAGATGACCGAAGCCGAGAAGATCGGCCAGCTGCGCCTGATCAGCATCGGCCCGGAAATGCCCCACGACAAGATTCGCGAGGAAATCGCCGCCGGCCGCATCGGTGGCACCTTCAACTCGCGTACCGCGCCCGAGAACCGGCCGATGCAGGACGCTGCCATGCGCAGCCGCCTGAAGATCCCGATGTTCTTCGCCTACGATACCGTCCACGGCGAGCGCACCATTTTCCCGATCGGCCTGGGCATGGCCGCGACCTGGGACATGGACGCCGTCGCCAAGGTCGGCCGCACCGCCGCCATCGAAGCCGCGGCCGACGCCCTGGACATGACCTTCGCACCGATGGTCGACATCGCCCGCGATCCGCGTTGGGGCCGCACCAGTGAAGGCTTTGGCGAAGACACCTACCTGACCTCGAAGATCGGCCAGGTGATGGTCCGTTCGTTCCAGGGCAGCAGCCCGGCCAACCCCGACAGCATCATGGCCATCGTCAAGCACTTCGCCCTGTATGGCGCGGTGGAAGGCGGGCGCGACTACAACACGGTCGATATGAGCCTGCCGAAAATGTACAACGACTACCTGCCGCCCTACCGCGCCGCGCTTGACGCTGGTGCCGGCGGGGTGATGGTGGCGCTGAACTCGATCAACGGCGTGCCTGCCACCTCCAACACCTGGCTGATGAACGACCTGCTGCGCAAGGAGTGGGGCTTCAAGGGCGTGACCATCAGCGACCACGGCGCCATCCAGGAGCTGATCCGCCATGGCGTCGCCCGCGATGGCCGCGAAGCCGCCAAGCTGGCGATCAAGGCCGGCATCGACATGAGCATGAACGACACCCTGTACGGCGAAGAGCTGCCAGGCCTGCTGAAGTCCGGCGAAGTGACCCAGGGCGAGCTGGACCAGGCGGTGCGCGAAGTGCTGGGTGCCAAGTACGACATGGGCCTGTTCAAGGACCCGTACGTGCGCATAGGCAAGGCCGAAACCGACCTGAAGGACTACTACGGCAACGACCGCCTGCACCGCGACGCCGCGCGTGACGTGGCGCGCCGCAGCCTGGTGCTGCTGGAAAACCGCAACCAGACCCTGCCGCTGAAAAAGGCCGGCACCATCGCCCTGGTCGGCCCGCTGGCCGATGCCCCGATCGACATGATGGGCAGCTGGGCTGCCGACGGCAAACCAGTGCACTCGGTGACCGTGCGCGAAGGCTTGCGCCGCGCCGTGGAGGGCAAGGCCAAGCTGGTCTACGCCAAAGGTTCCAACGTCACCGGCGACAAGGCGATGTTCGATTACCTGAACTTCCTCAACTTCGATGCCCCGGAAATCGTCGACGACCCGCGCCCGCCTGCGGTGCTGATCGACGAGGCGGTGAAGGCGGCGAAGCAGTCCGATGTGGTGGTGGCAGTGGTCGGTGAATCCCGCGGTATGTCCCACGAGTCGTCGAGCCGTACCACCCTGGAAATCCCAGCCAGCCAGCGGGAGCTGATCAAGGCCCTGAAGGCCACCGGCAAGCCGCTGGTGCTGGTGCTGATGAACGGCCGCCCACTGTCGATTGCCTGGGAGCGCGATCAGGCCGACGCCATTCTGGAAACCTGGTTCGCCGGTACCGAAGGCGGCAACGCGATCGCCGACGTGCTGTTCGGCGATTACAACCCGTCCGGCAAGCTGGCCATCACCTTCCCGCGTTCGGTCGGGCAGATCCCGATGTACTACAACCACACCCGTATTGGCCGGCCCTTCACGCCGGGCAAGCCGGGCAACTATACCTCGCAGTACTTCGAGGAGCCCAATGGCCCGCTGTACCCGTTCGGCTATGGCCTGAGCTACAGCAGCTTCGAGCTGTCGGGGCTGAAGCTGTCGAACAAGGACCTCAAGCGTGGCGACACGCTGGAAGCCAAGGTGACAGTGAAGAACACCGGTAAGGTGGCAGGCGAGACCGTGGTGCAGCTGTACCTGCAGGATGTATCGGCATCGATGAGCCGCCCGGTGAAGGAACTGAAGAACTTCCAGAAGCTGATGCTCAAGCCTGGCGAATCGCGCACGTTGAGCTTCCGCATCAGCGAAGAAGACCTGAAGTTCTACAATGGCCAACTGCAGCGGGTTGCCGAGCCTGGGGAATTCAATGTCCAGGTCGGGCTGGATTCCCAGGCGGTGCAGCAGCAGAGCTTTGAACTGCTGTAACTGACCGGTTTGCCTGTACCGGCCCCTTCGCGGGTAAACCCGCTCCCACAGGTACTCCGCAAGCAGATGGCCTGCGCGATACCTGTGGGAGCGGGTTCACCCGCGAAGAGGCCCGCCCTGATATCCCATTCATCCGGATCCGCCCCATGCCCTTTTCCGTTCGCGCCCTGCGTCTGGGGCTGATCACCCTGCTGATCGTGCTGGGCACCGCCTTCAGCGCCGGCTGGGCCATGCACCAGGCCAAGCGCCAGGCCATGGAAGCCGACGCCCAGCGTGCCAGCCAGCAGTTGGGCTTGTATGCCAATGCCTTGCACACGCTGATCGACCGCTACCGCGCCCTGCCCGCCGTGCTGGCGCTGGACCCGGAGCTGATCGCCGCCCTGCGCGGCCCGGTCAGCGAACCGGTGCAGGACGCCCTGAACCGCAAGCTCGAACGCATCAATGGCGCCGCCAACTCCTCCACCCTCGAACTGCTCGACCGCACCGGCCTGGCCATCGCCGCCAGCAACTGGCGGTTGCCCAGCAGCTACGTGGGCTCCAACTACGGTTTTCGCCCCTATTTCAAGCAGACTCGCAGCCAGGGCAGTGGTCGCTTCTACGCCGTGGGCGTGACCAGTGGCGTGCCGGGCTACTTCCTCGCCAGCGCGGTGAACGACGAGCATGGCCGCTTCCTCGGCGCCATGGTGGTGAAGCTGGAGTTCCCCGAGCTGGAACGCGAGTGGCGCCAGGGCAGCGACATCCTGCTGGTCAGCGATGCGCGCGGCATCACCTTCATCGCCAACCAGGACGGCTGGCGCTACCGCGAACTGCAGCCGCTCAGTGGTGCCGACCGTGCCGAACTGGCCGAAACCCGTCAGTACGACAAGCAACCGCTGGTGCCGCTGCAGCACCAGGTGCTGACCCGCTTTGCCGACAACAGCACCCTCAGCCGCGTGCAAGGCCCTGAGGGCAGCGCCGAGTACCTGTGGGAAAGCCTGCCACTGGAGGGTGAAAACTGGACCTTGCACCTGCTGCGCAAGCCGCAGGTAGCCGCCGACGGTCGCAATGCCGCCCTCGGCGCCGCCGCCGTTTGGCTGAGCCTGGTGTTCGCTGCGCTGTTCGTCAGCCAGCGCCTGCGCCTGGCCCGCCTGCGCCAGCGCAGCCGGGAGGAGCTCAAGCGCCAGGTCGAGGAGCGCACCCGTGAGCTGCGCACCGCCCAGGAGGGGCTGGTGCAATCGGCCAAGCTGGCGGCGCTGGGGCAGATGTCGGCAGCCATGGCCCATGAAATCAACCAGCCGCTGACCACCCAGCGCATGCAGCTGGAAACCCTGCGCCTGCTGCTCGACCATGGCCGACATGACGAAGCACGCCAGGCACTGGAGCCGCTGGAGCAGATGCTCACACGCATGGCCGCGCTCACCAGCCACCTGAAAACCTTCGCCCGCAACAGCCCGGTCGGCCTGCGCGAGCGCCTCGACCTGGCCACGGTGGTCGACCAGGCCCTGCACCTGCTGGAAGCACGCATTCGCAGCGAAGAAGTGGAAGTAGCCCTGTACCTGGCGCGCCCGGCCTGGGTGCGCGGCGATGCCATTCGCCTGGAGCAGGTGCTGATCAACCTGCTGCGCAATGCCCTCGACGCCATGGCCGACAAGCGCTACAAACGCCTGGAGATCCGCATCGAGCCCGACGGCGAGCTGTGGCGCCTGAGCGTGCTGGATTCGGGTGGCGGCATTGCCGAGGCCGACCTGGCCAAGGTCTTCGACCCGTTCTTCACCACCAAGCCGGTGGGCGAAGGCCTAGGGCTGGGCCTGGCCATTTCCTACGGTATCGTCCACGAGGCCGGTGGCCAGCTGCAGGCCGAAAACCTGCCTGGCGGCGCGCGCCTGAGCCTTACCCTGCCCCGTGACCTGGAGCCTGTATGTTGAATTCAGTGATCGTCGTCGATGATGAAGCCAGTATCCGCACCGCGGTCGAGCAATGGCTGAGCCTGTCCGGCTTCAGCGTGCAACTGTTCGCCCGCGCCGAAGAATGCCTGGCACACCTGCCACAGCACTTTCCCGGAGTAATCATCAGCGATGTACGCATGCCGGGCATGGATGGCCTGCAGTTGCTCGAACGCCTGCAGGCGGACGACCCCGACTTGCCGGTGATCCTGCTGACCGGCCACGGCGATGTGCCCATGGCAGTGGAAGCCATGCGCAGCGGGGCCTACGACTTCCTGGAAAAACCCTTTACCCCGCAGCACCTGCTGGGCAGCCTGCGTCGGGCCCTGGAAAAGCGCCAGCTGGTCCTGGAAAACCGCCGGCTGCACGAGCAGGCCGACCTCAAGTCACGCCTGGAAGGCACGCTGCTTGGCATGTCCCAAGGCCTGCAACAGCTGCGCCGGCAAGTGCTGGACCTGGCCAGCCTGCCGGTCAATGTGCTGATCCGCGGCGAAACCGGCAGTGGCAAGGAGCGCGTGGCCCGGTGCCTGCACGATTTTGGCCCGCGCGCCGACAAGCCGTTCGTCGCCCTCAACTGTGCAGCCATCCCCGAGTCGCTGTTCGAGGCCGAGCTGTTCGGCCATGAAAGCGGCGCTTTTACCGGTGCCCAAGGCAAGCGCATCGGCAAGCTGGAGTACGCCAACGGTGGCACGGTGTTCCTCGACGAAATCGAAAGCATGCCACTGGCCCAACAGGCCAAGCTGCTGCGGGTGATCCAGGAACAGAAGCTGGAGCGCCTGGGGGCCAACCAGAGCATCAGCGTCGACCTGCGCATCATTGCCGCGACCAAGCCCGACCTGCTCGAAGAAGCCCGCGCCGGGCGCTTCCGCGAAGACCTTGCCTATCGCCTGAACGTGGCCGAGCTGCGCCTGGCGCCATTGCGTGAACGGCGTGAGGACATTCTACTGCTGTTCGAGCACTTTGCCCGTGCCGCCGGCGAAAAGCTTGGCCGCGCGGCCCCGCCACTGTCGGGCGCGCAACTGGCGCAGCTGCTGTCGCACGACTGGCCGGGCAACGTACGTGAACTGGCCAACGCGGCGGAACGCCATGCATTGGGGCTGGGCTCGCCGAACATCGAGGTGGCGCCTGCCGGGCAGTCGCTGAGCGAGCAGATGGAAGCGTTCGAGGCGCAATGCCTGCGCGCGGCGCTGCGCCAGCACGGGGGCGCGATCAATGCTGTGATGGAAACGTTGCAGCTGCCGCGGCGCACGCTGAACGAGAAAATGCAGCGGCATGGGTTGGTGCGCGAGGATTTTGTTGGCCGAGAATGAGCGGAAATCCGCCTATCGCGCTCGGTCACTAAGCAAATAACCGCTCATTAACAGGATTCTTTTGGGGCTGCCTTGCAGCCCTTCGCGGGCACGCCCGCTCCCACAGGGAAACGCGAAGAGTCAGACGTCACGCGGTCCCTGTGGGAGCGGGCGTGCCCGCGAAGGGTCGCGCAGCGCCCCCATTTGAAGCCCAATGCACCCATTTGGCACACCTTCTGCAATTGCCTTGGCAAGCTGCGCCACGGCGCGCTCCACAAAAACAACGAGAAGGTATCCCTGATGGATAATGCCACCTCCCTGCCAGCCGGGGCGGCCACCGCGCCTGCCACAGAAAAAACCACCGCCAGCCGCCTGAAGTCGATCTTCAGCGGGTCCATCGGCAACATGGTCGAATGGTACGACTGGTACGTCTACGCCGCATTCTCGCTGTACTTCGCCAAGGCCTTCTTCCCAGCCGGCGATTCCACCGCACAATTGCTCAATACCGCCGCGATCTTCGCCGTGGGCTTCCTCATGCGCCCGATCGGTGGCTGGCTGATGGGCCTGTACGCCGACCGCAAAGGCCGCAAGGCCGCATTGATGGCCTCGGTGCTGCTGATGTGTGCAGGCTCGCTGGTCATCGCCCTGACCCCGGGCTACGAAACCATCGGCGTCGCCGCGCCAATCCTGCTGGTCATCGCACGCCTGCTGCAGGGCTTGTCGGTGGGTGGTGAATACGGCACCTCGGCCACCTACCTCAGCGAAATGGCCAGCAAGGACCGCCGTGGCTTCTTCTCCAGCTTCCAGTACGTGACCCTGATCTCCGGCCAGCTCATCGCCCTGGCGGTACTGATCGTCCTGCAACAGACCCTGACCACCGAGCAGCTGTATGCCTGGGGCTGGCGCGTACCGTTCGTGATCGGTGCGCTGTGCGCCGTGGTGGCCCTGTACCTGCGTCGCGGCATGGAAGAAACCGCTTCCTTCACCAAGAAGGAAAAGGCCAAGGAAAGCCTGATGCGCACCCTGCTGCGCCACCCCAAGGAGCTGATGACCGTGGTCGGCCTGACCATGGGCGGCACCCTGGCCTTCTACACCTACACCACCTACATGCAGAAGTACCTGGTCAACACCGTGGGCATGAGCATCAGCGACTCGACCACCATCTCGGCCGCCACGCTGTTCCTGTTCATGTGCCTGCAGCCGGTGATCGGTGGCCTGTCCGACAAGATCGGTCGACGCCCGATCCTGATCGCCTTCGGTGTACTCGGCACACTGTTCACCGTACCGATCCTCAGCACCCTGCACACCATCCAGACCTGGTGGGGCGCGTTCTTCCTGATCATGGCGGCGCTGATCATCGTCAGCGGCTACACCTCGATCAACGCCGTGGTCAAAGCCGAGCTGTTCCCCACCGAAATCCGCGCCCTGGGCGTGGGCCTGCCGTACGCCCTGACCGTGTCGATCTTCGGCGGCACCGCCGAGTACGTGGCCCTGTGGTTCAAGAGCGCCGGCATGGAGAGTGGCTTCTACTGGTACGTCACCGCCTGCATCGCCTGCTCGCTGCTGGTTTACGCGACCATGAAGGACACCAAGCAGCACTCGCGGATTACCACTGAGTGATGCTGGCCTGGCAGTACTGAAAAGGGGCGCTCCAGTGCATGGGGCGCCCCTTTTTTGTGATACGCGGCAGCCTGTGAGCCGATTGACGGCCTTATTCGGCTCACAGAATGAGCCGAATAGCGCTATTATTCGGCTCACAAGATGAGCCGAATAGCCGGCTTATTCGGCTCATGGGACGGATCATGAATAGCCCTTTATGGATCTGGCAGCAACCTGCCTGGCCACGCTTCACCTGGCAAAACGAAGCCATCGCCCCAATGCTACGCAATTGCATCGACATGCAAGGACGCCTGCTGGGCAAGATCGGCAGCGTCGATGCACTCAGCGAGTGCCAGAACATCCTCGATACGCTGCTGCAAAACATCGTCACCTCTTCGGCAATCGAAGGTGAGCAGTTGAACGTGGGTTCTGTCCGCTCCTCCCTCGCTCGCCGGCTGGGCATCGAGGAGCAAGGACCTACCAATGCCCGCAGTGAAGGGCTGGCGGAGCTGATGCTGGATGCAACGCAAGGGTATGACCGACCGCTGACCCTGCAACGCCTGTACACCTGGCACCAGTGGCTGTTCCCACTGGCACAAGGCGCCTTGAGCAAAGCGATACTGGTCGGCCAGTTGCGTGATGAAATGCCCATGCAGGTGATCTCCGGCCGGCTCGACAAGCCTACCGTGCATTTCGAAGCACCACCGCGCGATGGCCTGGAAGCCCGACTCAACGAGTTTCTCGACTGGTTTGCCAACAGTCGCGATTCCACCAGCCTGGACCCACTGCTACGTGCCGGAATCGCCCACTTCTGGTTCGTCACCCTGCATCCGTTCGACGATGGCAATGGCCGTCTGACTCGGGCAATCACCGACCTGGCGCTGGCGCAAGGTGAGCGACAGGCCATTCGTTTCTATGCCATGTCTGCCAGCATCCTCGAAGACAGGGCCGGCTATTACCAAGTGCTGGAGAACAGCCAGAAAGGCGACCTGGATATCACCCGCTGGCTATCCTGGTTTCTTTCTACCCTGCTGCGCAGCCTGGAACAGGCCCTGACCAATATCGACCGGATACTGGCCAAGGCCAGGTTCTGGCAAGCACATCGCTCAGATGGTTTGCTGCCCGAACAGGTAAAGGTGCTCAACAGGTTGCTCGATGGCGGCCCCCGAGGATTCGAGGAAGGCATCAACGCAGCGCAATACCAGGCGGTGGCGAAGGTATCAAAGGCCACTGCGACCCGCCACCTGTCCGATCTGCTCGACAAGGCCTGCCTGGTTCGCCTGCCTGGCGGGGGCCGCAGTACCCGCTACCGCATCAACACTCAGGACATCTCCAACGCCTGACGCGGCTCACGGCGCTGGTACCAGGTGGCCATCAGCACCAGTACCAGCAACACCCCGCCCAGCACTGCCGAAGAGCCGACCGTGCCGAAGTCCAGGCCGCCCTTCTCGTGGGGCTTGGTGAGGAAGTCGCCCAAGGTGGCGCCGAACGGGCGGGTAAGCACGAACGCAACCCAGAACAACACCACGCCAGGAATGCGTGTCCAGTAGCGGGCCACCACTACCAAGGCGATGGCACTGCCGATCAACAGTGCGCCACCGGCAAAACCGAGCCCCGAGTCATCGGCCAGGTAATCGCCCAGCGCCGTGCCGAGGGTGTTGGAAAACAGGATCGCCACCCAATAGAACAATTCGCCCGTGCGGTTCTTGATGCGGGTGACATCCAGCGGGTTGCCGCTCAGGCGCCATACCAGGAAGGTCAGCAGCAGGATGCCGATGAGGATGGCCGAACCCGCGGCGTAGCCCAGGCCCAGGGTGCGGTCCATGAAGTCGGACATGGTGGTGCCGGCGGTGCTGGTGGAGAGGATCACCAGCCAGTACAGCATCGGGTGGTAGCGGCGCGAGTACAGCTGGCCGAGCAAGGTCAGCAGGAACACGCTGATCAGCAGCAGCGAGCTGAGGGCATAGCCGATGTTCAGGGTCATCGACAGCAAATCACCCGCCGTTTCGCCAAGGGTGGTAGCGCAGATCTTCATGACCCAGAAGGCCAAGGTGATTTGCGGAAGTTTGTTCATTGTTGTGCCGCTCCGGTTTGAGGTGCGGCGATGGTGCTGAGCAGCATTTGAAAAATCGGTTGGTGATGTATGAAAAATGCGTTGAGAAGCCTTCAATGACAGATTTTTCATCCTTAACGCCCCGTTAATTCCACCCCTTCAAGCTGCAATGGCTGGCAGAACGTCAGCGCATGGGCAGACACATCCTGAGCCAGAACCGCTGCCAGAGCCCCAAGATGCGCGCCAATATATATCTAATTATTCGATTTTTAAACGCTATTATTTGCGCTTTTTAATCAAGTTAATCGGCGTAGGATTAAACCCATAGAAACAAAACAACCTCAAGAACCCCTGGAGCAACGACCATGAAAAACAAACTGATCCTCACCCTGGCCCTCTCGGTTTTCGCTGCTGGCGCCTTCGCCGAAGATGGCTTCAACCGCACCAACGCCCACACCTTCGCAGCGACCCAGAGCCAATCCGCTGCCTACGCTGAAGATGGCTTCGACCGCACTGGCGGCCAGCGTTTCGCCGAAGACGGCTTCGACCGCACCGGTGGCCAGCGCTTCGCCGAAGACGGCTTCGACCGCACCGGTGGCCAGCGCTTCGCCGAAGACGGCTTCGACCGCACTGGCGGCCAACGTTTCGCCGAAGATGGCTTCGATCGCACCAACGCCCACCGCATCAGCTGATCCCTGATGCGAGCACCCAGCCCGGCTTCGGCCGGGCTTGATCATTTGCAGGCGGGCACAGGCTTGGCACACTAGGCGTCTTGTCCACCAGGAGGTAGGGCCAGCAAGCCCAGCACAGATGTATTACTACGAACCCGCAAAAGGCCACGGCCTGCCCCACGACCCGTTCAACGCCATCGTCGGCCCCCGCCCTATCGGCTGGATCTCCTCACAGGACCGCGAAGGCCGCCTGAACCTGGCGCCCTACAGCTTCTTCAATGCCTTCAACTACATCCCGCCGATCATCGGTTTCTGCAGCGTCGGGCGCAAAGACAGCCTGAACAACATCGAGCAGACCGGCGAATTCGTCTGGAACCTGGCAACCCGCCCGTTGGCCGAGCAGATGAACCAGAGCTGCGCACCGGTTGCCGCCGAGATAAACGAATTTGAATTGAGCGGCCTCACCGCCAAGCCGTCGAGCATCGTCAACGTGCCGCGTGTCGGCGAAACCCCGGTGGCCTTCGAGTGCAAGGTCAGCCAGATTGTCCAGCTCAAGCGGGCCGACCAGAAACTGGTGCCCAGCTGGCTGATCCTGGGTGAAGTGGTGGCGGTGCACATTGCCGAGCACCTGTTGAAGAACGGTATCTACGATACCGCTGCCGCCGAGCCGATCCTGCGTGGGGGTGGCCCGGCAGACTATTTCGAGCTGGGCAACCTGTTCAAGATGGCCCGCCCGCCGGCCTGATCACCAGATCAGCTCACCCTCTTCGCTGACGCCCTGCAGGCGTTGCAGCTCGGCAGTGGCCGCTTCATCGGCGGCCACGGCGCCCTTGAACATCTGGCCGTCGAGAATCTTGTGAAAGCGCGGCGCGCCGCCCATGCCCAGGGCCTTGACCGCGATGGCCGCGTTGTAGCCGCCACCTTCCACCGGGACCATCGCCGAAACCGCTTCGAAATGCGGGAATTCCCTACGTGCCATGTTGCTATCTACCTGGTTGATCAAGGGCAGCATCTTACCCCATTCACCTGTACCGGCCCTATCGCCGGCAAGCCAGCTCCCACAGGTACTGCACCGCCCTCAAGACCTGTGATGACCCTGTGGGAGCTGGCTTGCCGGCGATGAGGCCAGAACAGGCAATACCTCAATCAAAGGTATGCAGATCCAGACTGCTGACCACCTGTTCCTGCACCAACTCACCAAACACTTCCAGCGTTGGCGAAGCAAAGTAGCCAGTCATCGCCTGCTGGTCTTGCCAGCTGCCACTGAGCAACCATAAATCGGCATCAGCCTGCGAACGCTGCACCGTGAAACTCAGGCAGCCCGGTGCCCGCAACGAGGGCTCGAGCAGGTCACGCAGGCGCGCGCCCAGCTCCGCCGAGCGCCCGCTGCTGGCACGGATGAAAGCAAGGTGGGTGACCGGTTGTCTCGGGGTCATTGCACAATCTCCTTGAAGCAGGCGGACGGAAAAGCCAGGCTGCCAAGGTTAGGGCCTCACCCGCGCGACGCGTTAGGCCATTACTGCTCGCCGATTGCCTGATCCTGCAGCGCGGCAGGATCAGGCAATCGGCGTGCAGCTTTTGACTAGCGCCCGCCATTGCCCAAACCTATGCTGCGTCGGTCAGCAGAGGAAAGCCATCATGACCACCGCCACGTCCATCGACCCGAGCCTGGAACTGCAACGCCAGGAGCTGGCCGAGCTGATCCGCCGCCACGCCGGGGAGCCCCACGGCCCGGCATCGGCCATCGATGACCTGTACCTGGTGCGCTACACCGAAAACGTGCGCTCGGTACCGACCCTGGCGCAACCCGCGCTGTGCATCCTCGCCCAGGGCAGCAAAAGCCTGTTCCTGGGTGACGAGCAGTACGCCTACGACCCGCTGCACTACATGGTGGTCTCGGTAACCTTGCCGCTTAGCGGCGTAAAGCTCGACGCCAGCCCCGAGCACCCGAGCCTTGGCCTGCGCATGGACCTGGACCCGGCCGAAATCAGCCAGCTGATCGCCGAAAGCGGGCCGATGCTGGTGCCCAACCGGCCTTCCGGTCGTGGCTTGTATGTGGAAAGAACCGATGCCGCGTTGCTCGACGCCTTGCTGCGGCTGATACGCCTGCTGGACACCCCTCGCGATATCGCGATGCTCGCGCCGCTGTTCCGCCGGGAAATTCTGTACCGCCTGCTGCGCGGGCCGCAGGGCTATCGGTTGTACGAAATTGCCTTGGCCAACAGCCAGACCCACCGGGTTTGCCAGGCCATCACCTGGCTCAACCAGAACTACCAGCTGCCTTTGCGCATCGAGGACCTGGCGCGCGAGGTCAACCTCAGCACCTCGACCTTGCACCACCGGTTCAAGGCCGTGACGTCGATGAGCCCGTTGCAGTATCAGAAGCAACTGCGCCTGCAGGAGGCGCGGCGCTTGATGCTGAATGACGGGCTCGAGGCAGCGGTGGCTGCCTACCGGGTGGGGTATGAAAGCCCGTCACAGTTCAGCCGTGAATACAGCCGGCTGTATGGCGCGCCGCCGATTCGTGATGTGGCGAGGTTGCGGGCGACTGCTGGCTGAGTTTGGCTTTGCCTGTGCCGGCCCTTTCGCGGGTAAACCCGCTCCCACAGGTTTTGCACAGATACTGAAAACTGTGCAGTACCTGTGGGAGCGGGTTCACCCGCGAAAGGGCCGGTACAGGCAATAGCTTCACTTCAACCCAACACAGCCCCCTGCCACTGATTCTGGTCAACCTGGATCAAGGTCGGCCCCTTGCGCTCCACTGCCTGCCCCAACGCCACCTGCAACTGCGCCACATCTGCCACCTGCTCCGCCGCCGCGCCCAGGGCCCGCGCCACACCGATGAAGTCCGGCGTATGGATATCCACCCCGACTGGCTCGATGGCCCGGTTGACCATGTACTTCTTGATTTCCTCGTACCCCTGGTTGTTCCACAGCAGCACGATCAGCGGCACCTGCGCTTCCACCGCGCTGGCCAGCTCCGGCAAGGTGAACTGCAAACCGCCATCACCAATCAGGCACACCGCAGGCGCACGCTCACCGACCTGCTCCGCGCTGCCCAGCCAGGCGCCCATGGCCGCCGGCAATGCATAACCCAAGGTGCCGTAGCCGGTCGAGGCATTGAACCAACGGCGTGGCTGGTCCATGTCCAGGGTCAGGTTGCCGGTGTACACCGGTTGGGTCGAATCGCCCACCAGAATGGCATTGGGCAGGCGCTCGATAATTGCATTCAGCAAACGTGTCTGGCTCAGAGTCGGCTGGTCCCAACCCGCCGCCAGTGCCTGGCGCAGCTTGGCCACCCGGGCCGCGCCCCACGTACTTTCACGCACGGGTTGCGGCAATGCTTGCAAGGCGCCAAGCAGCGCCTCGGCGGCCAGTTCGGCATCGGCCACCAGCGACAACTCCGGCAGGTAATTGCGCACGGTCTGGTCCGGGTCGATGTCGATGCGCAACAGGCTGCCCGGGATCTCGAAACCACCTTTGAAGGTGACGTCATAGTCGGTTTCGGCCAGTTCGGTGCCGATCGCCAGCACCACATCGGCCTCGGCCACCAGCGCCCGCGTGGCTGGCAGTGACTGGGTCGAGCCAATCTGCAGCGGGTGGCTGGCCGGCAGCAGCCCCTTGGCATTGATGGTCAGCGCCACCGGCGCCTGCAGGTGTTCGGCCAGGCGCGCCAGCGCAGCGCCCGCGGCCAACGCGCCGCCCCCGGCCAGGATCAATGGCCGTCGTGCATTGGCCAGGCGCTCGGCCATCTGCGCCACGGCCTGCGGCGCTGCCCCCGCTCGGCTGCTGCGCACCACGCGCCCCGGCAGCAGGTGATCGGCCGGTTCGACCAGCACGTCGAGCGGGATCTCGATATGCACCGGGCGCGGCCGGGCGCCTTCGAACACGGCGAATGCCCGGGCCAGCACCTGCGGCAGGTCATCGGCACTCATCAGGGTGTGGGAAAACGCCGCCACACCCGACACCAGCGCTGCCTGGTTGGGCAACTCGTGCAGCTTGCCGCGACCACCGCCCAGCTGGTCGCGGGCCTGCACGCTGGAAATCACCAGCATCGGGATCGAGTCGGCATAGGCCTGGCCCATGGCGGTGGTGATGTTGGTCATGCCCGGGCCGGTGATGATGAAGCACACCCCGGGCTTGCCGCGGGTCCGCGCATAGCCGTCGGCCATGAACCCGGCCCCCTGCTCGTGGCGCGGGGTGACATGGCGGATGGACGAGCCCGCCAGGCCGCGGTAGAGCTCCACGGTATGTACACCAGGAATGCCGAAGACATGGTCAACGCCATAGCCTTCAAGGAGTTTTACCAGTACTTCGCCGCAGGTTGCCATCGGGTTTCACCATGAATCTTGGTTGGGTTATGCCCTTATTGGACCCAGCCACGGCTATCGCCACAATGCAAAAAAACACATACTAGCCATGTCCTGCACTCATGGCTCAGCACAATGAAACGCCTCCCGCCCCTGCCCGCCCTGCATACCTTCCTGGTAACCGCCCAGCACTGCAATTTCACCCGTGCCGGGCAGCAGTTGCATATCACCCAGGGCGCCGTCAGCCGACAGATCGCGGCCCTCGAAGAGCATCTGGGTTATGCCTTGTTCCAGCGCCAGGCCCGTGGGCTGAGCCTGACCCGTGAAGGCCAGGATTGGCTGCCAAGGGTGCAGCAGGTGTTCGCGCTGATCGAACAAGGGGTGCGCGAGGTGGGTGGGCGCAGCGCTACCTTGCAGCTCAAGGCACCGACCTGCGTGATGCGCTGGCTGCTGCCACGCCTGATGGAATGGCAGGCGCTACGCCCGGATGTACCTGTAGAGCTGACCACCACGGTGCAACATGGGGTGGACTTTCGCCGCGAGGGTTTCGATGCGGCGGTGGTCTATGGTGAGGCGCCGAACCATGGGCTGCGTGTGCGCAAGCTGTTCGATGAGCAGCTGACGCCGGTGTGCGCGCCGTCATTGCGCCAAGGGCCGGTACCGTTGCAGCAGGTCGAGGACCTGGCGCTACACATGCTGCTGCACCCGTCGCGGGATGAGCATGACTGGCGGTTATGGCTGCAGGCAGCCGGGGTGACGCTGGGCACTCAAGGGCCGAAGCAGCATTTCGAGACACTGGACATGGCGATGGCCATGGCCTCGCAGGGCACCGGCGTGGCCATTGGCGACTGGTCGCTGATCGGCGATGACTTGCGCGGGGGGCGGTTGTGCATGCCGTTTGCGCTGAAGGTGATGACCGGCAAGGGGTATTACCTGGTGAGCCAGAGCAAGAGCTTGCCGCCGGGGCTGGTGGAGTTGTTGGATTGGCTGGAGGAACAGGCCAGCTTCTAAGGCCCGTTTTCCCTATTTGCCGATGTGCACAAGCCCTTGTAGGAGCGGCCTTGTGTCGCGAAAGGGCTGCGCAGCAGCCCCGGCGATATTGCACCTTGACGGATATCCTGGGGCCGCTGCGCGACCCTTTCGCGACACAAGGCCGCTCCTACAGGCGAGCTGCCTGCACCAGATACATTCATGCAAACGAAGCAGGCGACTCAATAGCCGACAGTGAACCGCTGCCGCGAATGCGCCGGCTTTTCCAGTTCGTCGAGCATGGCAATCGCGTAATCGGCAAAGGTGATCCAGCTCTTGCCATCCGCGCCGATCAACAGATGATCCTTGCCCAGCTTGTAATGCCCGCTGCGCTCACCTTCAACGAACTCCGCCGACGGCGACAGGAAGGTCCAGTCCAGGTTCGGCTCCCGTTGCAACGCTTCCAGAAAACGCACCCCGGCAGTGGCCTCGGCCTTGTATGCCTCGGGGAAGTCCGGGCTGTCGATCACCCGATGCCCTGACGGCAGCAACAGGCTACCGGCCCCACCTACCACCAGCAGGCGCCTGACCCCGGCCCGCTTGACCGGCTCGATGATGGCGTGTGGCTCGATGGTCGAGAAATGCGCCGCACTCAGCACCGCATCCACACCCGCGACCGCCGCTTGCAGGGCCGCGCTGTCCTTGGCATCCAGCGCCTTGACGGTCACCCCGTCCCGCCCCTGCAACCGCGACGGGTCGCGGGCGATGGCCAGCACACTGTGGCCACGGCGCAGGGCCTCTTCCAGCAACTGGCTGCCAGCGCGGCCAGTGGCACCGATGATTGCAATCTTGCTCATGGGATACTCTCCATCAGTTGAACGGAATTACCACTTCATCTCGCCCTTGGCGACCTTGGCCCCCAGCTCCAGCGAGCTTTCATCGGCCAGCCCCGGGTAACGTTGCTTCATCGCCGCGATCAATGCACCGGCGTCTTTCGCCTTGGCGGTCTCGGCATCGAAATCACGAATGTAGTTCGCCGTGAAACGCACGGCCTGCAGCGATCGGCTGCTGTCTTCCAGGTAATGCCCGGGGATGACCGTGCGCGGCGCCAGCGCTTCGATGTGCGCCAGGGTGCCGAGCCAGTCGGCGTGGGACTTGGCCGTTTGCGTGTCGGCCATCCATACATGAATGTTCTCCGACACCACCACGCCACCGACCACCGCCTTGATCGACGGGATCCACACAAAACTGCGGTCAGGTTGCGGGCCGTCCAGGCCGACCACTTCGAGGGCCTGCCCTTCCAGCGTCAGGCGGTTGCCTTCGAGCACCTGCGGCAGCACCAGCCGCGCCGGCTTGTCCGCGCCCATCTGCGGGCCCCAGTAGGCCAGCTTGGCATCCATGGTCTGGCGGATATGGGCAACCGTGGCGGCCGACGCCAGCACCTTGGCCTCGGGGAAGGCCTGGGTCAGGGTATCCAGGCCGAAGTAGAAGTCCGGGTCGCCATGGCTGATGTAGATGCTGGTCAGCTGCTTGCCGCCCGCCCGCAGGCGCTGCACCAGCTGCTCGGCCTGGGCCTTGCCGAACTGGGCATCGACGAGGATGGCGTCGTGCTTGCCGCTGACGATCACCGAACTGACCGGGAAGATCGCCTCATGCCCGGGGTTGTAAACCTCCAGCCGCAAGGGGTCGGCAGCCAGCGCCGGGCCGGCCAGGGTCACACAGGCCAGCAGCAGGCCACGCAGAGGAGTGAAAAGAGACATCGCAAACGCCCGTCAGATGAACAATGCCCAACAGCTTAGTTGCCCAATCCGTGACAAAAAATGCGATGCTCGAACATAGTTTGTTTCTGAAACCGGGCAAATCATGGACCGTCTCAACGCCATGCGCGTTTTCGTCACCGTCGTCGACCTCGGCAGCCAGTCGGCGGCGGCGGATCATCTGCAACTGTCGCGGCCGGTGGTGTCGCGCTACCTGGCAGAGCTGGAAGACTGGGTTGGCGCACGGCTGATGCAGCGCACCACACGCAAGCTCAGCCTCACCGCCGCCGGCCAGGAAACCCTGCCCCGCTGCCGGCAACTGCTGGAACTGGCCGGCGACCTGCAGGCCGCGGTGCAGCAGCCGGATGACGCGCCCAAGGGCGCACTGCGCATCAGCGTCAGCACCTCGTTCGGCCAGGCCCAGCTGGTGGATGCAGTGGCCGCCTACGTCCGGCGCTACCCCGGAGTGAAGGTGGAACTGCAGATGCTCGATCGCACGGTCAACCTGGTGGACGAGCGCATCGACCTGGCCATCCGCACCAGCAATGACCTGGACCCCAACCTGATCGCCCGGCGCCTGAGCGTGTGCCGCTCGGCAGTGTGTGCGGCACCGGCCTACCTGCGCGAGCACGGCACGCCGCAACGGGTCGAGGAGCTGAGCCGACACAACTGCCTGACCCATGCCTACTTCGGCCACAGCCTGTGGCATTTCGAGGTGGCCGGCCAGCAAGTCGCCGTGCCAGTGGCGGGGAACATCAGTGCCAACGAGGCGATGACACTGCAGAAGGCGGCGCTGGCCGGCGCAGGTATCGCCATGCTGCCGACCTACCAGGCCGCGGACGCCCTGCGCCGGGGTGAACTGGTGCGCCTGCTGCCCGAAGCCAGCCCACGCGAGCTGAACCTGAATGCGGTGTACACCTCGCGCAAGCACATGCCGGCGACCTTGCGCAGCATGCTGGATTTTCTGGTGCAGCGGTTCAAGGACGAACCGGAGTGGGATCAGGACTTGTAAGGCCCATGTGGGAGCGGCCTTGCGTCGCGAAAGGACCGCGCAGCGGTCCCGGGATCTTGGCCACATCAAATATTGTCGGGGCTGCTACGCAGCCCTTTCGCGACACAAGGCCGCTCCTACAGGGGGGGCGCTGTCACTCCTCGACGCTCATGTATTCCTTGGCCCAGCGGATGTAGTCCTCGGGCTGGGTGTAGGTATGCGAGAGTTCGGTGGCGCTGAGGTTTTCCGACTTGTTCTGCTGGCCGCGCTGCAGCCGCAGGCAATCGTAGGTGGCCTTGATCGCGGCAAAGTAGGCGGCGTGACCATCGACCACGATGCGCACGCCCAGGCGTGCCAGGCGCTCGTCGTCGCGCAGGCTCGGGTTGCCGTAGGTCACCAGCATCAGCGGCACCGTCAGGTGCTCGGCAATCTGCTCGAGTTGCTCGAAGTCCTTCACCCCAACCATGCAGATACCGTCGGCTCCGGCCTTCTGGTAGCTCTGGGTACGCACGATGATTTCTTCGGTGGTGAGCACGCCAGCGTTGGTCCTGGCAATGATCGACAACGACGAATCGACCCGCGCCTCCAGCGCCGCACGGATCTTGCCGACGCCCTCTTCAACCGGGATCAGGTCGGTGGACTTGCGCCCGAACTGGGCAGGCAGCAGGGTGTCCTCGATGGTCAGCGCAGCCACGCCGGCGCGCTCCAGTTCGATGACCGTGCGCATGACATTCAGCGCGTTGCCATAGCCGTGGTCGGCATCAGCCAGCACCGGCAGTTGCGCCACGCGACCAATACGGGTGGCCTGCTCGACGAACTCGCTGAGGGTGATCAGGGCGAAGTCCGGTGCAGCCAGTACCTGCAACGAAGCGACCGAACCACCGAGGATGCCGACCTCGAAGCCCAGGTCTGCGGCAATGCGTGCCGACATCGGGTCGAACACCGATGCGGTGTGATAACAGGAACCTGAAGCGAGCAGCTCGCGGAAGGCAAAACGCAGATCTTGATGGGAAGCCTTGGGCATGATCACTCCGCAAAATAAGTTGAAATTCGAACGGTAACTACCGACCCCTGTAATCGGGTCTACCTGGCCTGTTCCAACCGTCGCCATCTGGGCGGTCATGCTCGACATGCAGGCAGAGGAATAAAAGGTGTGGGAGACAGCGGCGCGAAAACCTGCGGCATAATGTTGCACCAAGCTGGTGCAAGCCCCCGGTTTTCAGCCTCTGTGGCATACCAACGATATCACGCAGCTATGCAGCACTGGATGAATGCGCCAATGCCGATCTTGCATAGGGGATGCAGATAGTACATAGGAAGCTACCTAACTCAGGTTACAATCCGGGGACTTCATGCTGGCCTCTTCGCGGGTAAGCCCGCTCCCACAGGGACCGCGCCGTCCTCAGGAGCGACACCGGACCTGTGGGAGCGGGTTTACCCGCGAAGAAGGCCGCCACCGTCATACAAGGTATCCCCGTGACCGCCGCCCTGCCCCCCACCACCCTGCGCAACGTGCTCACCGCCCTGATGCTGGCGATCTTCCTCGGCGCCCTGGACCAGACCATCGTTGCCGTCTCGCTGCCGGCGATCTCGGCGCAGTTCAACGATGTCGGCCTGCTGGCCTGGGTCATCTCCGGCTACATGGTGGCGATGACCGTGGCCGTGCCGATCTACGGCAAGCTGGGCGACCTGTACGGGCGGCGCAGGATGATCCTCACCGGCATCAGCCTGTTCACCCTGGCCTCGATCGCCTGCGCCCTGGCCCAGGACATGCAGCAACTGGTGCTGGCCCGGGTACTGCAGGGCATTGGCGCCGGTGGCATGGTCTCGGTGAGCCAGGCGATCATCGGCGACTTCGTGCCCCCGCGAGAGCGCGGCCGCTACCAGGGCTATTTCAGCAGCATGTACGCGGTGGCCAGCGTCGCCGGGCCGGTGCTGGGCGGCTGGCTGACCGAATACCTGTCATGGCGCTGGGTGTTCTGGATCAACCTGCCGCTGGGGCTGGTTGCACTGTGGGCGATCCGCCGCGCCCTCGGCGGCATGCCGGCGCAGCGCCGCGAGGCGCAGGTGGACTACCTTGGCGCCGTGCTGCTGATTCTCGGCCTGGGTAGCCTGTTGCTGGGCATTACCCTGGTCGGCCAGGGCCACGCCTGGGCCGACCCGGCCGTGCTGGCCCTGTTCGCCTGCGCCGCGCTGGGCCTGGTGCTGTTCATCGCCCATGAGCGCCGCTGCCCGGAGCCACTGCTGCCACTCGGCCTGTTCGGCAACCGCGTGGCGGTGCTGTGCTGGGGCGTGATCTTCTTCGCCAGTTTCCAGTCGATCTCCCTGACCATGCTCATGCCGTTGCGCTACCAGGGCATCACCGGCGCCGGTGCCGACAGCGCGGCCTTGCACCTCCTGCCGCTGGTGATGGGGCTGCCCATGGGTGCCTTCACCGGCGGGCGCATGACCAGCCTGACCGGGCGCTACAAGCCGCAGATCCTCGCCGGTGCACTGCTGATGCCGCTGGCCATTTTCGCCATGGCGCTGACCCCGCCGCAGTCGGCCTTGCTCAGTGCGCTGTTCATGCTGCTGACGGGCATCGCGTGTGGGCTGCAGTTCCCGACCTCGCTGGTAGGCACGCAAAGCGCGGTGGACAGCAAGGACATCGGCGTGGCCACCAGCACCACCAACCTGTTCCGCTCGCTGGGCGGGGCCATGGGGGTGGCGTGCATGTCCAGCCTGCTGCTGGCGCTGCTGCACCAGGGCGGGTTCGAGTCGCTGGGTAATCCGTTGCTGGGGAGCCTGAAGGCCGGTGAAGTAGACCTGGTGACACAGGGGCGGTTGCTCGAGACGTTCCAGCAACTGTTGATGGGGAGTGCGCTGGTTGCACTGCTCGGGCTACTGGCGGCGGTGGCATTGCCGGATCGGCAACTGCGCGGACGCTAAGAGCTGCGCGATTTTTGTAGGAGCGGCCTTGTGTCGCGATAGGGCTGCAGAGCAGCCCCAGCAATTCATGCATTGATGCTGGAATCCTGGGGCTGCTCTGCAGCCCTATCGCGACACAAGGCCGCTCCTACAGGATTTGCACCTTATGCCAGTCACCCGAAAGCATTAATCCCCCCTTAACACAAAGGGGTAACACTCCCTCACAATCCTTAACAAAGTGTCATTTGCGCAGAGCCGGGCTCAAGCGCAGCATATCCAGCCCGGTGTCGACCCACTTTTCGACATCCTTCAACAGATCGACACTGTCAGGCAGCAACAGCCAGCGCCCGATCAGGCCATCGACATAGGCAAACATGGCCACCGCCGCGCGCTCGACATCCAGCTCGCCTGGCAACTGGCCCCGGCGCACGGCATTGGCCAACGCCAGGGTGATGCCCTTGTGGCAATCCAGCACCGCACCCTGGCGCTGCTGGCGAATTTCACACATGTCATCGGTGAACTCGCACTTGTGATGCAGGATTTCATTGATACGCCGGGTTCGGGCATCGAGCACCAGCTCGTTGAACACTTGCAGCAACAGCTTGCGCATGCAGCCAAGCGGGTCCACTTCGTCCTCGCTTTCGCTCGCCCGCGCCAGGTGGTCATGGGTTTCATGCA
Source organism: Pseudomonas sp. B5(2017) (assembly GCF_002112825.1). Classification (NCBI taxonomy): domain Bacteria; kingdom Pseudomonadati; phylum Pseudomonadota; class Gammaproteobacteria; order Pseudomonadales; family Pseudomonadaceae; genus Pseudomonas; species Pseudomonas sp. B5(2017). Next base: position 47,526 of record NZ_NEIR01000007.1, read on the forward strand.
GGCTGTCGAGCAGCGCCTGCACCAACTCGGCCTTGTTGTTGAAGTGCCAGTAGATCGCCCCCCGCGTCACACCCGCCAGTTCGGCGATGTCGGCCAGGGTGGTTCGCGCAACCCCGCGCTTGTAGAAGGCCTTTTCCGCCGCCTCGATGATCTGGGCGCGGGTTTCCTGGGCTTCTTCTTTGGTTCGACGGACCATGGCAGTACAAACCTCATCTGCCCCGAACGCGCGGCGCGTGCGGGGAACACTCCGGGGGCACCTCTGCAGGGTGCCTCGCGGAGGAGCTAATCAAGGGCTGTGGCAGTACCCGAGTACAACCCAGCGGTATTTACAAACAACCATGAATGTAAGTATATTCCTTAGCAAGCTATTTATCCACCGGATAGCAACTTTTCCAGATCAAGACTCTTCCATTACTCTTGAGCGTCTCCCAGCTCCAGCGACCCGAGGATCCTCATGCAATTCAAGCCAGCCGTTACCGCTCTGGTTTCCGCCGTCGCCCTGGCAACCCTGCTCAGTGGCTGTAAGAAAGAAGAAGCAGCGCCAGCGGCGCAGGCTCCTCAGGTCGGCGTCGTGACCATCCAGCCCCAAGCCTTCACCCTGACCTCGGAATTGCCGGGGCGTACCAGTGCCTACCGCGTCGCCGAAGTGCGCCCGCAGGTCAACGGCATCATCCTCAAGCGCCTGTTCAAGGAAGGCAGTGAGGTCAAGGAAGGCCAGCAGCTGTACCAGATCGACCCTGCCGTGTACGAAGCCACCCTGGCCAATGCCCAGGCCAACCTGCAGGCCACCCGCTCGCTGGCCGAGCGCTACAAGCAGCTGATCGACGAACAGGCTGTTTCCAAGCAGGAATACGACGACGCCAATGCCAAACGATTGCAGGCCGAGGCTTCGCTCAAAAGCGCGCAGATCGACCTGCGCTACACCAAGGTCCTGGCACCGATCAGCGGCCGTATCGGCCGTTCTTCGTTCACCGAAGGTGCACTGGTGAGCAATGGCCAGGCCAACGCCATGGCCACCATCCAGCAACTCGACCCGATCTACGTCGACGTCACCCAGTCCACTGCCGAGCTGCTCAAGCTGCGCCGTGACCTGGAAAGCGGCCAGTTGCAAAAGGCCGGCGACAACGCCGCCTCGGTGCAGCTGGTGCTGGAAGACGGCAGCCTGTTCAAGCAGGAGGGCCGCCTGGAGTTCTCCGAAGTCGCGGTCGACGAGACCACCGGCTCGGTCACCCTGCGCGCCCTGTTCCCCAACCCCGATCACACCCTGCTGCCAGGCATGTTCGTGCATGCGCGGCTCAAGGCCGGGGTCAACGCCAACGCCATCCTGGCCCCGCAACAGGGCGTGACCCGCGACCTGAAAGGCGCGCCGACGGCGCTGGTGGTCAACCAGGAGAACAAGGTCGAACTGCGCCAGCTCAAGGCCAACCGTACCCTGGGCAGCGACTGGCTGATCGAGGAAGGCCTGAACCCGGGCGACCGCCTGATCACCGAAGGGCTGCAGTACGTGCGCCCGGGCGTCGAGGTCAAGGTCAGCGAAGCCACCAACGTCAAGAAGCCGGCCAGCCCTGTTCAGGCCAACGCGGCGAAAGCAGACGCCAAAGCGGAGTAAACCATGTCGAAGTTCTTTATCGATCGCCCGATCTTCGCCTGGGTGATCGCCTTGGTGATCATGCTGGTCGGCGCCTTGTCGATCCTGAAGCTGCCGATCAACCAGTACCCCAGCATCGCGCCGCCGGCCATCGCCATCGCCGTGACCTACCCGGGCGCCTCGGCGCAAACCGTGCAGGACACCGTGGTACAGGTGATCGAGCAGCAGCTCAACGGTATCGACAACCTGCGTTATGTGTCGTCGGAAAGTAACTCCGACGGCAGCATGACCATTACCGCCACCTTCGAGCAGGGCACCAACCCAGACACCGCACAGGTGCAGGTGCAGAACAAGCTGAACCTGGCCACCCCGCTGCTGCCGCAGGAAGTGCAGCAGCAAGGTATCCGCGTCACCAAGGCAGTGAAGAACTTCCTGCTGGTGATCGGCCTGGTGTCCGAAGACGGCAGCATGACCAAGGACGACCTGGCCAACTACATCGTCTCCAACATGCAGGACCCGATCTCGCGTACCGCGGGTGTGGGTGACTTCCAGGTGTTCGGTGCGCAGTACGCCATGCGTATCTGGCTCGATCCGGCCAAGCTGAACAAGTTCCAGCTGACCCCGGTCGACGTCAAGACCGCCGTGGCCGCGCAGAACGTGCAGGTGTCCTCCGGCCAGCTCGGCGGCCTGCCGGCCATGCCGGGTACCCAGCTGAACGCCACCATCATCGGCAAGACCCGCCTGCAGACTGCCGAGCAGTTCGAGAAGATCCTGCTCAAGGTCAACAGCGACGGTTCGCAGGTGCGTCTGGGTGATGTCGCCCAGGTTGGCCTGGGTGGTGAAAACTATGCCGTCAGCGCCCAGTTCAACGGCAAGCCGGCCTCCGGCCTGGCAGTTAAACTGGCTACCGGTGCCAACGCCCTGGACACCGCCAAGGCCCTGCGCCAGACCATCGCCGACCTGGAACCATTCTTCCCGCCTGGGGTGAAAGCGGTATTCCCGTATGACACCACCCCGGTGGTCACCGAATCGATCAGTGGCGTTATCCACACCCTGATCGAAGCCGTGGTCCTGGTGTTCCTGGTGATGTACCTGTTCCTGCAGAACTTCCGCGCCACCATCATCACCACCATGACCGTACCGGTTGTGTTGCTGGGTACCTTCGGCATCCTTGCCGCTGCCGGCTTCAGCATCAACACCCTGACCATGTTCGCCATGGTCCTGGCCATCGGCCTGCTGGTGGACGACGCCATCGTCGTGGTGGAGAACGTCGAGCGGGTGATGTCCGAGGAAGGCTTGCCGCCCAAGGAAGCGACCAAGCGCTCGATGGAGCAGATCCAGGGTGCCCTGGTGGGTATCGCCCTGGTGCTGTCGGCGGTACTGCTGCCCATGGCGTTCTTCGGCGGCTCCACGGGTGTGATCTACCGGCAGTTCTCCATCACCATCGTCTCGGCCATGGGCCTGTCGGTGCTGGTGGCGCTCATCTTCACCCCGGCCCTGTGCGCCACCATGCTCAAGCCGCTGAAGAAGGGCGAGCACCATGTGGCCAAGCGTGGCTTCTTTGGCTGGTTCAACCGCAACTTCGACCGCAGCGTAACCGGCTACGAGCGCAGCGTGGGTACCATCCTGCGCAACAAGGTACCGTTCCTGCTGGCCTACGCGCTGATCGTGGTCGGCATGATCTGGCTGTTCGCCCGCATCCCTACCGCGTTCCTGCCGGAAGAAGACCAGGGCGTATTGTTCGCCCAGGTACAGACCCCGGCCGGCTCCAGTGCCGAGCGCACCCAGGTGGTGGTCGACCAGATGCGTGAGTACCTGCTCAGCGAAGAGGCCGACACCGTGGCTTCGGTGTTCACCGTCAACGGCTTCAACTTCGCCGGCCGTGGCCAGAGCTCGGGTATGGCGTTCATCATGCTCAAGCCGTGGGATGAGCGCTCCAAGGAAAACAGCGTGTTCGCCCTTGCCCAGCGCGCTCAGCAGCACTTCTTCACCTTCCGCGATGCGATGGTGTTCGCCTTTGCCCCGCCTGCGGTGCTCGAACTGGGTAACGCCACCGGCTTCGACGTGTTCCTGCAGGACCGCGGCGGTGTCGGCCATGCCAAGCTGATGGAAGCGCGCAACCAGTTCCTGGCCAAGGCCGCGCAGAGCAAGATCCTCAGCGCCGTGCGCCCGAACGGCCTGAACGACGAGCCGCAGTACCAGCTGACCATCGATGACGAACGTGCCAGCGCCCTGGGCGTGACCATCGCCGACATCAACAACACCCTGTCGATTGCCCTGGGTGCCAGCTACGTCAACGACTTCATCGACCGTGGCCGGGTCAAGAAGGTGTACATCCAGGGCGAGCCGAACGCGCGGATGAGCCCGGAAGACCTGCAGAAGTGGTACGTGCGCAATGGCGCCGGCGAAATGGTGCCGTTCTCCTCCTTCGCCAAGGGCGAATGGACCTACGGTTCGCCGAAGCTGTCGCGTTACAACGGCGTCGAGGCAATGGAAATCCTCGGTGCTCCGGCCCCGGGCTACAGTACCGGTGAAGCCATGGCCGAGGTCGAGCGCATTGCTGGCGAACTGCCAAGCGGCATCGGCTTCTCCTGGACCGGCATGTCCTACGAGGAAAAACTCTCCGGTTCGCAGATGCCGGCACTGTTCGCCCTCTCGGTACTGTTCGTGTTCCTGTGCCTGGCAGCCCTGTACGAAAGCTGGTCGATCCCGATCGCCGTGGTACTGGTAGTACCGCTGGGTATCATCGGTGCCCTGATCGCCACCAGCCTGCGCGGGTTGTCCAACGACGTGTACTTCCTGGTCGGCCTGTTGACCACCATCGGCCTGGCGGCGAAAAACGCCATTCTGATCGTCGAATTCGCCAAGGAACTGCACGAGCAAGGCCGCAGCCTGTACGACGCGGCGATCGAGGCGTGCCGCATGCGTCTGCGCCCGATCATCATGACCTCGCTGGCGTTCATCCTCGGCGTGGTACCGTTGACTATCGCCAGCGGCGCCGGCGCCGGCAGCCAGCACGCCATCGGTACTGGCGTGATCGGCGGCATGATCAGTGCGACCGTGCTGGCTATCTTCTGGGTACCACTGTTCTTCGTCGCAGTGTCGTCACTGTTCGGCAGCAAAGAGCCGGAAAAAGACGTCACCCCTGAAACTCCACGTTATGAGGCTGGGCAATGACCAAGTCTTTGTTGTCCCTGGCAGTAACCGCTTTCATTCTTGGCGGCTGCTCGCTGATCCCTGACTACCAGACCCCGGAATCGCCGGTGGCTGCGCAGTGGCCGCAAGGCCCTGCGTACTCGCCGACGCAATCGGCGGAAGTTGCCGCCGCCGAGCAGGGCTGGCGCCAGTTCTTCCACGACCCGGCACTGCAGCAGCTGATCCAGACTTCGCTGGTCAACAACCGCGACCTGCGCGTTGCCGCGTTGAACATCGACGCCTACCGTGCGCAGTATCGCATCCAGCGTGCCGACCTGTTCCCGGCGGTTTCGGCCACCGGCAGCGGCAGCCGCCAGCGCGTACCGGCGAACATGTCGCAGACGGGCGAAGCGGGCATCACCAGCCAGTACTCGGCCACCCTGGGCGTCAGCGCCTATGAGCTGGACCTGTTCGGCCGCGTGCGCAGCCTGACCGAGCAGGCCCTGGAAACCTACCTGTCCAGCGAGCAGGCGCGTCGCTCCACGCAGATCAGCCTGGTGGCCAGCGTGGCCAACGCCTACTACACCTGGCAGGCCGACCAGGCGCTGTTCAAGCTGACCGAAGAAACGCTGAAGACCTACGAGGAAAGCTACAACCTCACCCGTCGCAGCAACGAAGTCGGCGTAGCCTCGGCACTCGACGTCAGCCAGGCGCGTACCGCCGTGGAAGGCGCCCGGGTCAAGTACTCGCAGTACCAGCGCCTGGTCGCCCAGGACGTCAACAGCCTGACCGTGCTGCTGGGCACCGGCATTCCCGCCGACCTGGCCAAGCCGCTGGAGCTCAATGCCGATCAACTGGCCGAAGTACCGGCCGGCCTGCCGTCGGACATCCTCCAGCGTCGCCCGGACATCCAGGAAGCCGAGCACCTGCTCAAGGCCGCCAATGCCAACATTGGCGCGGCCCGCGCAGCGTTCTTCCCGAGCATCAGCCTGACCGCCAATGCCGGCAGCCTGAGCCCCGACATGGGCCACCTGTTCTCGGGCGGCCAGGGCACCTGGCTGTTCCAGCCGCAGATCAACCTGCCGATCTTCAACGCCGGCAGCCTGAAGGCCAGCCTGGACTACTCGAAGATCCAGAAGGACATCAACGTCGCCAAGTACGAAAAGACCATCCAGACCGCCTTCCAGGAAGTCTCCGATGGCCTGGCGGCGCGCAAGACCTTCGAAGAGCAGTTGCAGGCGCAACGCGACCTGGTGCAGGCGAACCAGGACTACTACCGCCTGGCCGAACGCCGCTATCGCATCGGTATCGACAGCAACCTGACCTTCCTCGACGCCCAGCGCAACCTGTTCAGCGCCCAGCAGGCACTGATCGGCGACCGCTTGTCGCAGCTGACCAGCGAAGTCAACCTGTACAAGGCGCTTGGCGGTGGCTGGTACGAGCAGACCGGGCAGGCCAACAACCAGCAGGCAGCGGTGGAAGCACCGAAGAGCTGATTGAAGCTGTCAAAGCATCAAGCCCACCCTCGCGGTGGGCTTTTTGTTTTGTGTTGCCTGAACCGGCCTCTTCGCGGGCTCGCCCGCTCCCACAGGCTGTGATGATCCTGTGGGAGCGGGCGAGCCCGCGAAGAGGCCAGTGCAGGAGAACAATTAACCAACCAGAACATTCTGTTCGATTATCGCCCGCTTCCGTTTGTGGCGAATTGCCTCACCCCAGCCCTACCCCGCACCATCCTCCCACGCAACGTTGCCCCGGTTCATCCCAAAAGACCCGCACCTGCAGGCCGCATCCTGCAGCGTACCGGCTCGCCCATAAAAACAAGAGATCCACGACAGATGAGCACTTTGCAACCCGCACGCCAGCTGCTGCCCGGCCTGTTGGCCATGTCCTGCGCACTCCCCGTGTTCGCCGCCGACCAAGGTGGTTTCCTGGAGGACGCCAAGGCCACCCTCAACCTGCGCAACTTCTACATCAACCGCAACTTCGTCGACCCGGCACACCCGCAGGCCAAGGCCGAGGAGTGGACGCAGAGCTTCATCCTCGACGCCCGCTCCGGCTTTACCCAAGGCACCGTCGGTTTCGGCGTGGACGTACTGGGCCTGTACTCGGTCAAGCTCGATGGCGGCAAAGGCACCACCAACACTCACCTGCTGCCGGTGCACGACGACGGCCGCCCGGCCGATGACTTCGGCCGCCTGGGCGTGGCACTGAAAGCCAAGCTGTCCGAAACCGAGCTGAAAGTGGGTGAATGGATGCCGGTACTGCCGATCCTGCGCTCGGACGATGGCCGCTCGCTGCCGCAGACCTTCCGCGGTGGCCAGCTGACCTCGAAGGAAATCGCCGGTTTGACCCTGTACGCCGGCCAGTTCCGCGGCAACAGCCCGCGCAACGACGCCAGCATGGAAGACATGTCGCTGAACGGTAAGGCCGCATTCACCTCCGACCGTTTCAACTTTGGCGGCGGCGAGTACACCTTCAACGACAAGCGCACCATGATCGGCCTGTGGGATGCCCAGCTCAAGGACATCTACCGCCAGCAGTACCTCAACCTGGTGCACAGCCAACCCCTGGGCGACTGGACCCTGGGCGCCAACCTGGGCTACTTCATCGGCAAGGAAGACGGCGCCGAACGCGCTGGCGAACTGGACAACCGCACCGCCTCGGCCATGCTCTCGGCGCGCTATCAGGGCCACACCTTCTACGTCGGCCTGCAGAAAGTCAGCGGCGACGACGCCTGGATGCGGGTCAACGGCACCAGCGGCGGCACCCTGGCAAACGACAGCTACAACTCCAGCTTCGACAACGCCAAGGAGCGCTCCTGGCAGGTGCGTCATGACTTCAACTTCGCCACCGTCGGCGTGCCAGGCCTGACCCTGATGAACCGCTACATCAAGGGTGACAACGTCACCGCAGGCGGCGTGGACGATGGCAAGGAATGGGCGCGGGAAACCGAATTGGCCTATGTGGTGCAGTCGGGCAGCTTCAAGGACCTGTCGGTGAAGTGGCGCAACTCCACCATGCGCCGGGACTTCAGCACCAACTCGTTCGATGAGAACCGGTTGATCGTGAGTTACCCGCTGAATCTCCTCTGAATTCTTCAGGTTCACCACAGCTTCAGAATCTGTGGTGAACCTGTGGGAGCGGGTTTACCCGCGAAGAGGCCAGAAGCCACAGCAAATAACCATAAGCTATAAACAAATCAATAAACCTTCTTTGACGACATATGCAGCAACCGCTTGAATAGGCCCCTGATCCCCGCCCCAGAGCCGTGACATGGACCTCCGTCAGCTGCGCTACTTCATCGCCCTCACCGAATACCGCAGCTTCGTCCGTGCCGCCGAGGCCATGGGCATCACCCAACCCGCCTTCAGCCGTGCCATCCAGAGCCTGGAACACAGCTTCGGCTGCCCACTGGTCGACCGCGCCAGCAAAGCCCTGCCGCCCACCCCCGAAGGCCTGGTGGTGCTGCAACATGCCCGGCGCCTGGTACAAGGTGCCGCGCAGCTGAGCAACGAAGTGCTGCAGATGACCAAGCTCGACGCCGGCGAGCTGCATTTCGGCAGCGGCCCGGCGCTGGCCGTGCGCCTGGTGCCCGATGCCCTGCGTCACTTTCTCGAACGCCACCCGGGCATCCGCACCTCGCTGCTGGTGGACAACGCCGAACGCCTCGGCCAGGCCCTGCGCCGCGAGCAGATCGAGTTTTTCGTCGACGATATCCGCCCGTTCGAAGCCGACCCCAACTTCCACACCGAGCCCCTTTCACCGCGCCCCGGCCTGTTCTTCTGCCGCCCGGGGCACCCATTGCTGGCCAAGGACAGCCTGTCGACCAACGATCTGTTCAGCTACCCGCTGGCCAGCGCCCTGCTCGCCCCCGGCGTGCGCAAGCGCCTGGCCAACCTGAGCGGGCGCAGCGATTTCACCCCGCACCTGCAAACCGAGCACCTGGCCGTGCTGCGCAGCGTGGTGGAGGCCAGCGATGCCATCGGCACCGCCAGCGAGGAAGCCGTGGCCGAAGACCTGGCCAGCGGCCGCCTGGTGCGCCTGCACTGGCGCAACCTGCCACCGGCGCTGGAAGTGCTGAGCGTGCGCTGTGGCGTGGTCAGCCGCAGCGGTTACCGGCTGTCGCCGGCGGCGCGAGCGATGATCGAGACGCTGGTGGGGCTGGATATGCCAGTGCGGGCTGCTGCCATTCGCTGAGCTGATGATGGTGGCAGGGGCGGGCTATCCTGAGCTATATCGGTCGCCTGTACCGGCCCTTTCGCGGGTAAACCCGCTCCCACAGGTACAGCGCAGCCCTCAGGAGTTGTGGTGCCCCCTGTGGGAGCGGGTTTACCCGCGAAGAGGCCAGAACAGGCAATACACCTCGATCAGGCAACCAGGGAGGCACAACAATGAAAACCCTCGTCGACCACCTGAGCCAATACGCCAGCTACCACCGCGACCCACGCAACATCGCCACCCATTTCGTCGGCATCCCGATGATCGTGCTGGCGGTCACCATCCTGCTGTCGCGCCCTGGCTGGGAGGTAGCCGGCATGTGGCTGTCCCCTGCCCTGCCGGCGGCGGCAGCCTCGGTCTGGTTCTACCTGCGCCTGGACCTGCGCTTCGGCCTGGTGATGGGGTTGTTGCTTGGGCTATGCCTGTGGGTCGGCCAGGTGCTGGCGATGCAGACGACAGCGCTGTGGCTCGGTGCCGGGCTGGGGGCGTTCGTGGTGGGCTGGATCATCCAGTTCGTCGGCCATTACTACGAAGGCCGCAAGCCGGCGTTTGTCGACGATGTCAGTGGGTTGATCATCGGGCCGTTGTTCGTGGTGGCAGAAGCGGCATTCATGCTCGGCCTGTGCCCGGCCCTGAAACGCGCCGTCGAGGCCAACGCCGGGCCCGTGGTGGCGCGCTCTATGTAGGAGCGGCCTTGTGTCGCGATAGGGCTGCGAAGCGGCCCCAGGGTTTCAGCTTCGCAGCCAATATTGCCGGGGCCGCTTTGCGGCCCATCGCGACGCAAGGCCGCTCCTACAAGGGACCGCGTAGTGGTCAGGTACGCGACTCCACGCCCAGCTCATCCCACACCGACTCAGCCATGTGGAAGGTGGCATTGGCCGCCGGAATGCCGCAATAGATCGCGCTCTGCATCAGCACTTCCTTGATCTCGTCGCGGGTCACGCCGTTGTTGGCCGCCGCGCGCAGGTGCAGCTTCAGCTCGTCGTTGCGGTTCATGCCAATCAGCATGGCGATGGTGATCAGGCTACGGGTATGGCGCGGCAGGCCCGGGCGAGTCCAGATGTCACCCCAGGCGTGGCGGGTGATCATCTCCTGGAACTCGCCGTTGAAGTCGTTGAGCTTCTCCAGGCTGCGGTCCACGTGGGCATCGCCAAGCACTGCGCGGCGTACCTGCATGCCGGCGTCGTAACGTTGTTTCTCGTCCATGGTGGTATCCCTCAGTGAGCCAGCAGGAAGTCGAGCACGCGGCGGCTGAACGCCTCGCCGATCTCGACGTTGGACAGGTGCGCCGCCGGGAAGTCGACGTACTCGGCACCCGCGATACCGGCCTGCATGAAGCGGCCGTGCTCCGGAGTGGTCACCACGTCCTCGGTACCGGCAACGATCAGCGCCGGCACCTGGATACGGCCCAGTTGCTCGCGGTAATCGGCATCACGCACCGCCGCGCAGTTGCCGGCATAACCCTGCGGACTGGTTTGCGCCAGCATCTGGCAGATGCGCTGGGCCTGCGCTGGCTGGGCCTGGGCGAAGCCCGGGGTGAACCAGCGGGCGATGGAGGCATCGCGCAGGTCGACCATGGCCTGCTGGCCGCCCTTGAGCACGGTGTCGATACGGGTGTTCCACACCTCGTCGTTGGCGATCTTGGCGGCGGTATTGCACAGGGTCAGGCTGTGCAGGCGCTCGCCGGCATTGATGCCCAGCCACTGGCCGATCAGGCCACCCATCGACAGGCCGACGAAGTGCGCCTTGGCAATATCCAGCCCATCGAGCAGGGCCAGCACGTCACGGCCCAGCTGTTCGATGCTGTAAGGGCCTTCAGTGACCAGCGACCCACCGTGGCCACGGGTGTCGTAGCGCAACACGCGCAAGTGCTCGCTCCACAGTGGAATCTGCGTGTCCCACATGCCCAGGTCGGTACCGAGCGAGTTGGACAGGACCAGCACCGGGGCGTTTTCCGGGCCATCGATCTGGTAATTCAAAACGCCATCGGCCAGTTGCAAGTGCGCCACAGCGGTCTCCTTCAGGCAGTGAAACGTTGATGTTCGGACACGGCGCGCGCCACCCAGACGCGGGCCTGGCCCAGGTAATGGGCAGGGTCGAGCAAGCGATCGAGTTCTTCGGCGGACAGTTCGGCGCTGACCTGCGGCTCTTCACCCAGCACGGTGCGCAGGTGGCGCTGCTCGGCCACCGCGCGCTGGCAGCACTGCTCCAGCAGGTGGTGGGCGTGGTCACGGCCCAGGCGCTGGGCGAGGACGATGCTCACCGCTTCGGCCAGCACCAGGCCCTGGGTCAGGTCGAGGTTACGGCGCATGCGCGCGGCATCCACTTCCATGCCCTCGGCAATCACCTGGGCCTGGCGCAGCGCACCAGATACCAGGCAGCAGATGTCCGGCAGGGTTTCCCATTCGGCATGCCACAGGCCGAGGCTGCGCTCATGCTCCTGGGGCATGGCGGCGAACAGCGTCGAAACCAGCCCCGGCACGCGGGTCGCGGCGCCGATCAGCACCGCGGCGCCCACAGGGTTGCGCTTGTGCGGCATGGTCGAAGACCCACCCTTGCCCGGCGCGGAAGGCTCGAACAGTTCCCCCGCCTCGGTCTGCATCAGCAGACTGACATCACGGCCGAACTTGCCCAGGCTACCTGCGACCAGGCCCAGCACCGAGGCAAATTCCACCAGGCGGTCGCGCTGGGTGTGCCAGGGCTGCTCGGGCAGGGTCAGCTTGAGCTGCTCGGCCAGGGCTTCGGCCACCGGCATCGCCTTGCTGCCCAAAGCCGCCAGGCTGCCCGAGGCACCGCCGAACTGCAGCACCAGCAAGCGTGGGCGCAGCTCCTGCAGGCGCTGGCGGTGACGGGTCAAGGCGCCCAGCACACCGGCCAGTTTCATGCCCAGGGTCACCGGGGTGGCATGCTGCAGCCAGGTGCGCCCCACCAACGGCGTGTCGGCGTGCTGCAAGGCCTGGCGCGACAAGGTATCGGCCAGCTTGCCGAGGTCGGCTTCGATCAGGTCGAGGGCAGCACGCAGCTGCAGGACCAGCCCGGTGTCCATCGCGTCCTGGCTGGTGGCGCCCAGGTGCACATAGCGCTCGGCTTCGGGCACGCCACTGGCAATCACCTTGCCCAACGCCTTCACCAGCGGGATCGCCGAGTTGCCAGCAGTGGCGATGGCATTGGCCAGCGCGCCAACGTCATAGCGCTCGGCGTGGCACGCCGCCTCGATGGCCGCTACCGCGCTATGCGGGACCAGCCCGGCAGCCGCCTCGGCCCGCGCCAGCGCCGCTTCGAAATCGAGCATGCCCTGCAGGCGGCCACGGTCGGAGAAGATCTCGCGCATGGCCGGTGCGGTGAAGTAGGCGTCGAACAGTTGGTTGGTCATGCCACGTCCTTAATCATCGTGGTGCAGGTACGCGGCCTGCTTCGGCAAGCGCAGGCTGAACAGGAAGGCAATCGCCATCATCGCCGTCACGTACCAGTAGAAAGTGTTTTCCATGCCCAAGGTCTTCAGGCCCAGGGCCACGTACTCGGCCGAACCGCCGAACGCCGCGTTGGCCACCGCATAGGCCAGGCCCACACCCAGTGCGCGCACCTGCGGCGGGAACATCTCGGCCTTCACCAGCCCGCTGATCGAGGTGTAGAAACTGACGATACACAACGCCAGGGTAATCAGCACGAAGGCCATGAACGGGCTGCTCACGGTTTTCAGCGCCATCAGCAACGGTACGGTGAACAGCGTACCCAGGGCGCCGAACAGCATCATCGAATTACGCCGGCCGATGCGGTCGGAGAGCATGCCGAAGAACGGCTGCAGCACCATGAACAGGAATAGCGCGCCAGTCATCACGTAGCTGGCGTTTTTTGCGGTCATGCCGGTGGTGTTGACCAGGTACTTCTGCATGTAAGTGGTGAAGGTGTAGAAGATCAGCGAACCGCCCGCGGTATAGCCGAGCACGGTGATGAAAGCCGCCGCATGGTTGCGGAACAGGCCCTTGATGGTGCCGGCATCCTTGTCCTGGCGGGTTTCGGCGCTGCTGGTCTCATGCAGCGAGCGGCGCAGCATCAGCGAGATCAGCGCGGCAATGGCGCCGACCACGAACGGAATGCGCCAGCCCCAGGCGCGCAGTTCTTCTTCAGTGAGCAGCTGCTGCAGGATCACCACCACCAGCACCGCCAGCAACTGGCCGCCGATCAGGGTCACGTACTGGAACGAGGCGAAGAAGCCGCGCTGGCCGCGCAGGGCCACTTCACTCATGTAGGTGGCAGTGGTGCCGTATTCGCCGCCTACCGACAGGCCCTGGATCAGCCGGGCCAGCAACAACAGCGCCGGGGCCCAGGTGCCGATGCTGGCATAGGTGGGCAGGCAGGCGATCATCAGGGAGCCGAAGCACATCATCAGCACCGAGATCATCAGGGAATTCTTGCGACCATGGCGGTCAGCGAGGCGGCCGAAGATCCAGCCACCGATGGGGCGCATCAGAAAGCCCGCGGCGAACACGCCTGCCGTGTTCAACAACTGCACGGTGGGGTCGTCGGAGGGGAAGAAAGCCGGGGCAAAGTAGATCGCGCAGAAGGCATAGACGTAGAAGTCGAACCATTCCACCAGGTTGCCTGAAGAGGCACCAACGATAGCGAAGATGCGTTTACTGCGTTCTTCGCCGGTGTAATAGGCTGAGGTCATGGTGAGTTTACTCCTGGAGGGTCGCAGGTAATTCTAGACACACCTGGTAACACACTCGTTCCGCTATCTGGCTGGCAATTAGCCTTGAGTCGCATGTGCCGGCCTCTTCGCGGGTAAACCCGCTCCCACAGGGGATGCGTGGTTCCCTGTGGGAGCGGGTTTACCCGCGAAGAGGCCGGTACAGGTCAAACCCGCTCGATGGCCAGCGCCAAACCTTGGCCAACGCCCACACACATGGTCGCCAGCCCTTTACGCCCACCGCTCTTCTCCAGCTGGTGAAGCGCAGTCAGCACCAGGCGCGCACCGCTCATGCCCAGCGGGTGGCCCAGGGCGATGGCACCGCCGTTGGGGTTCACCTGCGGTGCATCGTCGGTCACACCCAGCTCACGCAGCACCGCCAAACCTTGGCTGGCAAAGGCTTCGTTGAGCTCGATCACATCGAAATCATTCACCGCCACACCCAGGCGCTCGGTCAGCTTGCGCACTGCCGGCACCGGGCCAATGCCCATCACCCGCGGTGCAACACCGGCACTGGCCATGCCCAGTACCCGGGCACGTGGGGTCAGGCCGTGTTTCTTCACCGCCTCGGCCGAGGCCAGGATCAACGCCGCGGCACCGTCGTTCACGCCCGAGGCGTTGCCGGCGGTGACGGTCTTGTCCGGGCCGTTGACCGGTTTGAGCTTGGTCAGGGCTTCCAGTGTGGTTTCCGGGCGCAGGTGCTCGTCATGCTCGACGACGGTCTCGCCCTTCTTGTGCGCGATACGCACCGGCACGATTTCTTCGGCGAAGAAACCGGCGGCCTGGGCGGCAGCTGCCTTCTGCTGGCTGCGCAGGGCGAAAGCATCCTGGTCAGCACGCGAAACCTGGTAATCGTCGGCCACGTTGTCGGCGGTTTCCGGCATGGAATCCACACCGTACTGGCTCTTCATCAGTGGGTTGATGAAACGCCAGCCGATGGTCGTGTCTTCGAGCTTCATGTTGCGCGAATAGCCGCTTTCGGCCTTGCCCATGACGAACGGGGCACGCGACATCGACTCGACGCCGCCGGCAATCGCCAGCTCCATTTCGCCGCTGGCAATGGCGCGGAAGGCAGTGCCGATGGCATCCATGCCCGACGCGCACAGGCGGTTCAGGGTAACGCCCGGGATGCTCTGCGGCAGGCCGGCCAGCAGCAGCGCCATGCGCGCCACGTTGCGGTTGTCTTCACCGGCCTGGTTGGCGCAGCCGAAGAACACTTCGTCAACCTGATCCCACTGCACGCTCGGGTTGCGCTCGATCAGCGCCTTCAGCGGCACGGCGGCCAGGTCGTCGGCCCGCACGCCGGCCAGGGCGCCGCCGAAGCGGCCGATCGGGGTACGGATGGCGTCACAGATGAATACGTCGCGCATCAGGCTTCTCCTGCCACCTGGCCATGGGCCGCGGCGGTACGGGCTTCGAGGTCACGCAGGGCGGACAGCTCGACTTCGGTAGGTTCGGCAGTGGTCTGCACATCGTCGGCAAAGCGGATCGCCCAGCCAGTGGCGGCGATGATCTGCTCGCGGGTCACACCCGGGTGGATCGCGGTGACGACGAATTCGTGGGTGCCGGCTTCCGGCTCCATGATGCACAGGTCGGTGATGATGCCGACCGGGCCGTCGCCTGGCAGGCCAAGGCGTTTGCGCGAGTCGCCGCCTTCACCGTGGCCAACCGAGGTGATGAAGTCCAGCTTGTCGACGAAGGCACGCGGCGACTGCTTGAGGATGATCAGCACCTGCTTGGCGGAACCGGCGATTTCCGGTGCGCCACCGGCACCCGGCAGGCGGGTTTTCGGGGCGTGGTAGTCACCGACCACAGTCGTGTTGATGTTGCCGAAGCGGTCGACCTGGGCGGCGCCAAGGAAGCCGACGTCGATGTGCCCACCTTGCAGCCAGTAGCGGAAGATCTCGCCGGTCGGCACCACGGTGTCAGCGGTTTCGGCCAGCTCGCCGTCGCCGATCGACAGCGGCAGCACGCTTGGCTTGGCGCCGATCGGGCCGGATTCGTAGATCAGCACCACATCTGGCGACGAGGTCAGGCGCGCCAGGTTGGCAGCCTTGGATGGCAGGCCGATGCCGACGAAGCACACAGCACCGTTGCGCAGGCGACGGGCTGCGGCGACGGTCATCATTTCGGAAGTGGAGTAGCTCATTGTGCGGCCTCCGCAGTGCTGGCCAGCTTGGCCTTGAATTCGTTGAAATCGGCAGTGCCACGGATGTAGGTGTCGATCCAGGCGGTGAACGATTCGCGGCTACGCGCGATCGGGTCCCAGGCCTGGTAGAAGCGGTTGTCACGCTCGTAGTAGCCGTGGGCATAGGACGGGTGCGCACCACCAGGTACCAGGCACACCGCGCTCAGCGCCCAGGTCGGCAGCACGCAGGCGTTCATCGGGGCCTGCAGGTCGTCGACGATTTCCTCGACGGTGACGATGCAGCGCTTGGCGGCCAAGGCGGCTTCCTTCTGCACACCGAGGATGCCCCACAGCAGCACGTTGCCCTTGCGGTCGGCCTTTTGCGCGTGGATCACGGTCACGTCCGGGCGCACCGACGGCACGGCTGCCAGCACTTCACCGGTGAACGGGCAGGTGACGCTCTTGATCAGCGGGTTGACCTTCGGCAGGTCGGAGCCGGCGTAGGCACGCAGCACGGCGAACGGCAGGCCGGAAGCACCGGCGACATAGGCGTTGGCCAGGTCGGCGTGGCTGTGTTCTTCGATTTCGATGGCGTGTGGCCATTGCTTCTCGACGGCATCACGCAGGCGGTGCAGCGAACCGACACCCGGGTTACCACCCCAGGAGAAGATCAGCTTGCTGGCGCAACCGGCGCCGATCAGCTGGTCGTAGATCAGGTCCGGAGTCATGCGCACCAGAGTCAGGTCGCGCTTGCCCTGACGGATGATCTCGTGGCCGGCGGCAGTCGGGATCAGGTGGGTGAAACCTTCGAGGGCGACGGTATCGCCATCCTGGATGAACTGCTTCACGGCTTCGTGAAGCGGGAGAATTGCAGCCATTTGGAGACTCCTGGTCAGGGTGCTTCGGTGAGCTCAGATTAAGGAGACTGGTGGGTGGCTTACAATCCGATAATCGACTATTTGTGCGATTATCGAACCATTTGTTGTCCTGCTACTCATCTTGATTCTGGGGCTGCTGCGCAGCCCTTTCGCGCCACAAGGCCGCTCCTACAGGGAATCGCGTTTCCCTGTAGGAGCAGCCTTGTGCTGCGAAGGGCCGCAAAGCGGCCCCCGGGCTTCAGGTCGCGTCAGCGTGGCTCACCAGCCCTTTCACGATCACACCCACGGTCGCCAGCCCCGCCGGCACCAGCAACGCCGTCAGCACCTGTTCGAAGTTCCAGCCCAGCCCCAGCAGCGTCGCGCCACTCCAGGCCCCGAGAATCGCCCCGAAGCGGCCGATACCCAGCATCCACGATACCCCTGTGGCGCGGCCCTGTGTCGGATAGAAGCGCGCCGCCAGCGAAGGCATCGCCGACTGGGCGCCGTTCACGCACATGCCGGCAACCAGCACCAGGGTGGCCAATACGGTGATGTTGCCCAGGCTCTGCCCCACGGCGTAGGCGAACACCCCGGCCAGCAGGTAGAAAATGCCGATCACCTTGTGCGGATTGAAGCGGTCCATGGCCCAGCCCACGCCGACGGCACTCAGCACGCCACCGAACTGGAACAGCGCGCCGATGAAGGCAGCCTGCTCCATGCTCGCGCCGCTGTCGCGCATCAAGGTTGGCAGCCAGCTGGTCAGCAGATAGACGATCACCAGGCCCATGAAGTAGGTCAGCCACAACAGCATGGTGCCCATGCCGTAGGTACCGGAGAAGATCAGCGCGAACACGTTGCGCGCGGCCACCGCCTTCTGTTCCGGCACGCTGAAGCTGCCCGCCTCGGCCACCACCCCTGGCGCGATGGGCGACAAGGTCTGGCGCACCTTGTCGGTGCCCCGATTGCGCACCACCAGGAACCGCGCCGACTCCGGCAGCCATACCATCAGCACCAGTGCCAGCAGCAACGGCAGCACGCCACCGATCACCAGCAGGCTGTGCCAGCCGTAAGCCGGGATCATCTTGGCGGAAATGAAACCACCACCGGCCATGCCCAGGTTGAAGCCGCAGAACATGCTGGTCACCAGCAGCGACTTGAGGCGCTCGGGGGTGTATTCAGACAACAGCGTGGTGGCGTTGGGCATGCCTGCGCCAAGGCCCAGGCCGGTCAGGAAGCGCAACACCAGCAACTGGTCGACGTTGGTGGCATAGGCCGAGGCCAGGCTGAAGCCGCCAAATACCAGCACCGCCCCCACCAGCACGCCCTTGCGGCCAAACCGGTCCGCCAGCGGGCCGGAGCCGAGGGCACCGAAAACCATGCCGATCAATGCAGCACTCATGACTGGGCCGAGGCTGGCGCGGTCAATCCCCCACTCCTGCGACAGGGCCGGGGCGATGAAGCCCATGGCGGCGGTGTCCAGGCCATCGAGGAAGACGATCAGGAAGCACAGCAACACCACCCGCCATTGGTAGCGGGACAGCGGCTGCTGATTGATGAACGACTGGACGTCAAGGCTTTTGCCGACGTTGGTTTGCGCTTGGTTCATTGTTGTTATCCAGAATGAGGGGCACAGCCAGGCCACTGCACGCGATAAACCGGTACAGAGGACGATAGTTTGAGGGAATGCGGCCGGCGTCAGCCTGGATATAACGGTACTGCGCGCGGGTGCGGCCGCGGCAGCGAGGGGACAGTATTCATGTAAGTGCCTCTTATTATGTTTTTCTTGTTCGGTCGGCACAGCCGACCGTTGCGAGAGACATTAATCAGCGGGCGGTGGTGGCGCAATTGACCGCGAACGACACTGTGCGTTTATCGCACAGGAAACGGTTATTACTGTTTTATTTTGGGGCCGCTTTGCGGCCCATCGCGACACAAGGCCGCTCCTACAGGGTTACGCGATCTACCTGTAGGAGCGGCCTTGTGTCGCGAAAGGGGTGCAACGCGCCCCCGGGACACTTCAGCCAAACAACTGATGGCAAAGGTCCCGGCTGGCCGCCAGCAGGATCGGCAAGAACCGCTGCTCCAGCTCACTGCGCGTCACCCGCCCGACATGGGTACTCACATTCAACGCCGCCAACACCTGCCCCGAGGCGTCATACACCGGCACCGCAATCGAACGCAGCCCCTGCTCCAGCTCCTGGTCTACCACGCACCAGCCCTGGGCGCGCACCTGCTGGATACAGGCGAACAGCGACTCAGGGTCATGCAAGGTACGGCTGGTACGCGCCTTCAGGTCGGCACGCTCCAGGTATTCCCGCAGGCTGGTGTCATCCATGGCCGCCAACAGAATGCGCCCCATCGATGTGCAATAGGCCGGCAGGCGCCCGCCCACCGACAGGTCGACCGAAATCAGCCGCTCCACGGTGGCCGAACGGGCTATATAAAGAATGTCGTCACCTTCGAGCGTGGCCATGTTGGCCGCCTCGTGCAGCTGGTCGCTGATGCGGTCAAGGTAAGGCTGGGCGGAAATCGCCAGCGGCGTCGACGACAGGTACGCATGCCCCAGCGTCAGCACTTTGGGCAACAGCGAATAGGTGCGCCCGTCGGTGGTGGCGTAACCCAGCTTGATCAACGTGTGCAGGCAACGGCGTACCGCCGCACGGGGGATTTCGGTGCGGTGGCTGATCTGGGCGATGGTCAGGTGACGCTTGCGTTCCTGAAAGGCCTGGATGACTGCCAGGCCTCGGGCCAAGGAGGTCATGAAGTCCGGGTCGCCAGTAAAGGCCTGGATGCGCTTTGCCGGGGAAGCCACGATCGGCGGTGCCAGGGCTGCCGAGGCAGATCGCCCCTGCTCCGGGTTGCCCGACTCTGGATTGACGGAATCGTTGGCCAGGGTTTCGTCACTCATCGCACACCTCAAAAAAAACGCCCACTCGTGCGATTATCGAACAAACGGCCGATAATCGCAATTGACCGCTGACACTTTTACTTATACCTTTCTCATGCCACTTGTGGCTTCTTTGGAGAGACTGGTCAGGTACCCACCGTAGAAGTCCCCAGGCAACGGCCTCGCCTTTTGGCGAGGCCGTTTTTCATTACCCTCCCGCTCGACGGTCCCGCTGCTGCACTGCAACGAACTTTTGTCCGTCTTGCCTTTCAAACTTGTACGAAAGGCCCAAACTGTTGTCGGATGCATTCCGTTACTTGCGTCTGGTGATGTCAGGGTTGGGTAAATAACGATGTTCGGCGAAATATCGGTTGCTATAATCGATTGCGCAGGCCTCGACGATGCCGTGGCAATGGAACCTTCCGCTGTATCAAGCCGTTGCGGCCAGCAAGGCATGTGCACGCTGCACAGCGCATAACAACACTCATCAAACTTAATTCAGGTACTACTGTGACGAAAGATGAACTGCGCGCGGAACTCGAGCGCCAGGCTGAACGTTACAAGGATGTTTACGGTGGCGAAGTCACCACTTACGCCGCACAACCGGATCCGGAACGCAAACCTTGGCGCAAGCGCGCCAGCGTGCGCGACCAGGCCTTCAGCCAGGAACTGGAACGTATGGAAAAGGAACTGCGCAGCGACACTCCCTGACCCCCGGGACCACGCCAGCGCGTCGTCGCCCGGCCTGCCCGGGCGCGGTCGATCTTTACTGTCCGGCCGAAGGTGAAATGGAATTACACAAATTTCATACGGCCGTTTGAACAGAAGCGAAGCGGCTTTTTCTCCAGCTTTTTGCCGGTTTTCGCCAGGTTTTGCGCGTTTTAGCGGACATTTCCCTGCCTCCACGTCACGCCGTGCACATCACGCTCCCGACAGGAAGATTGCCATCGGTCTGTCGCAGATGCATCGATTGCCAAGGTTTTCTGGCATAATCCCGCCCCCCTAAGACCGCCAGACAACCTTCATGATCGAATTATTCAGCGGACTGGATGCCTGGGTGTTGGTGAGCCTGCTGCTCGCCTTGACCTTCGTGCTCGCCTTCGAGTTCATCAATGGCTTTCATGACACCGCCAACGCGGTAGCTACCGTCATCTATACCAAAGCCATGCCGCCGCACCTCGCCGTGTTCTTCTCCGGCGTGTTCAACTTCCTTGGCGTTCTGCTCGGCGGTGTCGGGGTGGCCTATGCCATCGTGCACCTGCTGCCGGTAGAGCTGCTGATCAATGTGAACACCGGACACGGCCTGGCCATGGTCTTCTCGCTGCTGGCTGCGGCCATCACCTGGAACCTGGGCACCTGGTACTTCGGTATCCCCGCCTCCAGCTCGCACACGCTGATCGGCTCCATCCTCGGCGTCGGCCTGGCCAATGCCCTGATCAACGACATCCCGCTGGGCGACGGCGTCAACTGGCAGAAGGCGATCGACATCGCCATGTCGCTGGTGGTCTCGCCGATGGCCGGCTTCGCCGTTGCCGCCCTGGTACTGATCGGCCTGAAGTGGTGGCGCCCGCTGTCGAAGATGCACAAGACCCCCGAGCAGCGCCGCAAGCTCGACGACAAGAAGCACCCGCCGTTCTGGAACCGCCTGGTACTGGTGGTTTCGGCCATGGGCGTGAGCTTCGTGCACGGCTCCAACGACGGCCAGAAAGGCATCGGCCTGATCATGCTGGTGCTGATCGGTATCGTCCCGGCCAAGTTCGTCCTCGACCTGAACAGCACCACCTACCAGATCGAGCGTACCCGCGACGCCACCCTGCACATGAGCCAGTTCTACCAGCGCAACGCCGCCACCCTGGGCGAGTTCCTGGCACTGGGCAAGGCCAAGTCCAGCGACCTGCCGGAGCAGTTCAGCTGCAACCCGCAGCAGACCGAGCCGACCATTGCCGCGCTGCAGTCCTCGCTGCAGGGCGTGACCGACTACCACAGCCTGAGTGCCGACAAGCGTGTCGAAGTGCGCCGCTACCTGCTGTGCCTGGACGACACGGCGAAGAAGGTCGGTAAGCTGCCAGGCCTGGAAGCCCGTGAAAAGGCCGACCTGGAAAAACTGCGCAAAGACCTGACCGCCACCACCGAATACGCCCCGTTCTGGGTGATCGTGGCCGTCGCTCTGGCCCTGGGCCTGGGTACCATGGTCGGCTGGAAGCGCGTGGTACTGACCGTTGGCGAGAAGATCGGCAAGCAGGGCATGACCTATGCCCAGGGCATGTCGGCGCAGATCACCGCGGCTTGCGCCATCGGCATGGCCAACATCTTCGCCCTGCCGGTATCGACCACCCACGTGTTGTCGTCCGGTGTGGCCGGCACCATGGTCGCCAACAAGAGCGGCCTGCAAGGCGGCACCGTGAAGACCATCCTGCTGGCCTGGGTTCTGACCCTGCCTGCGTCGATGGGCCTGGCGGCCGGCCTGTTCTGGCTGGCGTCCAAAGCCATTGGCTGAGTGATACCGCAATAGAAAAAGGCGCCCTCCGGCGCCTTTTTCGTATCCGCAAACACACACGCCTCTTGTAGGAGCGGCCTTGTGTCGCGAAAGGGCTGCAGAGCAGCCCCAGCAATTTGTGCATCTGCGCTGAAATCCCGGGGCTGCTTCGCAGCCCTTTCGCGACACAAGGCCGCTCCTACAGGTACAGCGCAGGCCTGTGGATGGGGGCCGGTAAAGGCAAACTACCTTTTCTTGCCCCCCAGCAACGACCCCATCAACCCACGCACCAACTGCCGCCCCAACTGGTTGGCCGCCTGGCGCACCGCCGACTTGATTGCCTGCCCTGCCGCACTCTGCAAGAACTCACCAGCCTTGTCGGCAAAGCTCTCTTCATCTGCCTTGGGTTGCGGCGCGGGCTCCACCGGCTCACCCTTGCGCTGGGTCAGCATCTCATACGCCGACTCACGGTCCACCGGCTTGTCGTAACGCCCCGCCAGCGGCGAATCGGCAATCAGCGCACTGCGCTCAGCCGCACTCAACGGCCCGATACGCGACTGCGGCGGTGCAATCAGCACCCGTTGCACCATCGCTGGCGTGCCCTTCTCTTCCAGCGTCCCCACCAGCGCCTCGCCAATGCCCAGTTCGGTCAGCACCGCCAGGGTGTCGAACGCCGGGTTGGGGCGGAAGCCATCGGCCACGGCGCGCAGCGACTTCTGCTCTTTGGCGGTAAACGCCCGCAAGCCATGCTGAATGCGCAAGCCCAACTGGGCCAGCACCGCATCCGGCAAATCCCCCGGCGACTGGGTAACGAAGTACACACCCACACCCTTGGAACGAATCAGCCGCACCACCTGCTCCAGGCGATCCTGCAATGCCTTGGGCGTATCGTTGAACAACAAGTGCGCTTCATCGAAGAACAACGCAAGCACCGGCTTGTCGGCATCACCGCGCTCAGGCAGTTGCTCGAACAACTCGGCCAGCAGCCACAACAGGAAGGTCGCGTACACCTTCGGTGCATCGTGAACCAACCGGCTGGCGTCCAGCAGGTGGATACGCCCACGGCCATCCGGGTCTGGCCGCAGGAGGTCCTCGAGCTGCAGCCCCGGTTCACCGAACAACGCCTCGGCGCCCTGCTGCTCCAGGGTCGCCAACCGGCGCAACAGCGCCTGGGTGGAGGCCGTGGTCATCAGCGCGCTGTCCTCACCCAGCAGTTGCGGGTTGTCCTTCAGGTGCGCGAGCAGCGCCTTGAGGTCCTTGAGGTCGAGCAGCAGCAGGCCTTCACGGTCGGCCACCTTGAACGCCGCATACAGCGCCGCCTGTTGGCTGTCGGTCAGTTCCAGCAGGTTGCCCAGCAGCAGCGGCCCCATTTCACTGAGGGTGGTGCGCAGCGGGTGGCCGGACTGCCCGGCAATGTCCCACAGGCTCACCGGGTAAGCCTGGGGCCTGTGCCCCAGCCAGGGCATGCCGGCGATGCGTTCGGCCACCTTGCCCTGCGGTGCACCAGTAGCGCCCAGGCCGCAAAGATCACCTTTGACATCGGCGGCGAACACCGCAACCCCCGCGTCACTGAACGCTTCCGCCAGATGCTGCAGGGTGACGGTCTTGCCAGTACCCGTTGCACCCGCTACCAGGCCATGGCGGTTGGCCAGCCTCATGGCTTGCCCAACCGGCTGGCCATCCGGGCCAGCGCCTACAACGATGGTCGAAATTTCCGACATCTCTTTAATCCTCTGCTCAAGCTTTACCGTAATTCGGCCGATACCTGTGGGTGATATTCGCCTTAATAGAGAGGAACAACCGAAAAGGGACTTTTCGGGATGTTGCACTGCTTTGCGACTCCACGCGTGCAAACGCCTGATATGAAACCTTAGCGGAACCGATTACGCCATGAACAAAAGCCTTCGTTTCAGCCACAAGATTCTTTTGGCAGCGTCACTGATCGTGATACTCGCCTTCAGCCTTTTCACGCTCTACAACGATTACCTCCAGCGTAATGCGATCCGCGAGGACCTCGAAAACTATCTGGCTGAAATGGGCGCTTCCACTTCGACCAATATTCGCAACCTGTTCGAAGGCCGTATCAAGCTGGTGGAAAACCTGGCACAGAACATAGCCCAGGCCCCGACCAACGCCGAAACCCTGATGGGCCAGAATGCGCTGGTTTCCAGCTTCCTCACCGTCTACCTGGGCAAGGTCGACGGTGGCTTCAGCGTGCGCCCTGATTCGAAAATGCCCGACGGCTACGACCCGCGCACCCGCCCCTGGTACAAGGACGGCATGAATGCCGCTGGCGCGACCCTGACCGAGCCGTACATCGACATGACCACCAACAAGATGGTCATCGGCATCCTCAGCAAGGTTTCCGCCAGTGTCGGCGTGGTCGGTGGCGACCTGGCCCTGGACGGCCTGGTGCAGATCATCAACTCGCTGAACTTCGGCGGCATGGGCTACGCCTTCCTGGTCAACGACCAGGGCAAGATCCTGGTGCACCCGGACAAAGACCTGGTGATGAAGTCGCTGTCGGACCTGTTCCCGCAGCACACGCCGAAACTGACCGGTGAGCTGACCGAAGTGCAGAGC
Source organism: Pseudomonas sp. B5(2017) (assembly GCF_002112825.1). Classification (NCBI taxonomy): domain Bacteria; kingdom Pseudomonadati; phylum Pseudomonadota; class Gammaproteobacteria; order Pseudomonadales; family Pseudomonadaceae; genus Pseudomonas; species Pseudomonas sp. B5(2017). The sequence continues at coordinate 72,088 of NZ_NEIR01000007.1, forward strand.
GAAGGCCAGGCCCGCCTGCTGACCTTCACCCCGATCACCGGCCTGCCTTCGGCCAACTGGTACATCGGCCTGTCGGTGGACAAGGACAAGGCCTTCTCGATGCTCAGCACCTTCCGCACCTCGGCGGTGATCGCCACGCTGGTGGCGGTGGTGATCATCATCGGCCTGCTCGGCCTGCTGATCCGTGTGCTGATGCAGCCGCTGCACACCATGACCCGCGCCATGGAAGACATCGCCGAAGGTGAAGGCGACCTGACCAAGCGCCTGCGTATTCACAACCACGACGAATTCGGCATCCTGGGCAGCGCCTTCAACCGTTTCGTCGAGCGTATTCACAGCTCGATCCGCGAAGTGTCCTCGGCCACCGAGCAGGTCAACGAAGTAGCCCTGCGGGTCATCAGTGCCTCGAACTCGTCGATGACCAACTCCGACGAACAGTCCAACCGCACCAACAGCGTGGCCGCCGCCATCAACGAACTGGGCGCCGCCGCCCAGGAAATTGCCGGCAACGCCGCCCAGGCTTCGCAGCACGCCAGTTCGGCGCGGTTGCTGGCCGAAGAAGGGCAGCAGGTGGTGGAACGCAACATTGCGGCAATGAACCGCCTGTCCGACCTGATCGTCACTTCCAGCGCGCACATCGAGACGCTGAACAGCAAGACCGTCAACATCGGCCAGATCCTCGAAGTGATCACCAGCATTTCCCAGCAGACCAACCTGCTGGCGCTGAACGCGGCCATCGAAGCGGCCCGCGCCGGTGAAGCCGGGCGTGGTTTTGCGGTTGTAGCCGATGAAGTACGCAACCTGGCGCACCGCACCCAGGAGTCGGCGCAACAGGTGCAGACCATGATCGAAGAACTGCAGGTCGGCGCGCGCGAATCGGTCGAGACCATGGACCAGAGCCAGCGCCACAGCCAGGACAGCATGCAGATCGCCAACCAGGCCGGTGAGCGGCTGGACAGCGTTACCGTGCGCATCGGCGAGATCGACGGCATGAACCAGTCGGTGGCCACCGCCACCGAAGAGCAGACCGCCGTGGTCGAGGCGATCAACATGGACATCAACGAGATCAACATGCTCAACCAGGAAGGCGTGGAAAACCTGCAGGCCACCCTGCGCGCCTGCTCCGACCTGGAGCAGCAGGCCGGCCGCCTGAAGCACCTGGTGGGCAGCTTCCGTATCTGATCGCAAACCGCGTCGCCTGCTTCGCGGGTAAACCCGCTCCCACAGGATCTCCGCCGCTCTTGAATGCGTGGTGATCCCTGTGGGAGCAGGCAAGCCCGCGAAGAAGCCCACACCGATCCCCCGCCCCGCCCAACCCCGATCGAACAAACTATCCTTCTGATAGGTCAACCTTTAGGCGCGTCATCGCCGGCCCGTTAGCGCCGGATGACAGACCCGAAGACGATCCCGGAGGGATGCTGATCGTGCACATCGCCGACATCACCATGTTCTACGCCCCCGCCAGCGGCGGCGTACGTACCTATCTTGATGCCAAACACCACCGCCTCGACGCCATCCAAGGCGTCCGCCACAGCTTGCTGATACCCGGTGCCAGCGCCCAGCACGCCGATGGCATCTACCAGGTGCCCGCACCGCCGCTGCCGTTCGGCAATGGCTACCGCTTCCCGGTACGCCTGGCCCCCTGGTGCAATGTGCTGCGCAGGCTCAAGCCCGACCTGATCGAAGTCGGCGACCCCTACCTGACCGCCTGGGCTGCGCTGGAAGCGCGGCGCAAGCTCGATGTGCCGGTGATCGGCTTCTACCATTCCGACCTGCCGCTACTGGTCAGCAACCGCATGGGCAACTGGTTCACCCCCAATGTAGAGGCCTATGTCAGCAAGCTGTACGGCAATTTCGACCGGGTCCTGGCCCCCAGCCAGGTCATGGCCGACAAGTTGCGCCGCCTGGGGGTGCGCGATGTGCACGTGCAGCGCCTGGGCGTCGACCTGGCCACCTTCCACCCCAGCCAGCGCGACCCGCAGTTGCGTGCCGAACTGGGCATTGCCGACACCAGTCGCCTGCTGATCTACGCCGGCCGTGGCTCGCGGGAAAAGAACCTGCCGGTGCTGCTCGAGTGCATGCAGCACCTGGGCCACCCCTACCACTTGCTGCTGGTGGGTTCGAACATGCCGGCCAACGTGCCGCAGAACGTCAGTGTGATCGATCACTTCTGCCCGGCTCCGGAAGTCGCCCGGCTGATGGCCAGCGCCGACCTGCTGGTGCACGCCGGCGACCAGGAAACCTTCGGCCTGGTCATTCTCGAAGCGATGGCCAGCGCCACGCCGGTGGTGGCCGTGCGCGCCGGTGCTTTCGGCGAAATCGTCAACGAACAGTGCGGGCGCCTGTGCCGCCCCAACGATAGCAAAGCCATGGCGACGGCCGTGCAGGAGGCGTTCGAGGCCGGCGTGCGCAAGCTCGGGGCTCAGGCCCGTCGCCATGCCGAGCAGCAGTATTCGTGGGACCACGTGGTCGCCGGCCTGCTGCAGCACTACCAGGCCGTGCTTGGCCACCAGCCGCAGGTCCGTGCCCATGGCTGAGCCACTGCCGCCAACGCGCAGCCTGATGCTGGTGCTGCACGATGTCGCGCCCGAGACCTGGCCCGACTATCAACCCTTCGTCCAGGCCGTCGACGCCATCGGCGGCATCCCCATGACCTGGCTGGTGGTGCCGGACTTTCACCACCGCAACCCCCTGCAGCGCTCGCCCACCTTCTGCCGCTTGCTCGACCGGCGCCTGGCCCAGGGCGACGAGCTTGCCCTGCACGGCTTCTACCATGCCGACAACGGCCCGCCACCACGCACGCCAGGCGAATACTTCATGCGCCGCATCTATACCCATGAAGGCGAGTTCTACGCCCTGGACCAGCAGCAGGCCCTGCAACGTCTGGAGCACGGCCTGGCCCTGTTCGCCCAGCAGGGCTGGCCGGTGGCCGGCTTCGTCGCGCCTGCCTGGCTGATGAGCGAAGGCACCCGCCAGGCACTGCGCCGCCTGCCGCTGCGCTACACCAGCACGCCACAGCACTTGTACCGTTTACCAGACTTCACCGCGATCAAGGCCCCGGGGCTGGTCTGGAGTGCCCGCAGCGCCTGGCGTCGCGGCCTGTCACGGGTGCTGTGCGACTGGCAATGCCGGCGCTGGCACGACGCCCAGACCCTGCGCCTGGGCCTGCACCCGGTGGACATGCGCCATCGCGCCTCCCGCGACTATTGGCTGAACACCTTGCACACGCTACTGGCACAGGGCCGCGAGCCCCTGACCAAGTCCACCTGGCTCGACCGCCAGGCCAGCGCATGAACCGCTTGGCCTGGCTGGCCCTGGCACTGCTCGGTGCCGTGCTGGTGCCAGCCCTGCTCGGTGGCAGCGAGCTGCTACCGAGGTTGCAGCGCTTCGCCCCCAGCCTGATGCTGACCCTGCTGGGCATGATCCTGCTGTGCTGGGTCATCAACGCCATCCGCTTGCGCCTGTTGCTCGGCCAGCAAGGAGCAAGGCTTGGGCGCCTGCGTAGCCTGGGTGTGGTGATGGCTACCGAGTTCGCCATCTGTACCACCCCCGGCGGCAGCGGCGGCCCCTTGACCCTGATGGCCCTGCTGGCACGCGACCGGATCGGCCCGGCGCGCAGCGGCGCGGTGTTTGCCATGGACCAGCTGAACGACCTGGTGTTCTTTTTCTGCGCGATGCTGGCGATTGCCGGCTATGCACTGTTCCACAGCCTGGGCCGCAGCCAGGAAAGCATGTTGCTGGGCAGCGCGTTGCTGTTGTGCACGGCACTGGCCGGGGTGATTGGCCTGCTGCGCTACCGGCGCACGGTGATGCGTGTGAACGGCAGGTTGCTGCGCCGCCTGGGCATGAGCCGCCAGCGCAAGTGGCGCTGGGCGCGCAAGCTGCTGCGCTTCATCGACGCACTGGCGCAGACCTGGCGCCTGCCCAAGCGCACGCTGACCCTGGTGTTCACCCTGACCTGCGCCCACTGGGGCCTGCGCTACAGCGTGTTGTATCTGGTATTGAGGGGGTTGGGGGTAGACCTGGCGTGGATCCCCAGCTTTTTGGTGCAGATGCTCTCGCTCAGTGCCGGCCAGTTCAGCCTGCTGCCTGGCGGTGCCGGTGCCGCCGAGCTGACTTCGGCCAGCCTGCTGACGCCACTGGTGGGCAGTTCGACCGCGGCTGCGGCGATCCTGATATGGCGGGCGGTCACTTACTACTTTTATCTGCTGGCGGGTGGGCCGGTGTTTGTGTGCCTGCTGGCGCGCCCGCTGCTGGAGCGTTGGCGGCGTCAGGCGGGTTGAGCTGCTGCCAAAGTTCGGCGGCGCCGGGGAAATCGGTGCCATCGGTGTCGGCCAGGGCTTCGGGGTCGTAGCGGGCCAGGCAGCCTTCACCGAGGGTGGGTGGGGGTGAGGCGGTGGGTTGGTTGCGCTGCTTGGCCATCGGCTTATCCCTCAGATTGCTGGGGGCGCTTCGCGCCCCTTTCGCGACACAAGGCCGCTCCTACAGGAGTTACGCGACGCAGTGCCGGTACGCGATCCCTTGTAGGAGCGGCCTTGTGTCGCGATGGGCTGCAAAGCAGCCCCAGAACCTCACAGGCAACCAGTCTGTATCAGTCAAACACCACAGTCTTGTTGCCATGCACCAGCACCCGGTCTTCCAGGTGATAACGCAGGCCACGGGCCAGCACCATCTTCTCCACATCACGGCCAAAGCGGACCATGTCATCGATGCTGTCGGCATGGCTGACACGCACCACGTCCTGCTCGATGATCGGGCCGGCGTCCAGCTCTTCGGTGACGTAGTGGCAAGTCGCGCCGATCAGCTTCACACCACGCAGGGCGGCCTGGTGATACGGCTTGGCGCCGACGAACGACGGCAGGAAGCTGTGGTGGATGTTGATCACTTTTTCAGCATAGTCCTGGCACAGTTGCGGCGGCAGGATCTGCATGTAGCGGGCCAGCACCACCACGTCGGCGGCGTGCTCCTGCACCAGACGCGAAACTTCGGCAAAGGCCGGGGCCTTGTCCTTGGGGTCGACCGGTACATGGAAGAACGGAATACCGTGCCACTCGACCATGCTGCGCAGGTCGTTGTGGTTGGAGATCACGCAAGGGATCTCGCAGTCCAGCTCATCGGTGTGCCAGCGGTGCAGCAGGTCGGCCAGGCAGTGCGACTCGCGGCTGGCCATCAGCACCACGCGCTTTTTCTGCGCCGAGTCGGTAATGCGCCAGGTCATGGAGAACTCTTCGGCGATCGGCGCAAACGCCTCGCGGAAGGCTTCGATACCGAATGGCAGCGATTCGGCGCGGATTTCATGGCGCATGAAGAACCAACCGCTCTGCTCATCGGAGTGGTGGCTGGCTTCGTTGATCCAGCCATTGTACAAGGCCAGGAAATTACTGACTTTCGCCACGATGCCAACACGGTCGGGGCAGGCGATCACCAGACGATAGGTGCGCATGAATGAGACTCCAGAACTTCGCAAAGGCGCTCATTCTAGCGGCCCGCCAGGAAAAACGCAGTATTGATCGCAGCGGCCGTGGCCTGTGTTCCTGACGAGATGCACTGCCGGCATTCTCTGACAGACATGACGAAATGCAGGGTTAATTGTAAATTTTTGTTCACGTAGAGAATTGGTTGTCACAGCTTAGTTAACAGTTAATTGCCCAACAATATGTTTACTTGCGAGTATTGCCTGTCTATTATTGCCCCACACATTTCTGAACACGCATTAAGGAACACTCCATGTCCCTGATCAACGAGTACCGCGCTACCGAAGAAGCCATCAAGGAACTTCAGGCCCGCCTGGCCAACCTGTCGCAGGATGACAAGCTGAAGAAAGAACTGGAGTTCGAAGGCAAACTGCGCACACTGATGGGCGAGTACTCCAAGTCGCTGCGCGACGTGATTGCCCTGCTCGACCCAGAGTCGAAACTGAGCAAGGCACCTCGTGGTGCGGTCAAGACTACCGCCACCAAGCGTGCACGCAAGGTCAAGCAATACAAGAACCCGCACAACAATGAAGTGATCGAAACCAAAGGCGGCAACCACAAGACCCTGAAAGAATGGAAAGCCAAGTGGGGTGGCGATGTGGTTGAAAGCTGGGCGACCCTGCTGGACTGATTGTCCGCACACGCCTGCTGCTTATCGCAACAAGAACGCCGGCATATTGCCGGCGTTTTTGTTTGTCCGCGTTTTGTGTCAGCGCTCAGCCAATTGCAAACTGTGCCTGCAATTGCCGGGCATGTACCTGCCACGCGTCCAGCACGCGCCGCCCCGCCTCGTCGGCGCCCTCCCAGGCCTGCTGCCGCGCCTGTTCGAAGTCGCCCAGCGTATTCGGCGCACCCCAATGCGGGTCGCTCAGGCGCTGCTGGCAGAAGCTGAACCAGCGTTGCCGCTCTTCGCCGGTCAGGGTCTCGGGGAAGTTGCGCGCCCGATAGCGGAACAACAGTTCAGGCAGGCGCGGGTCATCGAACATCCACTGCCCACGGCCCAACTGCGCCGGTTCCAGTGCACGAACTTGCTCACATAAGCGGCGGTCACGGTCCCCCAGAAAACCGTCATACAACTGTTGTTCCGGGTCTTCACTCGGGGCGAAGTCTTCCTTGCCGTAGATGTGTTCCAGCTTGTCTTGCCATTGCGCCTGTTGCTTGGCCAATTCTTCGCCGCGCAATTGTAACAACGTCAAGTCCAGACCCAACCGTTGTTGATCAGCCGGGCGCAATACCGAAAGTGGCGCCAGTACCGGGCAGCGATTGATCTGCACCAATTTGAGCGGCACGGGTAATTCGCCTTCGGCCAGTTCTTCATGGCGGGTATACAAACGCTGGCGTAGAACTTCAGCACTTTCCCGTAGTAACGGTAGGGTTTCCTGATGCAGGTCGCACACAATCAGTGCATTGCGATTACGCGGGTGCCAGGCCAGTGGCAATACGACACCAAGGTAATTGCGTGCCGCCGAGAAGCGCCCGGATATATGCACCAGTGGCTGCAACAAATGGATCTGCTCCATCACTTTATGCTTGCTGCGCAACTGGAACAGCCAGTCATACAACTTGGGCTGTTTCTGCCGGATCAGGCGGGCCAGGGCGATGGTTGCCCGCACATCGGAAAGCGCTTCGTGGGCATGCCCATGGTCGATGCCATTGGCCTTGCTCAGCAGCTCCAGGCGCAGGCTGGTGCGCCCATCCTGCTGCGGCCACTCGATGCCGTCCGGGCGCAATGCATAGGCCGTGCGTACGATGTCGATCAGGTCCCAGCGGCTGTTGCCACCCTGCCACTCTCGGGCATAAGGGTCGAAAAAGTTGCGGTACAGGCTGTAGCGGGTCACTTCGTCGTCGAAGCGCAGGGTGTTGTAGCCGGCGCCACAGGTACCAGGGTGCGCCAGCTGCGCATGCACCCGGGTCATGAACTCGGCTTCGCACAGGCCCTGTTCGGCCAGCAGTTGTGGAGTGATGCCGGTCACCAGGCAGGCGGCCGGGTGCGGCAGGATATCGTCGGAGGGCCGGCAATAAAGGCTGATCGGCTCGTCGATTTCGTTGAGGTCGAAGTCGGTGCGCACGCCGGCCACCTGCAGCGGCCGGTCGCAGCGCGGGTTGATGCCGGTGGTTTCGTAGTCGTGCCAGAAAATGCTGGAGGTCACGGGGTCGTCCTGTATCGAGGTCGACCCGATTCTAGCGCGATTCTGGCGCGACTCCAGCGAGCCTGGGCCCGAGGCTCAGGCAGAGGCGTTGGCGGGGCGGAAACTGAAATAGTCGCGCAACGAGCGGACGAATTCGTCGTACTCGCGGGGCGCCTGCAGCAGCATGAAGCCCGAATCGTAGTGCCCCGGCGTCTGGTCTTCACGGCACCACAGGCAGCTGGCGGTAAGGTTGACGAACTGATGCCCGCCACCAACCAGCGGCAGGCGTAATTGCAGATCGTAGTCGGGCCCGACCAGCACAGGTAGCTGGCTTATCAGCATCAGCCCGTCTTCGGAGGCGTTGCCCAGCTGGCCGATGGCCTGGCCGGTAATGCGGTTGAACACCTTGAGAACACAAGGCAGCTGATGGCGTTCGATGTGGCGCTTGTTGAACATGATCGCAAGTGCAGTCCGTATCCGATGCCAGGAATACGTGGAACTGGCGGTTGTTGTAACAGCTGAGTTACAGATTAGCGCAGCACGCGCGGCAAATCCCGTGAAATAAATCACACCTTGGTGTTAACGCCAAGGTGCGGCGCTCACCGGGTTTGCCACGGCGGCTTCGGCGCCGCGCAAATGGCCGAGTTTCTCCAGGGTCTGCAGGCGTGCCTGGGCACGATAGGCGTATTCATTGCCCGGGTACTGCTGGATCAGGTACTGGTAGGTCTGCGCCGCATCCACGTACAAGGCCTGGCGCTCCAGGCACTGGCCGCGCAGCAGCGACACCTCGGGGTGGATGAACGGTCGCGCACGGCTGGTGCGGTCGACCTGCGACAGCTCGAGCATGACCCGTGCGCAATCGCCACGGTCGTAGGCGCGGTAGGCATTGTTCAGGTGGTGGTCCATGGACCAGCGGGTGCAGCCGACGGCGCTGGCCGCCAGGGCTAAAACGATCAGGGCTCGCATGGGGGTCTCCTTTGATGCCAGTGTATCGGCCTTTGCCGGCAAATCTTCACACCCTTTTGCAAGGATACCCTGCCCGTTCAAATGCCACCCTGCCTTGGTCGCAGGTAGTGCAACGGAACAATGACTACAGCGAGATTCAGGAGTAGCCTTTCGCTGCGCTTCACTATAGGAGTCTGTGCATGAGCATCCGCCGTACCAAAATCGTCGCCACCCTTGGCCCCGCCAGCAACTCGCCGGAAGTGATCGAACAGCTGATCCTCGCCGGCCTGGACGTGGCACGCCTGAACTTCTCCCACGGCACTCCGGACGAGCACAAGGCCCGCGCGCGCCTGATCCGTGACATCGCCGCCAAGAACGGCCGCCATGTTGCACTGCTGGGCGACCTGCAGGGTCCGAAGATCCGCATCGCCAAGTTCGCCAACAAGCGCATCGAATTGAAGATCGGTGACAAGTTCACCTTCTCCACCGCCCACCCGCTGACCGAAGGCAACCAGGACATCGTCGGTATCGACTACCCCGACCTGGTCAAGGACTGCGGCGTTGGTGACGAGTTGCTGCTCGACGATGGCCGCGTGGTGATGCGCGTCGAGACCGCCACCGCAGATGCCCTGCACTGCGTGGTGATCATCGGTGGCCCGCTGTCGGACCACAAAGGCATCAACCGTAAAGGTGGCGGCCTGACCGCACCGGCCCTGACCGAGAAAGACAAGGCCGACATCAAGCTGGCCGCGGAAATGGACCTGGACTACCTGGCCGTGTCCTTCCCGCGTGACGCCAGCGACATGGAGTACGCACGCAAGCTGCGTGACGAAGCCGGCGGCAGCGCCTGGCTGGTGGCCAAGATCGAACGCGCCGAAGCGGTGGCCGACGACGAAACCCTCGACAAGCTGATCCTCGCCTCCGACGCCGTCATGGTCGCCCGTGGCGACCTGGGCGTGGAAATCGGCGACGCCGAGCTGATCGCCATCCAGAAGAAGATCATCCAGCACGCCCGCCGCAACAACAAGGCGGTGATCGTGGCGACCCAGATGATGGAGTCGATGATCCAGAACCCGATGCCGACCCGTGCCGAAGTGTCCGACGTGGCCAACGCCGTGCTGGACAACACCGACGCGGTGATGCTGTCGGCCGAGAGTGCCGCCGGTGCCTACCCGATCGAAGCCGTCCAGGCCATGGCCCGCATCTGCCTGGGTGCCGAAAAGCACCCGACCAGCCAGAAGTCCAGCCACCGCCTGCACACCACCTTCGAGCGCTGCGACGAGAGCATCGCGCTGGCGGCCATGTACACCGCCAACCACTTCCCGGGCGTGAAGGCGATCATCGCCCTGACCGAGAGTGGCTACACCCCGCTGATCATGTCGCGCCTGCGTTCGCACGTGCCGATCTTCGCCCTGTCGCCGCACCGCGCTACCCAGGCCCGTGCCAACATGTTCCGCGGCGTGTACCCGATCGCCTTCGACCCGGCCTCGCTGCCGGCCGACAAGGTGAGCCAGGCAGCGGTCGACGAACTGCTCAAGCGTGGCCTGGTGGAGCAAGGTGACTGGGTAATCCTGACCAAGGGTGACAGCTACCACACCATCGGTGGCACCAATGGCATGAAGATCCTGCATGTCGGTGATCCGCTGGTCGGTTGATCCTGCTTGAAAGGGGGCCGCTTTGCGGCCCTTCGCGACGCAAGGCCGCTCCTACAAGGGATACGCATTCCCCTGTAGGAGCGGCCTTGTGTCGCGAAAGGAGGGCAAAGCCCTCCCCTGCTCACTCAGGCATGCTCGACAAACACATCGGCAAACACCTGCCCCCGCGGCACCCCGGCAATGAACAGCCGCCGGGCAAACCGCTCGACACTCCCCGGCGCCCCACACACCAGCGCCACCGTCTGCCGCGATGACGGCCGCAACCCGGCCAACGCTTCATCCAGCTGCTCTGCCAGTACCAACTCGACATTCACATCCGCCATTTCCCGCAACGGCTCGGCCAGATAATGCCCAACGCCCTCGCGCGCCACATGCATGACCCTGATTTCCCCTTGGTGCCCCTGCCGCAGAGCCTCGCGCAAGATGCTCCACAACGGCGCCAGCCCGGTCCCCGCCGCCAGCAACCACAGCGGCCGCTGCTGCCAGTCCGGGTCGTAATGCAAGGCCCCACCCCTTAGCTCGCCCAGGCGCAGCACATCACCCAGCTGCAAGCCACGGGCCTTGTCACAAAAGGCGCCGGGGTGCTGGCAGTCGATATGAAACTCGAGGAAATCATCTTCGCCCGGCAGGCTGGCCAAGGAGTAAGGCCGCGCCACCGCGCCATTCCACAGCACCACATGCTGCCCCGCCTGGTAACGCATTGCCCGTTCGGGCCGCAGCCGCACGCGCAGCACATCGCCGAACCAGTCCAGGGCACAGACCTGCGCCGGCACGCCATCCTGCTGCGGGTCGAACAGCGCCACGCGCAGGTCCTCGACTACCCGGCACTGGCAGGCCAGGCGCCAGCCCTGGGCATGCTTGTCCTGCGCCAGGGCCTCGGGCATGGCATCCAGCGGTTGCCCGCCCAGGCAGTGCACCAGGCAGGCATGGCAACTGCCGGCGCGGCAACTGTAGGGCACATTCAGCCCGGCCTCGTTCAGGGCATCGAGCAGGTTGCTGCCGGTCGGCACCGCCCAGCGGCGCTCGCCCACGCAAAGTTCGGGCATGTTCTGGTTTCTCTTCCCGCTTTGGATTGCTGGGGACGCTTTGCGCCCCTTTCGCGACGCAAGGCCGCTCCCACAAAGGCACGGCGTACACCGGCCCATGTGGGAGCGGCCTTGTGTCGCGAAAGGGCTGCGCAGCAGCCCCAATCGATTTTACGGCCAGCCGCGCAACCCAGCAGCAAAAAGAATGCCTGCCACCTGCCGACCATGGTCCAGACCGGCCGCAGGTGTGCCCGGCACGGATGCGCGCTATACTGCCGCGCCTTTTTCCGTCGGCCTGACCTGCCGGCGCCTTGCAAGGCGCTTCGACACGCTGGTCGGCACCGTCGAGCGCCGTAATGAATGTTCCCGTCTTTAAGAGGAGCGCGCTGCATGACCGTGATCAAGCAAGACGACCTGATTCAGAGCGTCGCCGACGCCCTGCAATTCATCTCGTACTACCACCCCGTCGATTTCATCCAGGCCATGCACGAGGCCTATCTGCGTGAAGAGTCGCCTGCTGCGCGCGATTCCATCGCCCAGATCCTCATCAACTCGCGCATGTGCGCCACCGGCCATCGCCCGATCTGCCAGGACACCGGTATCGTCACCGTGTTCGTGCGCGTGGGCATGGACGTGCGCTGGGACGGCGCCACCCTGAGCGTCGACGACATGATCAACGAAGGTGTGCGTCGCGCCTACAACCTGCCAGAAAACGTCCTGCGCGCTTCGATCCTGGCCGACCCGGCCGGTGCCCGCAAGAACACCAAGGACAACACCCCGGCAGTGATCCACTACTCCATCGTCCCCGGCGACAAGGTCGAGGTCGATGTCGCAGCCAAGGGCGGCGGCTCGGAGAACAAGTCGAAGATGGCCATGCTCAACCCGTCCGACTCGATCGTCGACTGGGTACTGAAGACCGTCCCGACCATGGGCGCTGGCTGGTGCCCGCCTGGCATGCTCGGCATCGGTATCGGCGGTACCGCCGAGAAGGCCGCCGTGATGGCCAAGGAAGTGTTGATGGAGTCCATCGACATCCACGAACTGAAAGCCCGTGGCCCGCAGAACCGCCTGGAAGAAATCCGCCTGGAGCTGTTCGAGAAGGTCAACCAGCTGGGCATTGGCGCCCAGGGCCTGGGTGGCCTGACCACCGTGCTCGACGTCAAGATCATGGACTACCCGACTCACGCCGCTTCGCTGCCGGTGTGCATGATCCCCAACTGCGCCGCCACCCGCCACGCCCACTTCGTGCTCGATGGCTCCGGCCCGGCCGAGCTGGAAGCGCCGTCGCTGGACGCCTACCCGGAAATCGTCTGGGAAGCCGGCCCGAGCGCCCGTCGCGTCAACCTCGACGCCATCACCCCGGAAGAAGTCGCCAGCTGGAAGCCGGGCGAAACCATCCTGCTCAACGGCAAGATGCTGACCGGCCGCGATGCCGCGCACAAGCGCATGGTCGAAATGCTCAACCGTGGCGAAGAGCTGCCGGTGGACCTGAAAGGCCGCTTCATCTACTACGTTGGCCCGGTCGACCCGGTCGGTGACGAAGTGGTAGGCCCAGCCGGCCCGACCACCGCCACCCGCATGGACAAGTTCACCCGCCAGATCCTCGAGCAGACCGGCCTGCTGGGCATGATCGGCAAGTCCGAGCGCGGCCCTGCCGCCATCGAAGCGATCAAGGACAACAAGGCCGTGTACCTGATGGCCGTCGGCGGCGCTGCCTACCTGGTGGCCCAGGCCATCCGCAAGTCGAAGGTCCTGGCCTTCGCCGAGCTGGGCATGGAAGCGATCTACGAGTTCGAGGTCAAGGACATGCCGGTGACCGTCGCCGTGGACAGCAACGGTGAGTCGGTACACATCACTGGCCCTGCCCTGTGGCAGAGCAAGATTGCCCAGAGCCTGGCAGTCGAAGTGAAGTAAGCCTGATGTAACAGTGTCGCCTTCTTCGCGGGTAAACCCGCTCCCACAGGGACAGCGCAAGCCTGGGGCTACGCGCTACCTGTGGGAGCGGGTTCACCCGCGAAGAGGCCGCCCCTGTTCTACACAATTCTTTCGAACTGCTCCGGCCAGTCCCTGCGGGTAAACACCTGCCCTTCCCGCCTCACCCGCCGTACTTCCTCAAGGTCCACCTCACAGACCAGCCACTGACTGGTTGCAGGGCTCGATTCTTCACTCAAGGCCACCACCCCATCCCCCGGCATCCCATGATCCGGCGGCACGAACAGCCCTGCCCGGCCGATATTCTCGTCCAGCGCCGGCGACCAGGGCGCCAGCCCGACCGTAGGGCTCTGCAACACCGCAATCTGGTTCTCCAGCGCCCGCGCCTGGGCACCGATACGCACCCGGTGGTAACCCGCCTCGGTGTCGTTACAGCTCGGCGCCAGGATCAGGTCGGCACCACCCTCGGCCAGACGCCGTGCCAGCATCGGGAATTCGTTGTCGTAGCAGATCAGGATGCCCAGGCGCCCCAGTTCGGTGTCGAACACCTGCAACCCCTGGCCTGCGGCTATATCCCATTGCTCCCGTTCGAAACGGGTCATCATCAGCTTGTCCTGATAACCCAGCACGCCCTTGGGGCCGAACAACCAGGCACGGTTGCGGTAGCGCCCATCGCGGTCCAGCACCGGTATGCTACCCGGTTGCAGGTAGATTCCCCAGCGCCGGGCAAGGCTCTCGCACAAGGCCTTCCAGGGCTCGATCAGCGGCTGGATGCCGACGATGGAGGCCTTCAGGTCACCCCGCTGCTCGGCACTCAGCTGCCCGCTGAGCACCAGCCCGGCGTACTCCGGCAACAGCAGCAGGCGGGCCCCCGCCTCCACCGCTTCGGCACACAGGCCTTGCAGGTGGTCGGCGTAGGCCTCCCAGGTTTCATGCAGCTCGATGGCGTACTGGCAGGCCGCCAGACGGATCATATCGGCAGTTCCTTGAGCCAGAACGACATCAGCTTGTCGGAGCTTTCCTGCTCGTCCAGGTCGCGCCAGGCGTAGCTGGTGCGCAGCGACGGGTCGTGCAGGAAGCCGCGGTTACGCCAGAAGCCATGCAATGGCTTGTAGTCCGCTGGCCGCCGTGGATGCACGCCTGGCCGCTCGACCGCACAGAACGCGCAGTAGTCGAACTCGGCCAGCTTGTGTGCGTAGGACTCGCGCTCGATGAAAAAGCGCACCCCCAGGCCCTGGCCACGGTAGTCGCGCAGTACCACCGATTCACCGAAGTAGTACACGCTGGCCGGGTCGCGCCCCTGGGCCAGGAACGGCTGCTGGAACTCGGGGGCGACATCCACCAGCGGCAGGCCGGTGGAGGCGCCAACGACCTTGCCGTCGTCCAGTGCCAGCACCACCAGGCTGCGCCCGGAGCGGGCATAGGTGGCCAGGTAGTCGGCCTCGTACTCCGGGGTGCCGTCGTAAAGGTAGGGAAACTCGCGGAACACGGTAAGGCGCAGGCGAGCGAGGTCATCGATGTAAGGCGCGATAGCGGCGCCGTGCAACAGGCGTATTTCCATGCTTGGCGGTCGTTTTGTCGATGTGGATGACGCGCTCGGCTAAGCCGGGCTTGAGGGGAAACCCTATCATCCGGAGCAACGACCCGCCTTTTCCCTCCACGACAGGTATTGTTCCATGACCGCTACCGAACTGGTAAATGCTTACTACGCCGCCTTCAATGCTGGCGACATGCCGGCCTTTCTCGCCCTGCTCAGCGAGGATGTGATCCACGACATCAACCAGGGCGAGCGGCAGATGGGCAAGGCCCGGTTTGCAGCGTTCATGGACAAGATGAACCGCTGCTACCGCGAGCGCCTGGCCGATATCGTGGTGATGCAGAACGCCGACGGCAGCCGCGCGGCGGCGGAGTTCACCGTGCATGGGGAATATCTGGCCGATGACGAAGGGTTGCCGGCGGCCAACGGGCAGACCTATGTACTGCCGGCGGGGGCGTTTTTCTATATCCATTGCGGGAAGATTGCCCGGGTGACCAACTACTACAACCTCAATGACTGGGTTGAGCAGGTGGCCTGATTAGAGTGTATTGCCTGTACTGGCCTCTTCGCGGGCACGCCCGCTCCCACAGGGATCCCACACGACTTGAGAGCAGTGAGGTACATGTGGGAGCGGGCATGCCCGCGAAGAGGCCCTGTCAGGCAATACGGGTACCAAGCACCTTGAGGAATGCCGCCAGCCACGCCGGATGCGCCGGCCATGCCGGTGCCGTCACCAGGTTGCCGTCCACATGCGCCTGGTCCACCGCGATATCGATGAATGTCCCGCCCGCCAAGCGCACTTCCGGGGCGCACGCCGGGTACGCACTGCATTCGCGCCCTTCCAGCACGCCGGCCGCCGCCAGCAACTGGGCACCATGGCATACCGCCGCGATCGGCTTGCCGGCCTGGTCGAACGCCCGCACCAGCTCCAGCACCCGCTCATCCAGGCGCAGGTACTCCGGTGCACGTCCACCCGGGATCAGCAACGCGTCGTAACCCTCGGCACGCACCCGCACGAAATCGTAGTTCAGGGCAAAGTTGTGCCCCGGTTTTTCGCTGTAGGTCTGTTCGCCCTCGAAATCATGAATCGCGGTACGCACGGTCTGCCCCGCGACCTTTTCCGGGCATACCGCATGCACCGTGTGCCCGACCATGCTCAGCGCCTGGAACGGCACCATGACTTCGTAATCTTCGACGTAGTCGCCGACCAACATGAGAATTTTCTTCGCCGTCATCGCACCCACTCCTTCGATTGCCTTGAGACAGTCACTGCACGATAGCCGGTCTCAGTCGCGACGGTCGAGCAAGTTGACCACCAACCGGTCCAGCCAACCCCACAACCGCTGCTTGAGCCGGCGCCACAGCGGCCGGGCATTCCAGTGGCCCAGGTCGACCACCTCGCTCAAGGCGAAATCACGCTCGAAACTGGCTTGCACGGCAGCCGTCAGCGGCGGGTCGAGTGCCTCGATATTGGCCTCGAGGTTGAAGCGCAGGTTCCAGTGATCGAAGTTGCATGAGCCGATACTGACCCAGTCGTCGATCAGCACCATCTTCAGGTGCAGGAAACACGGCTGGTACTCGTAGATGCGCACCCCGGCGCGCAGCAGACGCGGGTAATAGCGGTGCCCGGCGTAACGTACCGAGGGGTGATCGGTGCGCGGCCCGGTCAGCAGCAGCCGCACATCGACCCCCTTGCCGGCAGCCCGGCGCAGCGACCGGCGCACGCTCCAGGTCGGCAGGAAGTAAGGCGTGGCCAGCCACACTCGCTGCTTGCCGCTGTTGATCGCCCGCACCAGCGAATGCAGGATGTCCTGGTGCTGGCGGGCGTCGGCATAGGCCACCCGGCCCATGCCCTGCCCCTGCGCAGGCACCTTGGGCAGGCGCGGCAGGCCAAAGCCCTCGGCGGGGCGCCAGGCAGTGCGACGGTTGTTGGCGTGCCACTGGCGGTCGAACAGCAACTGCCAGTCGCTTACCACCGGCCCCTGCATCTGCACCATCACCTCGTGCCATTCACTGGTCGCCTCGCCCGGTGTCCAGAACTCGTCGGTGACGCCCGTGCCGCCCACCACTGCCCAGCGCTCGTCCACCAGCAGCAACTTGCGGTGATCGCGGTACAGGTTGCGCAGGCCACGCTTCCAGCGCAGGCGGTTGTACCAGCGCAGGTACACACCTGCGTCCAGCAGGCGCTGACGCAACTGGCTGTTGAAAGCCAGCGAGCCATAGTCGTCGAACAGGCAGCGCACCCGCACGCCACGTCGGGCAGCCTGCTCCAGCGCTTCGACCACCGCATCCGCGCAGTCACCGGCTTCGACCAGGTACAGCTCCAGGTCGACCTGGAACTCGGCGCGCATGATCGCCAGGAGCATGCGCGGAAAAAACTCGGGGCCGTCGATCAGCAGTTCGAACTGATTGCCATCCCGCCAGGGAAAGACCGGCCCCGGCATGTCAGCGGGCGGTGAAGATCAGCACCGCGCTAACCGGCACCGACGGGTTGATGGACTTGAGCCCGGCGAGCTTGCGCAGGCGTTGCAGCCCCGGCAGCAGGCCGAAATCCTCGGCGCGCAGCACCAGGGGCTCAAGGGTCACCACCTGGAAGCGTCGCTCGTCCAGGCGGGTGGCCAGCAGCAGGGCGTTGTAGCTGTGCGACTGGCCATGCAGGGTCACCGTCAATGGCAGGCGCAATTCGATCTGGGCACCGTTGGCCAGGTCGTTGATCGGCCGCAGGTCCAGTTGCGCCTGCACCTTGGCTTCGGCAAAGCGCTCGACCTCGAACAGGTCCTCGCGCATGCGTTCATCACGCAGCGGAATACCGCTGCTCACCGAGTCCATCTCGATGCTCAACCCGGCCACACCCTTGCGGTCGACCGTGCCATGCAGCACCAGGAAGCGGTGCACTTCGGCGGTGTTACCGTTCTTGCCGGTAATGAACGAAAGGCGCGAAGACTCGCCATCGAGGTGCCAGTTGGCATGGGCGGGCAGGCAAAAAGCCAGCAACAAGGCGGGCAGCAGGCGGGGCAGCTTGAACATGACAGATCTCGTGAAACCAGGCCGCCAACCTTACCCGCCCGCCTTCACGGCAGCAAGCGGCAGCCCTCGCGCGGGCCTTGCCAGGCGGCCTGATTGCGACGGCCCAGGCCTTCAGCGGTGATCTGCCGCTGTTGGCTGTCTTCCTCCAGCAGGCTCAGCGGCAGCCATTGCTTCACGTAGCCTTGGCAATGCGCCGGCTCGAACCCCATGACGAAGCGGCACGAGCAATATTCCTTGGCCGAGTAGGCCGAAAGGATACCGGGGAAGTCCGCCAAGGCCTGGCGCTCGTGCCAGGCCCAGTACACCAGCCCCAGCAACACCACCAGCAGCCCCCGCTTCATGCCCCCTCCCCAGCCAGCGCCGCGAGTATCCGCTTGAGCAGTTCGTCGTGCTGGTAGCTGCCGTCGCGGTCATCGGCGTAACGCACGATCACCAGCTTTTGCGCGGGTAGCACGTACAGCGCCTGGCCCCAGTGGCCAAGGGCTGCGTAGGTGTCTGCGGGTGCACTCGGCCAAGGCCGTGCAGCGCCGGCCAGCGGCTGGTTGAGCCACCAGTGGCCACCGGGGTTGGCCTCGCCGGGCAGCGCTTCGGCCTCGGCAAACGGCGTGCGGTTGAAAGCCACCCAGGGCTTGGGCAGCAATTGCCGATCCTGCCAGCGCCCGTCGCGCTGCATCAGCAGGCCGATGCGCGCCAGGTCGCGAGCGCTGAGGTACAGGTAGGACGAACCCACATAGGTACCTGCGCGGTCACGCTCCCATACCGCGCTGTCGATCCCCAACGGAGTGAACAGCGCATGCCAGGGGTAGTCGGGGTACTGACCGGCATCGAGCATGCCGCGCAACGCGGCGGCCAGCAGGTTGCTGTCGCCACTGGAATAGAGAAACCGCTGGCCCGGGCTGGCCACCGCTTCCCGCGCCGCCGCATAGGCCGCCATGTCCTCGCGGCCACGGGTATACAGCATGGCCACCACCGAGGACTTGAGCGGGGCGTATTCGTAGTCTTCCTGCCAGTCCAGGCCGCTGGCCCAATGCAGCAGATCGGCCATGCGCACGCCGGGATGGGCGTGCATGGCCGGGTAGAAGCGGGTGACCGGGTCCTGCAGCTGGAAGCGGCCTTCGCCCTGGGCTACGCCCAATAGCGTGGCGAGTACGCTCTTGCTGATCGACCAGGTCAGGTGGGCGGTGGCGGCGGTGCTGGGGGCGGCGTAGCGTTCGTGGAGGATGCGGCCGTCGCGGATGATCAGCAAGGCGTCGGTGCGGATGCCGCTGCGTTCGGGGGTGGTGTGTGCGGGGAAGGCGTAGGCGTCGACGGCTTGCCAGTCGAGGGGGGTGTTGTCGATTGGCCAGTCGGGTTCAGGCCAGTCTTCGGCCCGGGCACAACCCGCAAGCAATATCAGGATGATCAACAGTACCTTCATCGTGATCGCCATTATTGGGGCCGCTGCGCAGCCCTATCGCGACACAAGGCCGCTCCTACAGAGGAACGCGTCAAGTTCAGGCTGACGCTGTACCTGTAGGAGCGGCCTTGTGTCGCGAAAGGGCCGCAAAGCGGCCCCAGGATTCATCGGATCACACAAGCCTATCAGGCATTCATGACAATCCCGCAGCAGCCCAAGCCTTGTTCAGCCGCTTCTCCCGCGCCGCCGCCGCCAGCGCCATCACCCCCTGGTCACGCTGCCAGATCTGCGCCCACTGCGCCGGCCCCGCCGCCAACGCAGCATCGATCTCCCCTCGCAGCGCCTGGAACTGTGCAAACAATCCCCCCAGCAACAAATGGCAGCCAACGCTATCGGCGCACTGCCGGCTACCTTCGGCACACCCGGCCAGCAGCCCAAGCAACTGCAGGCGCAGGGCCTGCGGCCAGGCGCACTCCTGCCCCACGCCATACAGCCAGGCCGTCAACGCCGTAAGCACATACAAGTCCTCCAGCGAACGGAACGGCTTCACATAGGCATCCCAACCATCACCGGCCAGCAACTCGCACGCCGCCTGGTCCAGCACCAGTCGCCCATGGCCCACCTCCGGCATCAGCGGCAGGGTCGGCAGCGCTTCCAGCGTCACACCAGGCTCCCCGGGGTAGACCACCGCCAGGTTCAACTGCGGCGCCGCGCCCGTCGCCTCGCAGCGCGCCGCCACCAGCAGCCATTCCGCCTCCAGGCCGGCAGTGACGAAGTCCTTGCTGCCGGTCAGCCGCAAGCCGTCCAGGCGCGTGCGCATCTCCGCCGGCCGCACGCTGCGCCGCTCGGTGGCGCACAGGGCACCGAGGCTCGGTGGAGCACTGGGCCACAGCACGCGCAAGGCGGCCTGGTAGCCGACCAGGAAGGCCAGGCCCGGGGTGGCCATCGCGCGCCCGCCGAGCACCGCCAGTTCGAACGGGGCAACCGGGCCAAGGCGCTCGAGCAGCGCGGCATAGGTTTCGCCCAGGGTGCCCGCCAGCGCTTGGCGAAGCGGGTCGTTGAGTCGTTGCAACCAGGCCATCGGTCGGCTCCTTGCTGAAGGGCTTTCAGTTGAGGCTCAGGGGGTGTCACGCAAGCATCACCAAAGATTCACAGGGGTGACACCCCATCTACCTAGGCTGACTTTGCACAACAAAGCCGACCGGCCGCAACCCTTCATGGCTGGCTTATGGAGACTCGTAATGACTCGGATCGCTCACGCTGGCGACAACAGCACCGAACGCCGTCTGCAAGCCGAACGCCTGGTTGGCGCCGCGGCCCTGCAGGAAGCCCAGGCCCTGCGCTACAAAGTGTTCAGCGCCGAATTCAAGGCCAAGCTCAAAGGAGCCGAGCAAGGCCTGGACATGGACGACTACGACGTGCACTGCCGCCACATTGGCGTACGCGACCTGAGCACTGGCGAGCTGGTTGCCACCACCCGCCTGCTCGACCATCAGGCCGCCAGCAGCCTGGGCCGCTTCTATAGCGAAGAGGAATTCAGCCTGCACGGCCTGTTGCAGCTGCAGGGCCCGATCCTGGAGCTGGGCCGTACCTGCGTAGCCCCCGATTACCGCAACGGCGGCACCATCGCCGTGCTCTGGGGCGAACTGGCCGAAGTGCTCAACGAAGGCCGCTACAGCTACCTGATGGGCTGCGCCAGCATCCCCATGCAGGATGGCGGGGTGCAGGCCCACGCGGTAATGCAGCGCCTGCGTGACCGCTACCTGTGCACCGAACACCTGCGCGCCGAGCCGAAGAACCCGTTGCCCAACCTGGCCCTGCCGAACAACGTCATTGCCGAAATGCCACCGCTGCTCAAGGCGTACATGCGCCTGGGCGCGAAGATCTGCGGCGAGCCGTGCTGGGACGAAGACTTCCAGGTGGCCGACGTGTTCATCCTGCTCAAGCGCGACGAACTGTGCCCACGCTACGCCCGCCACTTCAAGGCAGCGGTCTGATGCCGAAGCTGCGGGTAATGGCCCGCCTGACTCGACTGCTGCTGGTACTGCTGCTGGGCATGCTGATGGCCAGCGTGATCGCCCTGGGCGAACGCCTGGGGTTCAAGGCGCCCATCGAGCGCCGCCAGCGCTGGACCTGCCTGTTCATGAAGCGCCTGGTCGCGGCCCTGCCCTTCGATGTGCGGGTGGTCGGCGAGTTGCCGCAGCGGCCGATGCTGTGGGTCAGCAACCACGTGTCCTGGACCGATATCCCCCTGCTCGGCATGCTGCTGCCGCTGTCGTTCCTGTCCAAGGCCGAAGTGCGCCACTGGCCGGTGGCCGGCTGGCTCGCGGAAAAGGCCGGCACCCTGTTCATCCGCCGTGGCGGGGGCGACAGCCAGCGCCTGCGTGAACAGATCGCCGGGCAGCTGGGCCTGGCCCGGCCGCTGCTGATCTTCCCGGAAGGCACCACCACCAGCGGCCGTACCCTGCGCACCTTCCATGGTCGCCTGCTGGCAGGCGCCATCGACCGTGGCGTGGCGGTGCAGCCGGTCGCCATCCAGTACCTGCGCGATGGCCAGATCGACCCGATTGCACCGTTCATTGGTGACGATGACCTGGTGTCGCACCTGATGCGCCTGTTTGCCCTGCCGCGGGGCGAGGTATGCATTCACCTGCTGCAGCCGATCGGCAGCGTGGGCAAGGAGCGAGCGGTGCTGGCGTTGCAGGCGCAGCAGGCGATTCACCTGGCGTTGTTCGGGGTTGAAGAAGTTGAGCTGGCGCCACGGCGGCAGGCGCGGGCTGCCTGAGTTTTATGCACTGCCTGTTCTGGCCCCTTCGCGGGTGAACCCGCTCCCACAGGGACCGCACTCATTCTGAGTTCTGTGGTGTACCTGTGGGGAGCCACAGGGACCGCACTCATCCTAAGTTCTGTGGTGTACCTGTGGGAGCCACAGGGATGGCACTCATCCTGGGTTCTGTGGTGTACCTGTGGGGAGCCACAGGGATGGCACTCATCCTGAGTTCTGTGGTGTACCTGTGGGAGCCACAGGGATGGCACTTATCCTGGGTTCTGTGGTGTACCTGTGGGAGCGGGTTTACCCGCGAAGAGGCCGGCAACGCCAACCCAGCACTAACTGTCAGACATCCGCCCCGCTGCTGCAAACGCCTGCAACTGTGGATAAAACTCCCTGAAGTCCGCCAGCAATGGCTCATACAGCCGCTCCAGCTCCCCCATCACCCCAACCATCCCCTCCGGCCGCGACAAGCGCCGGGCAATACCGTTGAACACCTGCTCCAGCGTGGCAAAGTCGCCATACGCCCCCAGCCAGTCATCCGCCGCCATGAACGGCGCAATCCCCGCCAGCCGCCCCGGCAACTCGGGCTCCGCCAGCAACACCCGATAAAAGTCCCCGGTGAACTGCGCCAGCGGCTGCTCGGCATAATCCCGCCAATGCCGGGCCAGGCAATGGTCGAAAAACACATCCAGAACAATGCCGGCAAAGCGCCGCCGCTCCCGCGGAAAGCGCGCCAGTGCCGCCAGCACCAACGGGTGCTGGTCGGTATAGCTGTCGATATGCCGGTGCAGCCGGATGGCCGCCTCCAGCGCAGGCGGGAAGCGCCCTTCCAGCGAGCCTTTGACGAAGTCGCCATACAGGCTGCCAAGCAGTTGTTGCGGCGCCGGGCCGCCAAGGTGCAGGTGTGCGAGGTAGTTCATGAGCGCAGTCTAGCACCGCCGCCGCCTATATCGTTATAACGCGATATAGCGATTCGTGCTCAGCTCAGAACCTCTTCATATTTGTATATCGGGAATCCACGATTTACATTTCGCCCTATCGCGATATACCGCTACAACGAGCCTCAACCCATGCCTCTCGATCTCGACGAAATCATAAAAGCGCTGGCCCACCCGGTCAGGCGAGAAATCCTCAGCTGGCTGAAGGACCCGGCAACGCAATTCCCCGACCAGTACCACAGCACCGAGAACGGTGTGTGTGCCGGGCAGATCGACCAACGCTGCGGCCTGTCGCAGTCGACCGTCTCCGCCCACCTGGCCACCCTGCAGCGCGCCGGGCTGATCAGCAGCCAGAAGATCGGCCAATGGCACTTCTTCAAACGCAACGAAGCCACTATCCAGGCGTTTCTCGAACAACTGCGCCAAGCACTCTGAACAGGCAGGTAACCGTCATGACCACGCTTTTCGATCCGATCACCCTGGGCGACCTGCAACTGCCCAACCGCATCATCATGGCCCCGCTCACCCGCTGCCGGGCCGACGAAGGCCGCGTGCCCAATGCGCTGATGGCCGAGTACTACGTGCAGCGCGCCAGCGCCGGGCTGATCCTCAGCGAGGCGACCTCGGTCAGTGCCATGGGCGTCGGCTACCCGGATACCCCTGGTATCTGGAACGACGAGCAAGTGCGTGGCTGGAACAATGTGACCAAGGCCGTGCATGCCGCTGGCGGGCGCATCTTCCTGCAGCTGTGGCACGTTGGCCGCATCTCCCACCCCAGCTACCTGAACGGCGAGCTGCCGGTAGCCCCCAGCGCGATCCAGCCCAAGGGCCATGTAAGCCTGGTGCGCCCGCTCAGTGACTACCCCACCCCACGCGCGCTGGAAACCGAAGAAATCATCGACATCGTCGAGGCCTACCGCAGCGGTGCCGAGAATGCCAAGGCTGCCGGTTTCGATGGCGTGGAGATCCACGGTGCCAACGGCTACCTGCTCGACCAGTTCCTGCAGAGCAGCACCAACCAGCGCACCGACCGCTACGGCGGCTCGCTGGAAAACCGTGCGCGGCTGCTGCTGGAAGTGACCGATGCGGCCATCGAGGTGTGGGGCGCAAACCGCGTGGGCGTGCACCTGGCGCCGCGTGCCGATGCCCATGACATGGGCGATGCCGACCGTGCCGAAACCTTTACCTACGTGGCCCGTGAGCTGGGCAAGCGGGGTATTGCCTTCATCTGCTCGCGGGAAAAGGAGGCCGATGACAGTATCGGCCCGCTGATCAAAGAGGCGTTCGGTGGCCCGTACATCGTCAATGAGCGGTTTGACAAGGCCAGTGCCAATGCAGCCCTGGCCAATGGCAAGGCCGACGCCGTGGCGTTTGGCGTGCCGTTCATTGCCAACCCTGACCTGCCGGCGCGGCTGGCGGCGGATGCGCCGTTGAACGAGGCGCGGCCGGAGACTTTCTATGGCAAGGGGCCGGTGGGGTACATCGATTATCCGCGGTTGTAACTGAAATCGCCGGGGCCGCTTTGCGGCCCTTTCGCGACACAAGGCCGCTCCTACAGGGGAACGCGATTTCCTGTAGGAGCGGCCTTGTGTCGCGATAGGAGGGCAAAGCCCTCCCCTACAATGTCACGGCCGGGCATTGATCTGCTGCTGCAGGTTCTGGATCTGGCTCTGCAAGGTATTCAGGTTGCGGGTCGTCTGCGCCCGGAAGGCGTCGAATTCCTGCACCGAAGCACCACTGGACGCCGCCGCGGCCGGGCGGTTGTCGATCTGGCTCTTGAGCACCAGGATGTCCTGCTCCAGGTCCTGGATGGCCGCGCTCGGGTTACCCTGCTTTTTCAGCGCTGCCACCTCGTTGCCCAGGCTCTTGAGCTGCCCGTCCAGCTTGGCGCCATCAGCCTGCGCGGCCTTCAGCGCAGCAACCTGTTCGTTCAGGCCCTTGAACTGCGTATCCAGCTTGCCACCATCGACCTGCCCCGAGCGCAACGCGGCCAGCTCACCATTCACCGCCTTCAGCTGCGCCTGCAACTGGGTTTGCAGCTGGGTCACGACCTTCTGCTGTTCACGGGTATCGGCCAGTACCTGCTCCAGGCGCTTGCCCAGATCGCCGGTCTGCCCGGCCACACCCTTCTGCAACTGGCGCAGCTGCAGCTTCAACGCCTCGCTGTTGGTAGTGGCGCCGGATTCGCTGGCCGCCACCTTGCCGCTGATCGCCTGCAGGCGCCCGGCAGCCTCTTCGCTGATGCGGGCGAAGCTTTCCTGGGTCGCCACCAGTTGCTGCTCCATCAGCGAGATCTGCTGGAAGCTCCACCAGCCAAGGCCCGCCAAGGCGATGAACGAGGCCCCGAGCAATGCCCATAGCGGCGCCGTGCTGGCACCACGAGCGGCTTTCTGGCGGCTGCGCACCACGTGCGCCGGCATCAGTTCGTCATCGTCATGGGTGCCGGCCCGCAGGCTAGGCACGTCATCGTAGTCATCGTGAGCATGGTTACGCATGGATACATTCAACCGCGGTAGTCGCAAAGAGGCACGAGTATAAACCGCCAGCGCGGCGCGTTGATGTCCATTGTCGGCCCGACGGTTTCACTGCCCCGGCGGCTGGTGCTTCCACCAGGCACAGAATTCATCCAGCGCCGTCCACAGGCTGACCTTGGGCTGGTAGTCCAGGTGCTGCCGGGCGCGGCTGATATCCAGGGTGAAATCGCGGCTCATCACCTGCATCCCCAGACGCGAAAGGGTCGGTTGCGGGCGCCCCGGCCACAACATGCAGGCCGCCTCGTTCAGCGCGGCCAGGCTGTAGGCCAGGCCGTAGGAGCGGTACCGGGTAACCTGCGGCAACTGCATCTGGCGCATCACGTAGTTGACCACGTCCCACAGCGGCAGCGGCTGGCCGTTGCTGATGTTATAGGCCTGGCCCAGCGCCCGGTCGTCAGCGAACAGGGCACTGAGCAGCGCTTCGTTGAGGTTGTGCACGCTGGTGAAATCGACTTTGTTCAGGCCGTTGCCGATGATCGCCACACGCCCCTTGCGCTGCATCTGCATCAGCCGCGGGAAGATACTGGCATCGCCGGCGCCGGTGACGAAGCGCGGGCGCAGCGCCAGCACCTCGAGGCCGAACTCCTGGGCACCGAACACTTTCTGCTCGGCCATGTGCTTGGTCTGCCCGTAGTGGTCATGGAAGCGGCGCGGCACCTGGTCTTCCCGGATGTCCAGGCGCGAGCGGCCATTGAAGTAGATCGACGGCGACGACAGGTGTACCAGCCGCCGTACGTGCTCCTTCAAGCAGCCCTCGACCACGTTTTCGGTGACCACCACATTGCCTTGATAGAAGTCCTGGTAGCGCCCCCAGTTGCCCACTGCGCCGGCGCAGTGCACCACCGCCTCGACGCCCTGGCAAAGGCGGCGTGCCAGCTCGGCATCACCCAGGTCGCCGGGGATGAACTGGGCGCCGCGCTTGACCAGGTGCTCGACCCCTTCGGCTCGACGGCCGCTGACCCGCACGTCCAGGCCCTGCTCCAGGGCAAAGCGCGCAAAGCGCCCGCCAATGAAGCCACTCGCGCCGGTGACCAGAATTCGCATGTAAGACTCCGTCTTGCCAGATTTCAGATGCAACTGACGCCAGCCGTGGCTACAAGGGCACCAGCCATTGCCGTGCGGTGTGCCGCAGGTGGTCGGTCAGTTGCGCGAGCAGTTGCCCGCCATTGCGCCAATGATGCCAGTACAGCGGCACATCGATGGGGGTATCGCTGCAGATTTCCACCAACTGGCCGCTGGCCAGTTGCTCGCGAGCCTGCAGTTCCGGCACCAGGCCCCAGCCCAGGCCGGCTTCGGTCATGCGCAGGAAGCCTTCGGACGACGGGCACAAGTGGTGCAGGAAGCCATCCTCGATGCCCAGCGATGCCAGGTAGCGGTGTTGCAGGAAGTCGTCCGGGCCGTACACGATCGCCGGGGTACGGGCCAGGCGGCTGGCAGCGAAGCCCTGCGGAAAATGCCGCGCCATGAATCCGGGGCTGGCCAGCGCCCGGTAGCGCATGGCGCCCAGCGGCAGGCTGCGCGCGCCGGCCACCGGCCGCTCGCTACCACACAGGCAGGCCGCCACTTCGCCCGCACGCATGCGTTTCAGGCCCACTTCCTGGTCTTCCACCACCAGGTCGGTCAGCACGTTCTGCTGTGCGCAGAAGTTGCCCACTGCGCCGGCCCACCAGGTAGCCAGGCTGTCGGCGTTGAGGGCGATGCGCAGGCGCTCCGGCATGCCCTCCTCGTCCAGCGCCGGCACCTGGCGCTGCAGGTCGCGTTCGAGCAGGCGCACCTGCTGCACATGGTTGAGCAACTGGCGGCCGACTTCGGTCGGGCTTGGCGGTGTGGCACGCACCAGCACCGGCTGGCCGACCCGCGCCTCGAGCAGCTTGATGCGCTGGGAGATGGCCGACTGCGACAAGCCCAGCACCTGCGCCGCGCGTTCGAAACCGCCCTGCTCGATCACCGCGGCAAGGGCGGCCAGCAGCTTGTAGTCGAACATCGATTTTCCTAATGACGGATCAGCTCTATTTGTTTTTCTTATACAGCGTGGTTCATCACAATGACCAGCATCTTTTGGACTCTTTGGAGAGCACGCCATGTGGCAAAGCTATCTCAACGGCATGCTCGTGGCCTTCGGCCTGATCATGGCCATCGGTGCACAGAACGCCTTCGTCCTCGCGCAGAGCTTGCGCCGCGAGCATCATTTGCCGGTGGCGGCACTGTGTATCGTCTGTGACGCCATCCTGGTGGCGGCCGGAGTGTTCGGCCTGGCCACCGTGCTGGCGCACAACCCGACGTTGCTGGCGATCGCCCGCTGGGGCGGTGCGGTGTTCCTGATCTGGTACGGCGCCAAGGCTTTGCGCAGCGCCTGCTCCAGGCAGAGCCTGCAACACCAGCAAGGCCAGGGTGCGCGCTCACGCCGCGCGGTACTGCTCAGCGCCCTGGCGGTGACCCTGCTGAACCCGCACGTGTACCTCGACACGGTGCTGCTGATCGGCTCGCTGGGCGCCCAGCAGGCTGCGCCTGGCGCCTACGTGGCCGGCGCTGCCAGCGCCTCGCTGCTGTGGTTCTCGACACTGGCGATCGGTGCCGCCTGGCTGGCACCGTGGCTGGCCAGGCCGGCGACCTGGCGCATGCTCGACCTGATGGTGGCGGTGATGATGTTCGCGGTGGCGGCGCAGTTGATCTTCAACTGAGCTGGGCTAGTCACAACATTTTAGCGCCTGTGAGATCGAGCGCCGCCCGCGTGGCGCTCGATCTGCCAGGCGCCACAAGGGATAAGCCGAACACCACCGGTCGGCACGCCCCAACCGCTCTGGAACCTCTATTCCCTATCTTTGTTGCGTGGTTATGCGCCGGGCCCGGTGCTATGATCCAGCCCTTGCGTCGCAAAGAGTACAAACTCGCCGACGCTCATCGGGCCGCCCGTGATCGGCCTTGCGCAAACCGCAAACAGACCTGAATCAGGAGATCCACCATGGCTTTTGAATTGCCGCCGCTGCCGTACGCCCACGATGCCCTGCAGCCGCACATCTCCAAGGAAACCCTGGAGTATCACCACGACAAGCACCACAACACCTATGTCGTGAACCTGAACAACCTGGTCCCAGGCACCGAATTCGAAGGCAAGACCCTGGAAGAGATCGTCAAGAGCTCTTCGGGCGGCATCTTCAACAACGCCGCTCAAGTCTGGAACCACACCTTCTACTGGAACTGCCTGGCACCAAACGCCGGTGGCCAGCCGACCGGTGCCCTGGCTGACGCCATCAACGCCGCTTTCGGTTCCTTCGACAAGTTCAAGGAAGAGTTCACCAAGACTTCGGTTGGCACCTTCGGTTCCGGCTGGGGCTGGCTGGTGAAGAAGGCTGACGGTTCCCTGGCCCTGGCCAGCACCATCGGCGCCGGCTGCCCGCTGACCAGCGGCGACACCCCGCTGCTGACCTGCGACGTCTGGGAACACGCCTACTACATCGACTACCGCAACCTGCGTCCGAAGTACGTCGAGGCGTTCTGGAACCTGGTCAACTGGGCCTTCGTTGCCGATCAGTTCGAAGGCAAGACCTTCAAGGCCTGAGTCATTCAGCCCTGAACGAAAAACCCGGCCCGGTGCCGGGTTTTTTTATGCCTGTACCGGCCTCTTCGCGGGTGAACCCGCTCCCACAGGTACGGCGCAGCTTGTGGACTTGATGCTATCCCTGTGGGAGCGGGTTTACCCGCGAAAAAGCCAGCACGGTTTTGCTTGCTCAGCCCGCATAGCACGCTAACATCAAACCTCTGGAAGATTGTTACGGCGCATTCAAGTTGCGGGGTCAGGCAACCGATACACTATTGATGGTCGGCCGATAGTGTATCGTCATCGTTGATGGCAAAATGATGCCATGCGCATGGATTAAGGAAACCCCATTGAAGCTGGAATTGCGGAACAGCTTGTCGGTCAAGTTGCTCAGGGTCGTGCTGCTGTCGGCGCTAGCGGTCGGTGTCGTGCTCAGCTGTGCGCAAATCGTCTACGACACCTACAAGACCCGCCAGGCCGTGAACAACGATGCCCAGCGCATCCTCGACATGTTCCGCGACCCCTCCACCCAGGCGGTATACAGCCTCGACCGCGAAATGGGCATGCAGGTGATGGAAGGCCTGTTCCAGGACGAATCGGTACGCATGGCCTCCATCGGCCACCCCAACGAAACCATGCTGGCGGAAAAGTCCCGCCCGTTGCAGGACATGTCCATGCGCTGGCTGACCGACCTGATCCTCGGCCAGGAACGTACCTACACCACGCAACTGGTCGGCCGCGGCCCCTACAGCGAATACTACGGCGACCTGAGCATCACCCTGGACACCTCGTCCTATGGCGAAGACTTCCTGATCAACGCCGTGATCATCTTCATCTCCGGTGTGCTGCGGGCCCTGGCCATGGGCCTGGTGCTGTACCTGGTCTACCACTGGCTGCTGACCAAACCGCTGTCGAAGATCATCGAGCACCTCACCCAGATCAACCCCGACCGCCCAAGCCAGCACCAGCTGCCGCTGCTCAAGGGCCACGAGAAGAACGAGCTGGGCCTGTGGGTGAATACCGCCAACCAGCTGCTGGCCTCGATCGAGCGCAACACCCATCTGCGCCACGAGGCGGAAAACAGCCTGCAACGCATGGCCCAGTACGACTTCCTCACCGGCCTGCCTAACCGCCAGCAGCTGCAGCAGCAACTGGACAAGATCCTCGTCGACGGCGGCCGCCTGCAACACCGCGTGGCGGTACTGTGCGTAGGCCTGGACGACTTCAAGGGCATCAACGAGCAGTTCAGCTACCAGGTCGGCGACCAGCTGCTGCTGGCCCTGGCCGACCGCCTGCGCGCCCACAGTGGCCGCCTGGGCGCCCTGGCACGCCTGGGTGGTGACCAGTTCGCCCTGGTGCAGGCCAATATCGAGCAGCCTTACGAGGCGGCCGAACTGGCGCAGAGTATCCTCGACGACCTGGAAGTGCCGTTCGACCTCGACCACCACCAGCAGATCCGCCTGCGCGCCACCATCGGCATCACCCTGTTCCCGGAAGACGGCGACAGCACCGAGAAGCTGCTGCAGAAAGCCGAACAGACCATGACCCTGGCCAAGGCCCGCTCGCGCAACCGCTACCAGTTCTACATCGCCAGCGTCGACAGCGAGATGCGCCGCCGTCGCGAGCTGGAAAAGGACCTGCGCGAAGCCCTGCCGCGCAACCAGCTGTACCTGGTGTACCAGCCACAGATCAGCTACCGCGACCACCGCGTGGTCGGTGTCGAGGCATTGCTGCGCTGGCAGCACCCGGAGCTGGGCATGGTGCCGCCAGACCAGTTCATCCCCCTGGCCGAACAGAACGGCAGCATCATCAGCATCGGCGAATGGGTACTCGACCAGGCCTGCCGGCAATTGCGCGAATGGCACGACATGGGCTTCAGCGAGCTGCGCATGGCGGTCAACCTGTCCACCGTGCAGCTGCACCACAACGAACTGCCGCGGGTGGTCAACAACCTGCTGCAGGCCTATCGCCTGCCGCCGCGCAGCCTGGAGCTGGAAGTCACCGAGACCGGCCTGATGGAAGACATCAGCACCGCCGCCCAGCACCTGCTGAGCCTGCGCCGCTCCGGAGCACTGATTGCCATCGACGACTTCGGCACCGGCTACTCGTCGCTCAGCTACCTGAAATCGCTGCCGCTGGACAAGATCAAGATCGACAAGAGCTTCGTCCAGGACCTGCTGGACGACGATGACGACGCCACCATCGTTCGCGCCATCATCCAGCTCGGCAAGAGCCTGGGGATGCAGGTGATCGCCGAAGGCGTGGAAACCGCCGAACAGGAAACCTACATCGTCGCCCAGGGCTGCCACGAGGGCCAGGGCTACCACTACAGCAAGCCGCTGTCGGCCCGTGAGCTGACCAACTTCCTCAAGCAGGCGCAGCGAAACCAGGTTTCGATGTTCTGAGTCGCCTGCCCGGTTACAGGCCGTGACCGGCATTTACACGAATTGCATGCCCGCCCCCTTTACAGCAAATGCAAATCTTTCGCATGATGTTGCGGTTTCGCGTGCCACGGCGCACGGTCCACCCCTTGGTCCAACCACACGACGCAGGAAAACCAATAATGATTCGAATGCCTCTGGCCTCCGCCAGTCTGCTGGCCATTGCCATCGCTCTCGCCGGTTGCGGTGAAGGCAAGGACGACAAGGCCGCCGCGCCGCAAGCCCAGGCACCTGCTGCCGCCAGCACCACCGCTGCGGCGCCCGGGGCTGTCGACGAAGCCGCCGGCAAAGCCGTGGTCAAGCATTACGCCGAGCTGGTCTACGCCGTGTACAGCGACTCGCTGAGCACCGCCAAGACCCTGCAGACCGCAGTCGACGCGTTCCTGGCCAAGCCCAACGACGAAACCCTGAAGGCAGCCAAAGAAGCCTGGGTCGCCTCGCGCGTACCGTACCTGCAGAGCGAAGCCTTCCGCTTCGGCAACACCATCATCGACGACTGGGAAGGCCAGGTGAACGCCTGGCCGCTGGACGAAGGCCTGATCGACTACGTCGACAAGAGCTATGAGCACGCCCTGGGCAACCCGGCGGCCAACGCCAACATCATCGCCAACACCGAGATCCAGGTGGGCGAAGAGAAGATCGACGTCAAGGACATCACCCCCGAGAAGCTTGCCAGCCTGAACGAACTGGGCGGCTCCGAGGCCAACGTCGCCACCGGCTACCACGCCATCGAGTTCCTGCTCTGGGGCCAGGACCTGAACGGCACCGGCCCGGGCGCGGGCAACCGTCCGGCGTCGGACTACCTCGAAGGCAAGGGCGCCACCGGTGGCCACAACGACCGCCGCCGTGCCTACCTGAAAGCGGTCACCGACCTGCTGGTCAAGGACCTCGAAGAGATGGTCGGCAACTGGGCACCGAACGTCGCCGACAACTACCGCGCCAAGCTGGAAGCCGAGTCGGTCAACGACGGCCTGCGCAAGATGCTGTTCGGCATGGGCAGCCTGTCGCTGGGCGAACTGGCTGGCGAACGCATGAAGGTTTCGCTGGAAGCCAACTCGCCGGAAGACGAGCACGACTGCTTCAGCGACAACACCCACTACTCGCACTTCTACGACGCCAAGGGCATCCGCAACGTCTACCTGGGCGAGTACACCCGCCCGGACGGCAGCAAGGTGACCGGCCCGAGCCTGTCATCGCTGGTGGCCAAGGTAGACCCGGCCGCCGACGCCACCCTCAAGGCCGACCTGGAAGCCACCGAAGCCAAGATCCAGGTGATCGTCGACCACGCCCTCAAGGGCGAGCATTACGACCAGCTGATCGCTGCAGACAACGCAGCCGGCAACCAGATCGTGCGTGACGCCATCGCCTCCCTGGTCAAGCAGACCGGTGCGATCGAGCAGGCCGCGGGCAAGCTGGGCATTGCCAACCTGAACCCGGATACCGCGGATCACGAGTTCTGATCCTGCTGTAGCGGTTCTGAAAGAGGCGGCCTTCGGGTCGCCTTTTTCTTTGCAAGCTGCACGGTCCCCTGTAGGAGCGGCCTTGTGTCGCGAAGGGCTGCAAAGCAGCCCCAGCTATCTGGACGTTGACGCTATGGTCCTGGGGCCGCTTTGCGGCCCTTCGCGACACAAGGCCGCTCCTACAAGAGCCCGCACCAATGCTGCCGACATGGCCAACTGACACCGATTTCATCCAGCAATTGCAAATTGCTCTTATTCAAACTCCCTCACCCTGCTAAGCTTGCACGCCGGTTTTTCGCTCACGCCCAGGATTCTCGATGTCCTTGTCGCTGTCCCGACTCTCCCCCCTGCTGCTGGCCTTTGCCCTCGCCGCCTGTGACGACGCCCCGCGTTTCACCCAGGCCGAGCCCGGCGAAGCGTTGTCGGGCGGCAAAGCCACCGTGCAGCGCACTGACCGCAATGCCTATTCCCTGCCCTCGGCCAACCTCTCGCCCGAGCGGCGCCTGGACTTCGCCGTAGGCAACAGCTTCTTCCGCAACCCCTGGGTGATCGCCCCGTCCACCACCACCGCCCGTGACGGCCTGGGCCCGCTGTTCAACACCAATGCCTGCCAGAACTGCCACGTGCGCGACGGCCGCGGCCACCCGCCAGAGCCGGGCGACAGCAACGCCGTATCGATGCTGGTACGCCTGTCGATCCCCGACCAGCCCTACCTGGCCAAGGTGGTCGAACGCCTCGGCGTGGTGCCGGAGCCGGTCTATGGCACCCAGCTGCAGGACATGGCCATCCCCGGCGTGACGCCGGAAGGCAAGGTGCGGGTGAGCTACACCAGCGAAACGGTGTCGTTCGAGGACGGCCACCAGGTCGAGCTGCGCAAGCCGGCCCTGCAGATCACCCAGCTCGGCTATGGCGTGATGCACCCCGACACGCGCTTTTCGGCGCGGGTGGCGCCGCCAATGATCGGCCTGGGCCTGCTCGAAGCCATCCCCGAAGCCGACCTGCTGGCCAACGAAGACCCGGATGACCGCAACCGCGACGGCATCCGCGGCCGGGCCAACCGGGTGTGGGACGACGCCCAGGGCAAGACCGTGGTCGGCCGCTTCGGCTGGAAGGCCGGGCAGCCCAACGTCAACCAGCAGAACGTGCACGCCTTTGCCGGCGACATGGGCCTGACCACCACCCTGCTGCCCAACGACGACTGTACCCCGGCGCAGGCCGACTGCCTGGCCGCGCCCAACGGCGACGGCGCCAATGGCGAGAAGGAAGTCAGCGACAACATCCTGCGCCTGGTCACCTTCTACACCCGCAACCTGGCCGTGCCGGCCCGCCGCGATGTGGGCTCGCCGCAGGTGCTGGCGGGCAAGAACCTGTTCTACCAGGCCGGCTGCCAGGGCTGCCATACACCGCAGTTCACCACCGCCGCCAATGCCGCCGAGCCGGAGCTGGCCAACCAGCTGATCCGTCCCTACAGCGACCTGCTGCTGCATGACATGGGCCCGGGCCTGGCCGACGAGCGCACCGAATTTGCCGCCAACGGCCAGGACTGGCGCACCCCGCCACTGTGGGGCATCGGCCTGAGCGAAACGGTCAGTGGCCACAGCCAGTTCCTGCACGACGGCCGCGCCCGCAACCTGCTCGAAGCCGTGCTCTGGCACGGTGGCGAGGCCGAGGCGGCACGCAATTTCGTACTCACTTTCAATGCCGAGCAGCGTGCCGCGTTGCTGGCTTTCCTGAACTCACTTTAAAAAGCGCAAAGGAGCCGGGCATGTTCCGACCCAAACTGTTGTTCACCAGCCTCGCCGCACTCGCCCTCGGCGCCTGCTCGCCGCAGGACCCGCAAGCCGTGACCTCCGCTGCCATCGCCAAGCAGGTGATCCTGCCCACCTACAGCCGCTGGGTCGAAGCCGACCGCACGCTGGCCGCCAGCGCCCTGGCCTACTGCGAAGGCAAGGAAACCCTGGACAAGGCCCGTGCCGACTTCCTCAACGCGCAAAAGGCCTGGGCCGAACTGCAACCGCTGCTGGTCGGCCCGCTGGCCGAAGGCAACCGCGCCTGGCAGGTACAGTTCTGGCCCGACAAGAAGAACCTGGTCGGCCGCCAGGTCGAGCAGCTGGTCAACGCCGACCAGCCGGTCGATGCCGCGGCCCTGGGCAAGGCCAGCGTGGTGGTACGTGGCCTGTCGGCCTACGAGTACATCCTGTTCGACAGCAAGCCGGACATCGCCACAGCCGAGCAGAAAGCCCGCTACTGCCCGTTGCTGGTCGCCATTGGTGAACACCAGAAGGCCCTGGCCGAAGAGATCCTCAAGGGCTGGAACAGCACCGACGGCATGCTCTCGCAGATGACCAAGTTCCCCAACCAGCGCTACGCCGACTCCCACGAGGCCATCGCCGACCTGCTGCGCGCCCAGGTCACCGCCCTGGACAGCCTGAAGAAAAAGCTCGGTGCGCCGATGGGCCGCCAGAGCAAGGGTATCCCGCAGCCACTGCAGGCCGAAGCCTGGCGCAGCCACAGCTCGCTCAAGAGCCTGGAGGCCAGCCTCAAGGCCGCCGAAGCGGTCTGGGTCGGGGTCGACAACCAAGGCCTGCGCGGCTTGCTGTCCAGCGATCAGAAAGCCTTGGCGGACAAGATCGACGCCGCCTACGCTGCCTCGCTCAAACTGCTGGCCGCCAACCAGAAGACCCTGGGCGAGCTGCTGGCCGACGACGCCGGCCAGCAAACCCTGAACCAGATCTACGACAGCCTCAACGCCGTCCACCGCCTGCACGAAGGCGAGCTGGCCAAGGCGTTGAACATCCAGCTGGGCTTCAATGCCAACGACGGTGACTGATCATGCTGCGACGCCAGGCCCTCAAACTCGGTAGCGTATTGCTCAGCGCCCTCACCCTGGGCGGCTGGAGCCTGTTCCGCAACAAAGGCAGCGAGCCCCTGCTGCTGTCGGCGCGTGACGACGGCGACGGCAAGCACTATGCGGTCGGGTTCCGCCTGGACGGCACCCAGGTGTTCAGCACCCAGGTCGCCCAACGTTGCCATGCCATCATCCATCACCCGGACCTGCCGATCGCCCTGTTCGTCGCCCGCCGTCCCGGCACCGAAAGCTACCTGGTCGACCTGCGCGACGGGCGCCTGCTGCAGACCGTCACCTCGCAGCCGAACCGGCACTTCTACGGCCACGCGGTCATCCACAAAAGTGGCGAATGGCTGTATGCCACCGAGAACGACACCACCGACCCGGGGCGTGGCGTACTCGGTGTGTACCGTTTCGAAGGCGAGCGCCTGGTGCACAGCGGGGAGATTCCGACCCACGGTATCGGCCCGCACGAAGTGGCCTGGCTGCCGGACGGCGAAACGCTGATCGTGGCCAACGGCGGTATCCGCACCGAAGCCGAAAGCCGGGTGGAGATGAACCTCGACGCCATGGAACCGAGCCTGGTGCTGATGCAGCGCGACGGTACCCTGCTGAGCAAGGAAACCCTGGCCCAGCAGATGAACAGCGTGCGCCACCTGGCGGTAGGCAGCGATGGCACTATCGCCGCCTGCCAACAGTTCATGGGCGATGCCGATGAAACCGCAGAGCTGCTGGCGATCAAGCGCCCGGGCGAGCCGTTCAAGGCCTTCCCGGTGCCGGAGCGGCAGTTGCAGGCCATGGCCCAGTACACCGCCAGCGTGGCTATCCACAGCGAGCTTCGGCTGGTCGCGCTGACCGCGCCACGGGCCAACCGCCTGTTCGTCTGGGACCTGGACAGCGGCGCGGTGCGGCTGGATGCGCCAATGCCCGATTGCGCGGGGGTAGGCGCGGTACAGGACGGCTTTGTCGTCACCTCCGGGCAGGGCCGTTGCCGGTTCTATGATTGCCGCAAGGCCGAGCTGGTCGGGCAACCGATGAACCTGCCGTCCGGTTTCTGGGACAACCACCTGCATCTCGTCTGATTTTCGGGTTGGCTGTACTGGCCCCTTCGCGGCTAAAGCCGCTCCCACAGGAATAGCGCAACCCGCTGACTGCGCGGTCCCTGTGGGAGCGGCTTCAGCCGCGAAGGGGCCGGCACAGGCATTCCACTCCCCTTCCCCCCAAAAACAGTCAATACTTCCCCCATCCACACGTGGGCAGGATCGCCCGTTGTCGTGTCTAAGCGAATAACAACCGCATCCAAGGAACCGGACTATGCTGCGCCGCCGCATGCTCATCATGTTGGCCGTGGTTCTGCTGATCGTGCTGGCCCTGGGGGGCTACAAAGCCTTTTCGATCTACCAGCAGATCCAGATGTTCACTGCCCCCAAGCCGCCCATCACCGTGGCGGCCGCCTTGGCCGAACAGCGCCCGTGGCAAGAGCGCCTGCCCGCCGTCGGCAGCCTCAAGGCGCTACAGGGCGTGGAGCTGAGCCTGGAGGTGGAAGGTATCGTCAAGGCCCTGCATTTCGACTCGGGCCAGCAGGTCAAGGCCGGGCAACTGTTGCTGCAACTCAACGACGATCAGGAAACCGCCCTGCTCGGCACCGCCCAGGCCGACCTGGGCCTGGCCAAGGTAGATTTCGGTCGTGGCAGCCAGCTGGTCGGCGACTCGGCCATCTCCCGCGGCGAGTTCGACCGCCTCACCGCCCAGTACCGGCGCAACCAGGCGGTGGTCGACCAGCTCAAGGCATCGAAGACCAAGAAGAGCATCAGCGCCCCGTTCAGCGGCACCATCGGCATTCGCCAGGTGGACGTCGGCGACTACCTGGCCGCCGGCACGGTGATCGCCACCCTGCAGGACACATCCAGCCTCTACGTCGACTTCAACGTACCGGAACAGGCCCTGCCGCACCTCAGCCTGGGCCAGCAGGTGCTGGTGCAGGTGGCCGCCTACCCGGGCCAGACCTTCCCCGCCAGCCTCAGCGCCATCAACCCCAAGGTCGAGGAAACCACGCGCAACCTGCTGGTGCGCGCGACCATGGCCAACCCGGATGGCAAGCTGCTGCCGGGCATGTTCGCCAGCCTGCTGATCCTGCTACCCAACCCGCAGCCACAAGTGGTAGTACCGGAAAGCGCCATCACCTACACCCTGTATGGCAACTCGGTGTACGTCGCCACGCCGAAAAAGGACAAGGACGGCAAGCCGGAAAACGACGACAAGGGCCAGCCGCAGCTCACCGCCGAGCAGCGCACGGTGCAGACCGGCGAGCGCCGTGACGGCGTGGTGGTGGTCAGCAAGGGCCTGCAGGCCGGGGAACAGGTGGTCACCGCCGGCCAACTGAAGCTCACCCCCGGCGCCGCGATCCGCATCGGCCAGGACAAAGCCCTCAAGCCCGCCCAAGGCGCGCCGGGCAAGGACTGACAGGAGGCTGGCATGGCGTTCACCGACCCGTTCATCCGCCGCCCGGTGCTGGCCAGCGTGGTCAGCCTGCTGATCCTGCTGCTGGGCTTCCAGGCCTGGAACAAGCTGCAGATCCGCCAGTACCCGCAAATGGAAAACGCCCTGATCACGGTGACCACCGCCTACCCCGGCGCCAACGCCGAGACCATCCAGGGCTATATCACCCAGCCGCTGCAGCAAAGCCTGGCCAGCGCCGAAGGCATCGACTACATGACCTCGGTGAGCCGGCAGAACTTCTCGATCATTTCCATCTACGCCCGCATCGGCGCCGACAGCGACCGGTTGTTCACCGAACTGCTGGCCAAGGCCAACGAAGTGCGCAACAAGCTGCCCCAGGACTCGGAAGACCCGGTACTGAGCAAGGAAGCCGCCGATGCCTCGGCGCTGATGTACATCAGTTTCTACAGCAAGGAGATGAGCAACCCGCAAATCACCGACTATCTGTCACGGGTGATCCAGCCCAAGCTGGCGACCCTGCCGGGCATGGCCGAAGCGGAAATCCTCGGCAACCAGGTGTTCGCCATGCGCATCTGGATCGACCCGGTGAAACTGGCAGGCTATGGCCTGTCGGCCACCGACGTGACCAATGCCGTGCGTCGCTACAACTTCCTTTCCGCGGCCGGCGAGGTGAAGGGCGAATACGTGGTCACCAGCATCAACGCCAGCACCGAGCTGAAGTCGGCCGAGGCGTTCGCCGCCCTGCCGGTCAAGACCAGTGGCGATAGCCGCGTGCTGCTGGGCGATGTGGCACGGGTCGAGATGGGGGCGGAAAACTACGACACGGTCAGCTCGTTCGACGGCACCCCATCGGTGTACATCGGCATCAAGGCCACACCGGCCGCCAACCCGCTGGACGTCATCAAGGAAGTGCGGCGCATCATGCC
Source organism: Pseudomonas sp. B5(2017) (assembly GCF_002112825.1). NCBI lineage: Bacteria > Pseudomonadati > Pseudomonadota > Gammaproteobacteria > Pseudomonadales > Pseudomonadaceae > Pseudomonas > Pseudomonas sp. B5(2017). Next base: position 111,126 of record NZ_NEIR01000007.1, read on the forward strand.
CGAGCTGGAAAGCCAGCTACCCTCGGCGCTGAAGGTATCGATCGCCTACGATGCCACGCTGTTCATCCAGGCCTCCATCGATGAAGTGATCAAGACCCTCGGCGAAGCGGTACTGATCGTCATCGTGGTGGTGTTCCTGTTCCTCGGTGCCCTGCGTTCGGTGCTGATCCCGGTGGTAACCATTCCGCTGTCGATGATCGGTGTGCTGTTCTTCATGCAGATGATGGGCTATTCGCTCAACCTGCTGACCCTGCTGGCCATGGTGCTGGCCATCGGCCTGGTGGTGGACGATGCAATTGTCGTAGTGGAGAACATCCACCGGCACATGGAAGAAGGCAAGTCGCCGTTCGACGCCGCCCTCGAGGGCGCCCGCGAAATCGCCATGCCGGTGGTGTCGATGACCATCACCCTGGCGGCGGTGTATGCACCGATCGGCTTCCTTACCGGGCTCACCGGCGCGCTGTTCAAGGAGTTTGCCCTGACCCTGGCCGGTGCGGTGATCATCTCCGGCATCGTTGCCCTCACCCTGTCACCGATGATGTGCGCCCTGCTGCTGCGCCAGGAACAGAACCCCAGCGGCCTGGCCCACCGCCTGGACATGCTGTTCGAACGCCTGAAGGTGCGCTACCAGCGCCTGCTGCACACCACCCTCGACAGCCGGCCTGTCGTGCTGGTGTTTGCCGTGATCATCCTGTGCCTGATTCCGGTACTGCTGAAGTTCACCCAGAACGAACTGGCGCCCAACGAGGACCAGGGGGTGATCTTCATGATGAGCAGTTCGCCGCAGCCGGCCAACCTTGATTACCTCAACGCCTATACCGACGAATTCACCCCGCTGTTCAAGGCTTTCCCCGAGTACTACTCATCGTTCCAGATCAACGGTTTCAATGGCGTGCAGACCGGCATCGGCGGCTTCCTGCTCAAGCCCTGGAACGAGCGCGAGCGCACACAGATGGAGCTGCTGCCGCTGGTGCAGAGCAAGCTCGAGGAAATCAGTGGCCTGCAGATTTTCGGCTTCAACCTGCCGTCACTGCCCGGCACCGGCGAGGGCCTGCCATTCCAGTTCGTCATCAACAGCGCTGGCGACTACCCGGCACTGCTGGATGTGGCCCAGCGCATCAAGGCCCGCGCCCAGGAATCCGGAAAATTCGCCTTCCTCGACATCGACCTGGCCTTCGACAAGCCCGAGGTGGTGGTGGATATCGACCGGGCCAAGGCGGCGCAGATGGGGGTGTCGATGGACACCTTGGGCAGCACCCTGGCGACCTTGCTGGGCGAGGCGGAAATCAACCGCTTCACCCTCGAAGGCCGCAGCTACAAGGTGATTGCCCAGGTCGAGCGGCCGTACCGCGACAACCCCGGCTGGCTGAACAACTACTACGTGAAGAACGACCAGGGCCAGCTGCTGCCACTATCCACCCTGATCACCCTCACCGACCGCGCCCGCCCGCGCCAGCTCAACCAGTTCCAGCAGCTGAACTCGGCGATCATCCAGGGCGTGCCCATGGTCAGCCTGGGCGAAGCGCTGCAGACCGTGCAGGGCATCGCCCGCGAAGAGGCTCCGGAAGGCTTCGCCTTCGACTATGCCGGCGTGGCGCGGCAGTACGTACAGGAAGGCAGCGCGCTGTGGGTGACCTTCGGCCTGGCGTTGGCGATCATCTTCCTGGTGCTGGCGGCGCAGTTCGAAAGCTTCCGCGACCCGCTGGTGATTCTGGTGACGGTACCGTTGTCGATCTGTGGCGCGCTGCTGCCGCTGTTCCTGGGCGTATCGAGCATGAACATCTACACCCAGGTCGGGCTGGTGACGCTGATCGGGCTGATCAGCAAGCACGGCATCCTCATTGTCGAGTTTGCCAACCAGTTGCGTGAGGAGCGCGGCCTGAGCGTGCGCGAGGCGATCGAGGAGGCCGCGGCGATTCGCCTGCGGCCGGTGCTGATGACCACGGCGGCGATGGTGTTCGGCATGGTGCCGCTGATCCTGGCGACCGGGGCGGGGGCGGTCAGCCGCTTCGACATCGGTACGGTGATTGCCACCGGGATGTCGATCGGCACGCTGTTTACCCTGTTTGTGTTGCCTTGTATCTACACGTTGCTGGCGCACAAAGAGGTGGCCAGAGCGACATCGGTTGCCTGAACCGGCCTCTTCGCGGGTAAACCCGCTCCCACAGGTACGGCACCGGATCCGGAATGGGTGCAGTACCTGTGGGAGCGGGTTCACCCGCGAAGAGGCCGGCAAGGCAGATGCAAAAATGCCAGAGGCCCCGCAATCGCGAGGCCTCTGGCATTTCCATCTACCACCGGGTTCAACCGAACGGCCGCAACCCCTGGCGCATGCCGAACAGGAACAGCAACAGGTCCTGATCCGGCGCGGCCTCGGCCTGTTGCTGCGGTTTCACATCCCGCGGCAACGCGCACTGGTCGGCCAGTTCGGCCTTGCTGAACACTGTCGGCCTCGGCTCTTCCCACGCAGCCACCGCCACGGTGGTCACCGCCAGGCCAGCTACCAGGAACAAAGCTCGAGCTATTTCTAGTTTCATTGCCCTAACCCTTTGACAGCGCTGCCAAACGCCATCTGGTAAAAGTAGAGCAGTGTTTGCCATTCCGCGTCATTGATCGACGAATGGCGGCGCAGCTGGCGCAGGTCATTGCCCGCCGCGCGCTGGCAGCTGATGCGCCGCCGGCATTTTTCCAGGTCCAGCAGGGCGACCTCGACCCGGGCCTGCTCGCCCTCGCCAATCACCTTGATGAACACGTGCTTGCCATACAGGCAGCCGTGCTGCCAGTGCCCCAGGTGCATGCGCGCCAGGTTGTCCGCCAGGTCCTTGAGCATGCGCTCATGCACCACCTGCGGGTAACGCTCGCGGGCACCTTCGGCATGCCAGGTGTCGAGTTCGACGAAGCCGTCGAGTGCTTCGCTCACCAGCAGCGCACGCCACTGCTGGTCGGCACCCCGCTCGGCGCCACAGAAGACGATGCGCGGTACACGCACGCCCAGTTGCTCGAAGCTGTTCAACGCATCGAGTTCACGCAATACGGTCGGCCGGCCGAAAGGGTGCAGCAGGCTACGGTAGATATGCCCGACCTGGCGCTTGGCATACAGCAGCTTGCCATTGCCATCGTCGAGGCGTTGCACACCACTCTCGCCACCACGGCGCTGGTTAGGCTCCTCGACCCACTCGCCCTGCTGGCGCCAGTAAAAATCGAACCGCGACTCCCCTCTCTGGGCTACAGCCATCAAACACTACCCCTTACGCAATACATATACCCGCCACATGGCATAGAACGGCAGGAAGTCGAGGCGTTCCTGGATTCTGAAGCCGGCGGCTCGGAATTCTTCTTCGACCGTGTCGGCCGGTAACACAAAACGGTTCTGGTAATTGTCCTGGTCGCCCTTCCTGGCGCTGCGACGCTGTTCCAGTTTTTTCCGGCGCCAGGCCTTGAAGTTACCATCCACCCACAATGACAGGATCACACTATCACGGCTAACCCGTTGAAATTCCGAAAGAATGGTCTTTCTGTGCGCCGCTTCGCCAATGTGGTGGAACAAACGCATGCAGAAAATGCTGTCCACCGAGTTGTCCGGCAAGTCGATGGCAAATGCCGAAGTCTGCAAAGGCCGTACCCGTGCCACCACCTCTGGCGCTTGCGCGGTACAGGCTGTCTCGATCATCGCTTCGGAGTTGTCGGCGCCGATGATCACTCGGTTCGGCTTTTCTGCCAGCAACGGCCAGAAGCGGCCGGCACCGCATGGCAGGTCGAGGACTAGCCCAGGCTCACCAGCCAATGCCAAGGCGCGACGCGCCAGTTGCTCATCACGCTTGTGGGAAAGGCGTCGCGCCAGGCCATCCTGGTGCTTGAGAAAGTACTCGCGCGCATGTTCTTTGTCGTACTTCTCGGAAAATTCAAGCTTGATGGGGCTACGCATTGGGCATCTCCTGACTCCATTCCACCCACATTAGGTAAGCAAGCGTAGGAATCAGGTCATGCCGATGTGAAAAATATGTTGAGCGCCGAATGACCTGTTACAACAGATTACTCGACCAAAGCCTCCGGGTCGCCCTTGGCCGCGGTATTGCTCAGGTCCACCATGAAACGGCAGCCGTGCGGCAAGGTCGAGGTCAGGGTGACATGCCAGCCCTGGTCGTCGCAGATCCGCTGTACCAACGACAGGCCCAGGCCCAGGCCCTCGCCGCGCCGCTCGTCGCCGCGCACGAACGGCCGGAACATCGCCTCGCGCTGCTCCTCCGGGATACCTACGCCGCTGTCCTCCACGCTGAAGCCGTTGGCTTCCAGGCTAAGCCGGATATAGCCGCTATCGGTGTAGTGCGCGGCATTGCGCAGCAGGTTGCCCATCACCGACTGCAGGAAGGTGGCGTTGTACAGCACCGGGCTGGCACTGACGCGACCATCGAAATACAGGGCCAGGCCCTTTTGCTCGATGGTGTCGCGCCAGACCCCGACCAGTTCGTCCGCCACTTCCCGCAGGGTGGCCCGCGAAGCCACGGCGCCCTCGTCGCGCTGTGCCCGGGCCAGCATCAGGAAGGTCTTGACCAGTTCGCGCATTTCTTCCGTGGCCCGCGCCACGCGCTCCACCTGGCTGCGCGAGCGGGCGTCCAGCGTCGGGTTTTCCATCAGCAGTTCGCACGAGGTGGCCAGCACCATCAAGGGCGTGCGCAGTTCATGGCTGACGTCGCTGGTGAACAACCGTTCGCGGGTCAGCGCATCGCGCAGGCGGCCCAGGGTATCGTCGAAGGCTACCGCCAGCTGGCCGACTTCGTCCGCGGCATAGTCCGGCGCCAGCGGCGGGGCCAGGCCCAGCAACTGGTCACGGTGGCGTACCTGGCGCGCCAGGCGGATCACCGGCGCCATCACTCGGCGCGCCACCAGCCAGCCGAGGATGACCGCCAGCACCAGGCTGAGCAGGAAGCCCACCACCACCACCGCGAACAGCACGCGCTCGCGTTCCTCGAAGTCGCTCTGGTCCTGCAGCAGCACATAGCGGCGGCCATCGACGATCTCGACCATGGCGTGGTACGACAGCTGATCGCGGAATACCTCGTGGAAGCCGCGGTCGAGGTGGCGCAGGTCCTTGGGCAGCTCGAAGTCGTCACGCCCGCCGCTGAAGTAGAACAGCTGGTCGGGACGTGGCCGGTGGCTCCAGTCGCTGACGCTGTCCATGCGCAGCAGGCGTTGCAGGTCACCGCCCAGCACCGAGGAAATCAGCCGCTCTTCGACCAGGTGCACGGTGCCGACGATGCCGAAGGCGAAGGCCCCGGCCACCAGCGCGCTCATCAGGGCAAAGGCGATGATGATGCGCTGGGCAAGGCTTTGCTTAAACTCCATCACGGCCCTCGGCGAGGCGATAGCCGACGCCATGGACGGTATGCAGCAGCGGTTTTTCAAACGGCTTGTCGATCACCTGGCGCAGCTGGTGCACGTGGCTGCGCAGGCTGTCGCTGTCAGGGCAGTCATCGCCCCACAGGGCTTCTTCCAGCACTTCGCGACGCAATACGTGCGGGCTCTTCTGCATCAGCACCGCCAGCAGCTTGAGGCCGACCGGGTTGAGCTTGAGCAAGCGGCCCTGGCGGGTGACTTCGAGGGTGTCGAGGTCATAGCTGAGGTCGGCCACCTGCAAGGTGCGGCGCCCGCCACCCTGGGCCCGGCGCAGCACCGCCTCTATGCGAGCGGCCAGCTCCGACAGGGCGAAGGGCTTGAGCAGGTAATCGTCGGCACCGGAGCGGAAGCCTTGCAGGCGATCGTCCAGTTGGTCGCGGGCGGTGAGCATGATCACCGGAGTATCGCGGCGGGCGTCTTCGCGCAGGCGCTTGCACAGGGTGTAGCCGTCGATGCCCGGCAACATGATGTCGAGCACGATCAGGTCGTAGTGCTCGGTGGCTGCCAGGTGCAGGCCGGACAGGCCATCCTGGGCGCAGTCGACGGTGTAGCCCTTCATGCCCAGGTAATCGGCCAGGTTGGCCAGGATATCGCGGTTGTCTTCAACCAAAAGAATGCGCATCGGTTTCTCCTGTGCGGCGCTTCTCGCTGTGGTGCGCGGCAGGCGCAGCTTAAGGCCTATGCCTGCAGGGTGCCAGCCCCAGGGAAAATTCAGCGCACTTGACGGTTTTTTCACTGATCCTTCACGGACACAGGATAGCGGGCGGCCGACAATGCCCGATCTTTTTCGCGCCCTGGAGCCGTCATGCAGCAACCAACCCGCCCTCGCCCGATCAATTTCTGGCTGTACCTTGGGCTACCCCTGGCGACCGCGCTTGGCCTGATCCTGCTGGAACTGACCTCGGTCGACATGGACATTGCCAACCTGTTCTTCGACCCTGCTGCCGGGCAATTCATCGGCCGCCACAGCTATTTGCTGGAGAACATCCTGCATGACCGGGTCAAACAGGGGGTGATCCTGCTGGGCGTGATGTCGCTGGTGACCTTTGCTGCCAGCTTCTTCTGGAAGCGCCTGTTCGGCTGGCGCCGTGAGCTGGGCTGCCTGGTACTGGCACTGGGCCTGTCCACGGCGTTTGTCACACCGCTGAAGAAAGTGACTCAGGTGCAATGCCCGTGGAGCCTGACCCAGTTTGGCGGCAAGGAAACCTACAGCAAGCTGCTGGAGCCGCGGCCGGCGACCGACAAGCCCGGGCTGTGCTGGCCGGGCGGGCATGCCGCCACCGGGTTCTGCCTGTTCGGGCTGTTCTTCATGTTGCGTGATCGCAAGCCGAGGCTGGCGCGGGTCGCGTTGGCGGTGGCCTTCGTCGCCGGGGCGGTGCTGTCGCTGGGGCGGATGATGCAGGGGGCGCACTTCCTGTCGCACAACGTGTGGACGGCGGTGTTCTGCTGGTTGATCGGCTTGGGGTCCTATTACCTGGTTCTGTATCGTCGGGGAATGGCTGAGGTACCCGCCGCTGAGCGTAGCGTCGCCTGACCCAGGGGCCGCTTTGCGGCCCTTTCGCCGGCAAGCCAGCTCCAGGTACAGCGCAAGTCCCAGTGTTGGCGCAATCCTGTAGGAGCGGCCTTGTGTCGCGATGGGCTGCAAAGCAGCCCCAATGGCCCTCACAGGAAAACAAAAAAGCCCCGACTCTCGCGAACCGGGGCTTTCTGATGGTGCAGGGGGTAAGACTGGCTTACATCATGCCGCCCATGCCACCCATGCCGCCCATGTCAGGCATGCCAGCAGCTGGCTTGTCTTCTGGCAGGTCGGCAACCATGGCTTCGGTGGTGATCATCAGACCGCCGATCGAAGCAGCAGCTTGCAGCGCCGAACGGGTGACCTTGGCTGGGTCCAGGATGCCCATCTCGATCATGTCGCCGTATTCGCCAGTAGCAGCGTTGTAACCGAAGTTACCCGAACCTTGCTTGACCTTGTCAGCGACAACGCTTGGCTCGTCGCCGGCGTTGGCAGTGATCTGGCGCAGCGGCGCTTCAACGGCGCGACGCAGCAGGGCGATACCGACGTTCTGGTCTTCGTTGTCGCCTTTGAGGTCGGCAATGGCAGCCAGGGAGCGAACCAGGGCCACACCACCGCCAGGCACCACGCCTTCTTCAACGGCTGCACGGGTAGCGTGCAGGGCGTCTTCAACGCGGGCTTTCTTCTCTTTCATTTCAACTTCGGTGCCGGCACCGACCTTGATCACGGCAACACCGCCAGCCAGCTTGGCCAGACGCTCTTGCAGCTTCTCACGGTCGTAGTCCGAGGAAGTCTCTTCGATCTGGGCACGGATCTGCTTGACGCGTGCTTCGATCTCGGTGTCGGCGCCAGCGCCGTCGATGATGGTGGTGTTTTCCTTGGACAGGATGACGCGCTTGGCGTTACCCAGGTGCTCCAGGGTAGCGGTTTCCAGGGACAGGCCGATTTCTTCGGAGATGACCTGGCCGCCAGTCAGGACGGCGATGTCCTGCAGCATGGCCTTGCGGCGGTCGCCGAAGCCCGGAGCCTTGACCGCAGCAACCTTGACGATGCCGCGCATGTTGTTGACTACCAGGGTAGCCAGGGCTTCGCCTTCAACGTCTTCGGCAACGATCAGCAGTGGGCGGCCGGCCTTGGCAACGGCTTCCAGAACTGGCAGCAGCTCACGGATGTTGGAGATCTTCTTGTCGACCAGCAGCAGCAGCGGGCCTTCCAGCTCGGCAACCATGGTGTCCGGCTTGTTGACGAAGTACGGCGACAGGTAGCCACGGTCGAACTGCATGCCTTCCACGACAGACAGTTCGTTTTCCAGGCCCGAGCCTTCTTCAACGGTGATCACGCCTTCTTTACCGACTTTTTCCATGGCTTCGGCGATGATTTCACCGATGGAGTTGTCGGAGTTGGCGGAGATGGTACCTACCTGAGCGATGGCCTTGGAGTCGGCGCATGGCTTGGACAGGTTCTTCAGCTCGGCGACGACGGCAGCGGTGGCCTTGTCGATGCCGCGCTTCAGGTCCATCGGGTTCATGCCGGCAGCGACGGCTTTCAAGCCTTCGTTGACGATGGCCTGAGCCAGGACGGTAGCGGTGGTGGTGCCGTCACCGGCAGCGTCGTTGGCCTTGGAAGCAACTTCCTTGACCAGCTGGGCGCCCATGTTCTCGAAGGCGTCTTTCAGCTCGATTTCTTTGGCGACGGAAACGCCGTCCTTGGTGATGGTCGGCGCGCCGAAGCTCTTGGCCAGCACCACGTTACGGCCTTTCGGGCCCAGGGTCGCTTTTACCGCGTCAGCCAGAACGTTGACACCAACCAGCATTTTCTTACGAGCGGAGTCGCCGAATTTTACGTCTTTAGCAGCCATGATCGTTTAATCCTTGGAATTCTTTGGAGTAACGGGAAGTCGGGGAAATCAGCCTTCGATAACGGCGAGGATTTCGTTCTCGGCCATGACCAGCAGGTCTTCGCCATCGACTTTCACGGTGTTGCTGCCCGAGTAAGGGCCGAAAACCACTTTGTCACCCACTTTCACGGCCAGCGCGCGAACTTCGCCGTTGTCCAGGATGCGACCGGTGCCGACGGCGACGACTTCGCCGCGGTTTGGTTTTTCAGCGGCCGAACCCGGCAGGACGATACCGCCAGCGGTTTTCGATTCTTCTTCGCTGCGACGGATAACGACGCGGTCATGCAGAGGACGAAGCTTCATTGTCGATCTCTCCCAAATAGTGGTTTTCATCGGCCGGTGTCGACACCGGCGGTTTGATGCAGTCCGGCGTTGCCGGGGGTGATCCGCAATGGGCGAAGCACCTGTGTAATGTCTGGTGTCGCCACCAGAAACCTTGCGGTGACCACATACATGAGGCCGCCATATTCAATTACAAGGCTTGTTTCAGAAAATTTTTCATTAGCCTGAAAAGCTTGGGGCCGCTTCGCAGCCCTATCGCGACACAAGGCCGCTCCTACAGGGGTTCGCGTACTCTGTAGGAGCGGCCTTGTGTCGCGAAAGGGCCGCGAAGCGGCCCCCGGCTATTACTTGTCGCGGCGCTCGTACTCGCCTTCGATCACATTCGGCCGATGCCCGCCATCCTGCGGCCGGGCCTGGAACGGGTCGTCCTGGAAGGCGCGCTGGCGCATGGCCTGGGCCTCGGCACGCTCGCGCATCTTGCGCGCGGCCAGGTGACGGGTGAATGGCAGCAGGCAGAGCAAGCCCAGCACGTCGCTGATGAAACCTGGCAGCAACAGCAGGCCACCACCAACGGCCAGCATCATGCCCTGGAACATGTCCTCGGCGGGCAGTTCGCCACGCTGCAGGCTTTCACGGGCGCGCAGTGCGGTGGCCAGACCGGCCACGCGCATCACCAGCACACCCAGGGCGGAGCCGGCGATGATCAGCAGCAGCGCCGGGAAGAAACCGATGGCGGCACTGACCTTCACGAAGACGAACAGCTCCAGCACGGGAAACAGTAGAAACAACAGTAGAAAAGCACGCATCAAAGCATTCCTCGTCGGAAGAGACCCTTCCTGTAAGACCAACAAATGGATGCGGGCGCTCGGCTTTTCAACCCTCGACTTCCGTCGCAACCGGCCACTGGTCGGCGCGTGCCAGCAAAACCAGGGCTTCGCGGACTTGTGTCGGCGTGTTGCAAGTACTTGGGAAAGGCAACCAGTGCACCGCCTGGCCGATACGCAGGTGCATGCCTTCGCTGTCTACCCCGACCATCTGCGCTGGCGCATGGTTTGGCAGCTCGGTCAGTTGCACATAGTGGGCGATGGCGTTGGCGTGGTCGTTGTTCATGTGCTCGACCATGCTTGCCTCGGCTTTACCGGCGAACGGGTTGGCCAGGGTTACCTGGTCAAGCCAGTGGATCGCGCCGAAGCCGCCGATGTAGCGGTGGCGCACCGGCTGCAGCACCCAGAAGTCGAAGTCGTGGGCCTTGTGGTAGTTGGCCGCGTCCGGGAAATAACGGTAGTAGCGCTCGGCGGCGGCCTCGATGGCGGCCTCCTCCACCAGCTTGTGCGCCTCGGCCATCACCGTCAGGCGCCCCACGGCCTGCACGTCCTCGGCTTCGCGTTCGCCCACCAGCAGCGAGCACTTGGGGTCTTTCTGCAGGTTGTGGGTGTGCTGGGCGATGCGGCTGATGAGGATCAGCGGGTTGCCCTGGGCGTCCAGGCAGTACGGCACGACCGAGCCGAACGGGTAGCCGGGCATCGACTTGGAATGGGTCGAGAGCACGCCGCGGTATTCCTTGAGCAGCAGCTCCCGGGCGGGGCGGATGGCATTGGTACTCACTTGGGGGCGGCTCCTGATATCGGGCTGGATGGGACAAGATAAGCATTATCAGATCCAGTGCCAATGGGGCTGCTTTGCAGCCCATCGCGACACAAGGCCGCTCCTACAAGGGATCGCGTACATCCTGTGTCGCGATGGGCCGCAAAGATTTACCAGGTAACGCCGAAGCCTGCGGTATAGCGGGTCTTGTCCAGGTCACTGTCACGCGTACCGGTGATGACGTCCTTCTCCGCCTTGAGGTTGAGCGAGGCCCACTCGGTGACCTTGTAGCGCAGGCCAATCTCGGCATCCAGCGCGTAGTCGGCCACGCCACCCAGCGGCTTGGCGAACTCGCCGTTGGTGAACAGCTGCACGTTCTTGCCAATCAGGTAGCGGGTGTAGTCCCACTTCACCGCCGCGGAATAGAAGTTGTCCTTGGCGCCATCCTGGTATTCGAAGTCGGTACGGTTGATCAGCGAACCCAGCGAGAATGCGCCCAGTTCGTCGTCCCAGAACTGGTAACCCGGGCCGGTACCCACGGTGCGCTGGCGGGCGAGGTCTTCGATGCGGTCGCGCTTGTACTCTGCGCGCCCCTGCCAGAACCACTTCTCGGTAAGGAAGCGGTCCAGGGCGTACTCGGCACTCCAGTTGTCGGTGGTGGTGACGTCGTCCTTGGTCTCGCGGTTGTATTCGCCTTCGGCGTTGTGCCGCCAGCGGCCATGGCGGGCGCTGGTCTTGAAGCCGATGTCGTAGTCGTCGGTGTCGTTCTCGGCGCGCTTGTAGTCCAGCGCCACGTCGACGTTGCCCTTCCACACGAAGTCCTCGACCAGCGGCTTGGGCTTCATGATCTGCTCGATGCTGGCCAGCTCCACGGTCTTTGGCGCCTCGCCATTGGCCAAGGTCACCTTGCCGGGCTCGGCGGCCTTCAGCGACTTGGCGCGCTCACCGCTGTAGGCATCCTGCTTGACCAGCATCTCCTGGTCGCTCTCCAGGGTCTGGACTTCTTTCCAGTCCAGGGCGATGGAACCGCCATAGGGGGTTTCCAGCAGCAGCTTGCCGCCGTCGAAGACTTTGATCTTGCCGCTGAGCCGGTCGCCGTTCTTCATCCACACGGTGTCGGCGAACACCGGGGAGGCGCACAGGGAAGCAGCAAGCAGGCACAACAAGGATCTAGAATACATAAGCGGGCTATGATTTGCGGACTACGGGTTCGATTTGACGAAAAAAGCCGGGCATTATCCAGATAACCACGACCAGAGCAAGGAAAGACCGGGAGCATGCCGTTGAGTTCAACTCTCATTTGCCAGACCGCCGGTCCGGTTTCATCTGCAGCCCAGTGGGGGCCTGATGTCTGACGGATATGAGCACGCCCTGGACTCCGCCGAGGGCCGACGAACGGCGCTGTATTCGGTACTCGGCCAAGTGCCGGCCGGCAAGGTGGTCAGCTATGGCCAGTTGGCCGAACTGGCGGGGCTTGGGCGGGCGGCACGCTGGGTCGGGCGTACCCTCGGGCAACTGCCCGCGGACACTCGCCTGCCCTGGCACCGGGTGCTTGGCGCAGGTGGCCGGCTGAGCCTGGCACTGGGTACCCCGTCTGGGGATGAACAACGGGCGCGACTGCGTGCGGAGGGTGTGAATGTAACCAACAATCGTGTGGATATGACGCGCCATGGCTGGCGCCCGATGGAGCACAGCGGTTAGAGTGCGCGCTTTGTTTTCGCAAACTTGAGGCAGATGTTGGCCCATGCCCCGTAAAACCTGGCGCGCTGCGCTTGCTGCCTATGCCAGCCCGTCAACCTTGGTACTTTTGCTGCTCGGCTTCGCTGCCGGTCTGCCTTACATGCTGGTGTTCTCCACCCTTTCGGTGTGGTTGCGCGAAGCCGGCGTGGCCCGCGAGACCATTGGCTACGCCAGCCTGATCGGCCTGGCCTACGCCTTCAAGTGGGTGTGGTCGCCGCTGCTCGACCAATGGCGCCTGCCACTGCTCGGCAGCCTGGGGCGTCGGCGTTCGTGGCTGCTGCTGTCGCAGGCGCTGGTGGTGGTCGGGCTGGTCGGCATGAGCCTGTGCGATCCGCAGCAGCACCTTTCATGGCTGATCGCCCTGGCGGTGCTGGTGGCCTTCGCCTCCGCTACCCAGGACATCGCCGTCGATGCCTACCGCCTGGAAATCGCCGACGACCAGCGCCAGGCTGCGCTCGCTGCCAGCTACATGGCCGGCTACCGCGTGGCGGCCCTGCTGGCCACGGCTGGCGCACTGTTCTTCGCCGAGTGGTTCGGCTCCACCGGTTTCAGCTACCTGCACAAGGCCTGGGCCGGCACCTACGTCATGTTCGCGGTGATGATGCTGCCCGCCGTGTTCACCACCCTGATCATGCGCGAACCGCCCGTACCCATGCGTACCCAGCTGTCGGCAGCGCGCTATGGGCTGGTGCACCAGCTGGCCTCGGTGTTCGTATTGATCATCCTGCTGGTTTCGGTACCGGCGAGCTTCACCCAGATGTTCAATACCGGCTGGTCCAGCGTCATCTCCGGTGATGCCACGCCACTGGACCTGCTGCTGGAAGACCGCGCCTTCCTGCGCCTGATCCTCTACGTGCTGCTGACCTGGGCGTGCCTGTCGAGCCTGGGTCGTCGCGGCCTGGCCCCGGTGCTGACCCCGGTCAACGACTTCATCGCCCGCTACCGCTGGCAGGCCCTGCTGCTGCTCGGCCTGATCGCCACCTATCGCATGTCGGACACGGTGATGGGCGTGATGGCCAACGTGTTCTACATCGACATGGGCTTCACCAAGGACCAGATCGCCAGCGTCAGCAAGATCTTCGGCCTGATCATGACCCTGGTCGGCGCCGGGGTTGGTGGCCTGCTGATCGTGCGCTTCGGCATCATGCCGATCCTGTTCATCGGCGGTGTGGCCTCGGCGGGCACCAACATCCTGTTCCTGATGCTGGCCGACATGGGCCCGAACCTGCAGATGCTGGTGGTGACCATCTCGCTGGACAACTTCAGCTCCGGCATGGCCACCTCGGCCTTCGTCGCCTACCTGTCGAGCCTGACCAACCTGAAGTTCTCTGCTACCCAGTACGCGTTGCTCAGTTCGATCATGCTGCTGTTGCCAAGGCTGATCGGGGGTTATTCGGGGGTGATGGTGGAGAAGTTCGGTTACCACGACTTCTTCCTGATCACTGCCCTGCTAGGCGTGCCGACCTTGATCCTGATTGCCCTGCAGTGGCGCCAGGAGGCCGGGCCGGGCAAACCGGTGGCAGAGGAAGGTTCGGCGGCCGAGCGGCCCTGACAGGTTTGTATTGCCTGTACTGGCCTCTTCGCGGGTAAACCCGCTCCCACAGGGACTGCACAGCTCTCGAGGGCAGTGCTGTACCTGTGGGAGCGGGTTTATCCGCGAAGAGGCCGGTACAGGCAATAAAGTTTACTGAGCAACAGCCCCCTCACCAGGCCTTCCACCCACCACAAACCACAGCGGCCACAGCGCCAAGGCCCCCGCCACACCCGCCGCCAGGGCAAAGTGCAGCAAGCTGGCCCCGGCGCCAATCATCGCCAGCACCGCCCCACCCAACCCCAGCAAGGCGATGGTGATCATCCCCAGCATGGCCGAGACCAGGCCCTTGCTCTGCTCGCTGGCGAACAGCGTCATGCGATACAGCACCGCGTTGGCCACGCCCAACCCCAGTGCGTACAGCGACATGCCCGCCACCACGCTGGTCACGCTCGGCCAGTACCAGGTCGCCAGCACCATCAGGCACAGGCCGGCCAGGTATGGCCACAACGCACCCCGCACCAGCGCCGGCAGCGGATAGCGATCGGCGATGCGGTTGATGATCAGGTTGCCCAGGATCAGCCCGCCAAACACCGGCAACTGCCACAAGGCGTACTCCATGGTGCTCAGCCCCTCGTCGTGGATCAGCAGCACCGGCGACAGGCCGATCCAGCCAATCAGCGGCAGACCGACCAGGCCCAGGGCCGCGCTACCTGCGACAAAGCGGCGGTTGGCCAGCAACTGGCCGTAACCGGCCAGCAGCGGCAGCAGGTGGATCGGCGTGAATGCCAGGCGCGAGCCATCACGGCGTTCCACGCCAAGGGTTTCCGGCATCAGCCGGTGCAGCAGCAGCCAGGCCAGAACCGCGCCGATGGCAAAGGCCACGAACAGCCAGCGCCAGTCCAGCCACTGCAGCAGCAAGGTACCCACCAGCGGCCCGAGCAGTGGCGAGAGCAAGGCGATGTTGGCCAGCAGGGCCATCATGCGCACGGCGTCCGCTTCGCTGAAGGCTTCGTTCAGGGCCGGGTAGCTGACCGTGACCACAAAGCCCAGGCCGATGCCCTGCAGCAGGCGCAGCAAGTTGAACAGGCCGATGTCGTGGACCCAGAAGGTGGCCAGGCAGGCCAGGCCGAAGAACGCGCAGCCAATCAGCAGCAACGGGCGCCGGCCATAGCGGTCGGCCAGCGGGCCGATCAGCCATTGCAGCACCACGCCACCCAGCAGGTACAGGTTGAGGGCGTGGGGAATGTATTCGGGGCTGGCGTTCAGGTCGCCGACCACCACCGGCATGGCCGGCATGACGGCGTCGCTGGCCAGGTAGGTGAGCAGCTCGAACAGCGCCAGGGTCAGGCCGAACAGCAAGGCGCGCAGGGGGGTGATGTACAGCAGTGGTTTCATGATGGCGTATCGGGTGTGGCAGGTGGGGTCAGGCTATATGCCAGAAATGGCGGGGTATTGCTGTGAACAAGTGTAAAAAGCCGGGGCCGCTTCGCGCCCCATCGCGACACAAGGCCGCTCCTACGAGGGTTACGCGATTCCCTGTAGGAGCGGCCTTGTGTCGCGAAGGGGCGCGAAGCGGCCCCAACCGATGACAACGCGGTATTACTGCGCTGCAGTCTCCTGCACCACGCGAATCACCCGCTGCGGGAACGGAATGTCGATCCCTTCAGCCTTCAACCGGTCGCGCGCATGCTCGTTGAGCATGAACATCACATCCCAGTAATCGGCAGTCTTGGTCCACAAGCGCAACGACACGGTGATCGAGCTGTCGCCCAGGGTCGCGACCACCGCCTGCGGCGCCGGGTCGGGCAGCACACGCGGGTCCTGCGCCAGCTCCAGCAGCACGTTGCGGGCCTTCTGCAGGTCGGCGTCGTAGTCCACGCCCACATCGAACACCACCTTGCGCGTCGGCTGGCGGTTGGTGTTGGTGATGATGCCGTTGGACAGGCTGCCGTTGGGCATGATCACAGTCTTGTTGTCACCGGTGCGCAGCACGGTGTGGAAGATCTGGATGCTGTCGACGGTGCCAGCCACGCCTTGCGCCTCGATCCAGTCACCGATGCGGAACGGGCGGAACATCAGGATCAGCACACCGCCGGCGAAGTTCGCCAGGCTGCCCTGCAAGGCCAGGCCGATGGCCAGGCCCGCGGCACCGATGGCGGCAACGAACGAGGTGGTCTCGATACCGATCATCGATGCCACGCTGACGAACAGCAGCACCTTCAGCACGATATTCGACAGGGTGCTGATGAAGCCCTGCAGCGCCAGGTCGGCGTTGCGCAGGCCAACCAGCCTGCCCAGGCGGGCGCTGACCTTGTTGATGATCCACCAGCCGACCGCCAGGGTCAGCAGCGCCAGCAGCACACGGCTGCCGTATTCCATGATCAAGGGAATCCAGGTCTGGGATTGGCGGACCAGCTGATCGACTTCAGCGTTCAAATCCATATTCATCTCCTGATGCCGAGCGGCAAGTACACGGTAGAACAGGCCGCGCGCGATTGCGCAGCCCCGGCCCCCATGGACATCATTTCGCCATCTGGGTTCCGGGTGGTGCCCACATCAGTCGCGGAAGTTGTTGAACTGCAACGGCATGTCGAATTCCTTGGTACGCAGCAGGGCAATGGCTTCCTGCAGGTCGTCACGCTTTTTACCGGTAACGCGTACCTGTTCGCCCTGGATGGCGGCCTGCACTTTCAGCTTGCCATCCTTGATGGTGGCGACGATCTTCTTCGCCAGGTCCTTGTCGATGCCTTCGCGGAACTTGGCTTCCTGTTTCTTTTCCTTGCCCGAGGCGTACGGGTCCTTGGTTTCCAGGCACTTCACGTCGATCTTGCGCTTGACCAGCGCCAGGCGCAGGATTTCCAGCATCGCTTCGAGCTGGAACTCTTCCTCGGCGGTGAGCATCACGGTCTGCTCTTTGTCCTTGAACTCGAAGGTACCCTTGCCCTTGAGGTCGTAGCGGCGGTCCAGGTCCTTGATGGCGTTGTCGACCGCGTTCTGCACTTCGTGCTTGTCCAGTTCCGATACCACGTCGAACGAAGGCATGGTTGTTCTCCCAAAATAAAAGCGCGCTCAGGCTGAAGATGGAGCGCGCTGGGTTTGACGGTTAAAATGCGGGCTCATTATAACGGGTTGCGAAACGCATATGAGCAGCACCTGGCATATTCTCGGCGCCGGTAGCCTGGGCAGCCTGTGGGCTTGCCGCCTGGCGCGCGCGGGCAAGGCAGTACGCCTGATCCTGCGTGACGGGCAACGGCTGCAGGCCTACCAGCAGGCCGGCGGCCTTATCCTGGTCGAACAGGACCAGCCCCGCCACTACGCCATCCCCGCCGAAACCGCGCAGGCACACGGCCCGATCCACCGTCTGCTGGTGGCCTGCAAGGCCTACGACGCTGCCCCGGCCATGGCCGGCGTGGCAGCGCGCCTGGCCGAGGGCGCCGAAGTGGTGCTGCTGCAGAACGGCCTGGGCAGCCAGGACGAAGTCGCCGACCTGGTGGCCCACGCGCGCTGCATCTTCGCCTCCAGTACCGAAGGGGCGTTCCGCGAGGGTGACTGGCAGGTACGCTTTGCCGGCCACGGCTTCAACTGGCTGGGCGACCCACGCAACCCGACGATCCCGACCTGGTTCGATGACCTGCACGAGGCCGGCATCCCCGCCGAGTGGACGGTGGATATCCTCACCCGCCTGTGGCGCAAGCTGGCGCTCAATTGCGCCATCAACCCGCTGACCGTGCTGCACGACTGCCAGAACGGCGGGCTGCTGGGGCACCTGGGCGAAGTGGACGCCCTGTGCATCGAGCTGGCCCAGCTGCTGCGCCACTGTGGTCAGCCAGAAGCGGCAAACGGGCTGGACGAAGAAGTACAGCGGGTGATCCTCGCCACCGCAGCCAACTACTCTTCCATGTACCAGGATGTACGCGCTGGCCGGCGCACCGAGGTGCACTACCTGCTTGGCCACGCCTGCCGCGTCGCTGGCCGTCATGGCCTGCAGCTGCCACAGCTGGAACACCTGCGGCAGCGCCTGGTCGATAATTTGCGCGTGCGTGGTTTGCCCTGCGACTGACGCGCCCCTTTCAACCGGATATGGACATTGCCTAGCCCATGACCTTGCGCCAACGCCTGGAAAACCTCCCGGTCGGGCAGAAGCTGCTGGCGGCCCTGCTGGTGTTGCTGGTGACCATCCTGCTGGTGGCCAACCTCACCTTCATCAGCGCCGCCTACTGGATCACCCAGGAAAGCATGGCGCCACAGGCGCTGCACACCATCGGCCGGCTGGTGGCCAACCCGCAACTGGCGGCCCGCGCCGGCGACAGCCCGGACACCGCCAGCGCCCTGCTCAAGGAACTGGACAGCTACACGCCGCTGCGCGCCGCCGCTGTCTACGGTGGCGATGGCCGCATACTGGCGCAACTGCAGCACGGCGAGCCGCTGGCGTTGCCCAGGCGTTTTCGCGACATCGACGGCTGGCGCCTGATGGAGTTTCGCAGCACCCAGCTGATCCGCATGCCACGCGACGCCAACCCGCCCGCGCACCTGCTGCTGGTGGCCAGCAGCGAACTGCCCACGGCTTTCTACACCGGCACCCTCAGCGCCAGCCTGGGCATCCTGGTGTTCAGCATCCTGCTGTGGATCGTCATCGCCCGGCAGATCAAGCGCCTGATCACCCAGCCGATCAACCAGCTCGAAGAACTCAGCCGCCAGGTCACCCGCGAAGAAAGCTATGCCCTGCGTGCGCATCGCGGCAACGACGACGAAATCGGCAGCCTGGCCGAAGCATTCAACACCATGCTTTCGCGCATCGAGGCCCGCGAACAGCAGCTCAAGCGCACCCGCGACGAGTTCCAGGAGGCCTATGACCAGGCCCAGGGGCTGGCCGAGGAAACCCGCCATACCAACCGCAAGCTGGAACTGGAAGTCCAGGTGCGCAGCAAGATCGAGAAGAAGCTCACCGGTTTCCAGAACTACCTCAACAGCATCATCGACTCGATGCCTTCGGCGCTGATCGCCCTCGACGAACAGCTCTACGTGACCCAGTGGAATCACGAAGCCACGGTGCTTTCCGGCACGCCACTGGACGAAGCGCTGAACCAGCCGATCTTCATCGCCTTCGAACCGCTCAAGCCGTTCCTGCCACAGCTGAAGGAAACCGTGGAAAAGCACCGGGTGGCGAAGATCGAGCGGGTCACCTGGCCCAAGGGCGACGACCTGCGCCACTACGCCCTGACCTTCTACCCGCTGACCGGTGGCGGCGGCCGTGGCGTGGTCATCCGTATCGACGACATCACCCAGCGCCTGTCGCTGGAGGAAATGATGGTGCAATCGGAGAAGATGCTTTCGGTCGGCGGCCTGGCCGCCGGCATGGCCCACGAGATCAACAACCCGCTAGGCGCGATCCTGCATAACGTGCAGAACATCCGCCGGCGCCTGTCACCCGAGTTGCCGCGCAACCAGGAGCAGGCCGAGGAACTGGGCATCGACCTGCCCACGGTCAACCGTTACCTGGAGAGCCGCGAAGTGCCGCTATTGCTCGACGGCATCCAGCAGGCCGGTGCGCGGGCGGCGAAGATCGTCACCCACATGCTCAGTTTCAGCCGCCGCAGCAACCGCCAGTTGGCGCCGTGCGACCTGCCGGCGCTGATCGATCAGGCGGTGGAGATTGCCGGCAACGACTTCGACCTGGCCATCGGCTTCGACTTCAAGGGCCAGGCCATCGTGCGCCAGTTCGACCCCGAACTGGGGCAGGTGCCGTGCACGGCCAACGAATTGGAACAGGTGCTGCTGAACCTGCTGAAAAACGCCGCCCAGGCCATCCACCAACGGCCGCAGCCGAGCGAGCCCGGGCGCATCACCCTGCGCACCCGCTTGAGCCCGCCATGGGCGGAAATCCAGGTCGAGGACAACGGCGTCGGCATGCCCGAGGGGGTGCGCAAACGCACCTTCGAGCCGTTCTTCACCACCAAGGAAATCGGCCAGGGCACCGGGCTGGGCCTGTCGGTCTCGTACTTCATCATCACCAACAACCACAAGGGGCAGATGGAAGTGCAATCCACGCCCGGCCAGGGTACCTGCTTCACCCTGCGCCTGCCCCTCGGCCAGCCGGCAGCGGTGGCGCCGGCCAAAACGGAGAAATGACATGGGCTACCGCCTGTCGAAGATCTACACCCGCACCGGCGACAAAGGCGAAACCGGCCTGGGCGACGGACGCCGGGTGCCCAAGGACCACCCACGGATCGAAGCGATTGGCGAGGTGGACAGCCTGAACAGCCAACTGGGTTTGCTGCTGGCGGGGCTGGCCGAACAAGGGTTGGATGAAGTGAGCGCGGTGTTGGCGCCGTGTCAGCACCGCCTGTTCGACCTGGGCGGTGAGTTGGCGATGCCCAGTTATCAGGCGTTGAACCTGGCGGAAGTGGAACGGCTGGAGGCGGCGATCGATGTGTGGAATGAAGAGCTGGGGCCGTTGAAGAACTTCATCTTGCCCAGTGGCTCGGCGCTGGTGGCACAGGCGCATGTGTGCAGGAGCCTGGCGCGCAGTGCGGAGCGGCGGTGCCAGCAGCTGAATGCGCTGGAGCCGTTGGCGGGGGTTGGGTTGGCGTATATCAACCGGCTTTCGGATCTGCTGTTCGTGGCGGCGCGGATCATTGGGCGGCGGCAGGGGGTGGCTGAGGTTTTGTGGCAGCCTGCTGAGAAACCAAAAGGCTGATATTTCTGGGGCTGCTTTGCAGCCCGTCGCGACACAAGGCCGCTCCTACAGGGGGTTCGCGATTCATTCAGGATTACGCGATTCCTTTGTAGGAGCGGCCTTGTGTCGCGATGGGCCGCAAAGCGGCCCCAATTACAGGCGACTCAGATCTCAGGCCAGAACGCCCGGATCCCGGCCACACCCTGTGCCCCCGCTTCCCAGGCCTGCTCGCGCTCACCCGGCCCTACCCCACCCAGCAGGTAGACCGGCCTGTTGAACCCGGCAATCAACCGCTGTGCCTCGTCCCACCCCAGCGGCACCGCCTCAGGGTGTGTCAGGGTTGCCTGCACCGGCGACAAGGTGACGAAGTCCACGCCCATCTGCTCCGCAAGCGCCAGCTCTTCGGCGCTGTGGCAGGACGCCGCCAGCCAGCGCTCCTTGGGGAACGGCCGGCCGTTGGCGGCATACTTGCGCAGCTGTGCAGCCGTCAGGTGCCAACCTGCGGCTGGGAAGTCACCCAGCCACTCCAGCGGCCCCTTGAGCATCAACTGCGCCTTGCCCGCGCACAGGCCGACCGCATCCACCGCCACATCGCGGTACTTGGGGTCGTACATGTCCGGGGCACGCAACTGGATCAGGCGAATGCCGCTGGCCACCGCCTTCTGGATGCCCTTGAGCATCTGCGGCACTTCCAGGCCATCGGGGGTGATCAGGTACTGGTCCGGCAGGCGCGCGGCTGCAACGATCGGTTTATTGGCCTCGGGGAATTCGTACTGGGGCAAATCACGTGGGGCAACCCATTCCAGCGGCTGACCCTCGGCGCCATGCGGCTCGCCGGTGAACGCCTCGACTTCGCGCACGTCCAGCAGCACCTGTTTGTCCGGGTAGTCGTGGCTGACCTTGATCAGTGCGCGCGAACGGCTTACCTCGATGCCCAGCTCCTCGCGCAGCTCGCGGGCCAGCGCCGCCTCGACGCCCTCACCCTCTTCCACCTTGCCGCCCGGGAATTCCCACAGGCCGCCCTGGTGCTGGGTATCGGCACGCCGTGCGATCAGAATGCGGCCGTCAGTACCACGAATGACAGCGGCTACAACATGAATCCGTTTCACCCTTCACGCTCCGCCAGGCCAGCCTGCTGCCAGGCCTGGAAGGCCGGCCACTGGTAAATGGTTTCGATATAGGCCGCCGCCTCCGCAGGCACTTCCACGCGGTAGGTGCGCAGGCGTACGGCCACCGGGGCGAAGAAGGCATCGGCCAGGCTCGGCTTGCCGAACAGGAACGGGCCGCTGTCCTTGGCCACCAGGCGGCATTCGGACCACAGTGCAACGATACGGTCGATATCGATTTGAACCTCCAGCGGCACGCTGTCCAGCGCCTGGTCGCGCGACAGGTCGAACGGCATGGCACCGCGCAGGGCGAAGAAGCCGCTGTGCATCTGCGCGCAGGCCGAACGGGCCTGGGCCCGGGCCGCCACGTCGGCAGGCCACAGCTGGGCGTCGGGGTGGCGTTCGTTGAGGTATTCGGCAATGGCCAGCGAGTCGGCGATGACACCGTGCTCGGTCTTGAGCAGCGGTACCTTGCCGGTGGCAGAGAAGGCGAGGATGCGCTGACGGGTGTCAGGCTGGTTGAGTTTGATCAGTGTTTCTTCGTAAGGCACGCCAGCCAGCTCGAGGGCCAGGGCGCCACGCAGCGACCAGGAGGAATACAGCTTGTCGCCGATGATCAGGTGATAGCTCATGGTTCGGCTCCATCGTTTTGGATTTTTTGGGGCTGCCTTGCAGCCCATCGCGACACAAGGCCGCTCCTACAGGTACAGCATGGACCCCTTGTAGGAGCGGCCTTGTGTCGCGATGGGCCGCAACGCGGCCCCAATTACATCAGGTACGGTACTCGGCGTTGATCTTCACGTACTCGTGGGACAGGTCGGTGGTCCAGATGGTTTCGCTGCACTGGCCACGGCCCAGCTCGATGCGGATGGTGATCTCTTCCTGGGCCATTACCTTGGCGCCCTGGTCTTCGGTGTAGCTCGGGCTGCGGCCGCCTTTGCTGGCAATGCACACGCTGTCCAGGTACACATCGATCAGGCTCACATCCAGCTCCGGTACACCGGCACGGCCAACGGCGGCGAGGATACGGCCCCAGTTGGGGTCGGAAGCGAACAGCGCAGTCTTGATCAGCGGCGAGTGGGCCACGGCGTAGCCGACGTCCAGGCACTCCTGGTGGTTACCACCGCCGTTGACCTGCACGGTAACGAACTTGGTGGCGCCTTCGCCGTCACGGACGATGGCCTGGGCCACTTCCATGCACACTTCGAACACCGCCTTCTTCAGCGCTTCGAACAATGCGCCGCTGGCTTCGGTGACTTCCGGCAGGTTGGCCTTGCCGGTGGCGATCAGCATGCAGCAGTCGTTGGTCGAGGTGTCGCCATCGATGGTGATGCGGTTGAACGACTTGTTGGCGCCGTCCAGCATCAGGTCCTTGAGTACCGCCGGGGCAACCTTGGCGTCGGTGGCGATGTAGCCGAGCATGGTGGCCATGTTCGGGCGAATCATGCCTGCACCCTTACTGATGCCGGTGACGGTAACGGTCACGCCATCGTGCTGGAACTGGCGGCTGGCACCCTTGGGCAGGGTGTCGGTGGTCATGATGCCGGTGGCGGCTTCGGCCCAGTGGTTTTCCGACAGGTTGTCGAGGGCGGCCTGCAGCGCGCCTTCGATCTTCTCGACCGGCAGCGGCTCGCCGATTACGCCAGTGGAGAACGGCAGTACCGACTCGGCCGGTACGCCGGCCAGTTCGGCCAGCTTGGCGCAGGTGCGCTCGGCGGCGGCCAGGCCTGGCGCGCCGGTGCCGGCGTTGGCGTTACCGGTGTTGGTCAGCAGGTAGCGCACGGTGCCCTGCACACGCTGCTTGGACAGGATCACCGGCGCTGCGCAGAAGGCATTGAGGGTGAACACGCCAGCCACGCTGGAGCCTTCGGCGCAGCGCATGACCACCACATCCTTGCGCCCCGGGCGCTTGATGCCGGCAGAAGCGATGCCGAGTTCAAAACCCGGAACCGGGTGCAGGGTGGGCAAAGGACCAAGACCAACAGCCATTAGAGCGCTCCTAGAAAATACGGTTGAATTGCAAAAAGCGGGGCCGCTTCGCGCCCCATCGCGACACAAGGCCGCTCCTACAAGAGTACTGCGATTCCTGTAGGAGCGGCCTTGTGTCGCGACAGGGCCGCAAAGCGGCCCCATTCAGGTCAGATCACTCGATCTGCCCGTGGCAATGCTTGAACTTCTTGCCCGAACCACACCAGCACGGCTCGTTGCGGCCCAGCTTCTGCTCGTTGCGCACCGGTGCCGAGGCAACGGCCACTTCGGCGCCCTCCTCGTTCAGTTGCTCGCTTTCCAGGCCCGGGGCAGCGGCATGCTGGAACTGCATGCGGCTGGCCAGTTCCTCGGCCTCGCGGCGCAGGCGGGCTTCCTCTTCGACCGGGTCTTCGCGGCGTACCTGAACGTGCGACAGCACACGGATGGTGTCGCGCTTGATCGACTCGAGCAGCTCCTGGAACAGGCTGAAGGATTCGCGCTTGTACTCCTGCTTCGGGTTCTTCTGCGCATAACCACGCAGGTGGATACCGTGACGCAGGTGGTCCATGGTCGACAGGTGGTCTTTCCACAGGTCATCCAGCACGCGCAGCAGGATCTGCTTCTCGAAGGTACGCAGGGCTTCCATACCGGCCTGGTCTTCCTTCTCGGTGTACGCGGTGGTGATTTCGTTCAGCAGCTTCTCGCGCAGGGTCTCTTCGTAGAGGTGATCGTCCTCGTCGAGCCACTGCTGGATCGGCAGCTTCATGGCGAAATCGCTGGCAAGCGAAGCTTCCAGACCGGCCACGTCCCACTGCTCTGGCAGCGACTGCGGCGGAATGTGCTGGCTGATGGTAGCGTCCAGTACTTCCTTGCGGAATTCGACGATGGTGTCGCCAATGTTCTCGGCGGCCAGCAGGCTGTTGCGCATGTGGTAGATCACCTTGCGCTGCTCGTTGGCCACGTCGTCGTATTCCAGCAACTGCTTGCGGATGTCGAAGTTGCGGCCTTCGACCTTGCGCTGGGCCTTCTCGATGGCGTTGGTGACCATGCGGTGCTCGATGGCCTCGCCGGACTGCATGCCCAGCGCCTTCATGAAGTTCTTCACCCGGTCAGAGGCGAAGATACGCATCAGGCTGTCTTCCAGCGACAGGTAGAAGCGGCTGGAGCCCGGGTCGCCCTGACGGCCGGAACGGCCACGCAGCTGGTTGTCGATACGGCGCGATTCGTGGCGCTCGGAAGCGATCACGTGCAGGCCACCCGTCTCGATCACCTGCTGGTGACGCTTCTGCCAGTCGGCCTTGATCTGGGCGATCTGCTCGGCGGTCGGGTTTTCCAGGGCAGCCACTTCGGCTTCCCAGTTACCGCCCAGCAGGATGTCGGTACCACGGCCGGCCATGTTGGTGGCGATGGTCAGGGCACCTGGCGCACCTGCTTGCGCGATGATCTCGGCTTCCTTCTCGTGGTACTTGGCGTTGAGCACCTTGTGGTCGATACCTTCCTTCTTCAGGAGGTTGGACATGTGCTCGGAGGTTTCGATGGTCGCAGTACCCACCAGCACCGGGCGGCCCTGCTTCATGCTTTCCTTGATGTCGGCGATGATCGCGGCGTATTTCTCGTCGGCGGTCAGGTACACCAGGTCGTTGAAGTCTTTACGCGCCAACGGCTTGTTCGGCGGAATGACCATCACGTTGAGCCCGTAGATCGACTGGAACTCGAACGCTTCGGTGTCGGCGGTACCGGTCATGCCGGACAGCTTGGTGTAGAGGCGGAAGTAGTTCTGGAAGGTGGTCGAAGCCAGGGTCTGGCTCTCGGCCTGGATGTTCAGGTTCTCTTTGGCTTCGATGGCCTGGTGCAGGCCTTCGGACAGACGACGGCCCGGCATGGTACGGCCGGTGTGCTCGTCGATCAGCAGGACCTGGCCGTCCTGGACGATGTATTCGATGTTGCGGTGGAACAGCTTGTGCGCGCGCAGGCCGGCGTAGACGTGGGTCAGCAGGCTCAGGTTATGCGCCGAGTACAGGCTCTCGCCCTCGGCCAGCAGGCCGGACTGGGTGAGCATCTCTTCGATGAACTGGTGACCGGCTTCGTTCAGCTCGACCTGACGGCTCTTCTCGTCGATGGTGAAGTGGCCTTCCTGGGTGACCTGGCCCTCGACCTCTTCGATGTGCTGGGTAAGGCGCGGGATCAGACGGTTGATCTCGATGTACAGCTTGGAGCTGTCCTCGGCCTGACCGGAGATGATCAGCGGGGTACGCGCTTCGTCGATGAGGATGGAGTCGACTTCGTCGATCACGGCGAAGTTCAGTTCACGCTGGAACTTCTCGTCCTGGCTGAACGCCATGTTGTCGCGCAGGTAGTCGAAACCGAATTCGTTGTTGGTGCCGTAGGTGATGTCGGACGCGTAGGCGGCGCGCTTTTCTTCCGGCGGCTGGAAGGCCGAGACGATGCCGACCGACAGGCCGAGGAACTCGTACAGCGGGCGCATCCAGTTGGCGTCGCGGCGGGCCAGGTAGTCGTTGACGGTGACCACGTGCACGCCCTTGCCGGACAATGCGTTGAGGTACACGGCCAGGGTACCGACCAAGGTCTTGCCTTCACCGGTACGCATTTCTGCGATCATGCCCTCGTGCAGGGTCATGCCACCGATCAGCTGCACGTCGAAGTGGCGCATGCCCATCACGCGCTTGCCGGCCTCACGGGCCACGGCGAAGGCTTCAGGCAGCAACTGGTCCAGTGTCTCGCCTTTGGCCAGGCGCTCCTTGAACTCTGCGGTCTTGCCCCGCAGTTGCTCGTCGGAGAGGGCCACCATCTTCTCTTCGAGAGCATTGACGATGTTCACCGTCTTGAGCATGCGTTTGACTTCACGCTCGTTCTTGCTTCCAAAAAGTTTCTTTAACAAAGGCGCAAACATATCGGCAGGATCTTCCACACGTAGGGATGGAGGGCGGCCCCATGAGTCGCCCGTGCAGCCCTGAGGCCGCATGCGAACGAGCATTCTACCCGGAAACGATGGTGAGGAAAGTGGTGGATTTCCACGATGCTTGTACAGCGTTTTGGCGGGGGCTTGTTTTAGATAGGGGCATTTTCCCTGAGTTCAAGGTTCGGGAAGATGAAACGTATCGAGAATGAGTCTTGTCTTTTGTTATCTGTGCCGGCCTCTTCGCGGGTAAACCCGCTCCCACAGGATCACCTACATATCAAGGTCAGTGCCGTACCTGTGGGAGCGGGTTCACCCGCGAAGAGGCCAGTGCAGGCTATAGAGATGTTAGACTGCGGACCATGTAACCTCATGCGTACCCCCATGGCCTACAAACCCTCCCCCGCCCAGCCGCCCTCGGCCCTGCTCCGCCAGGTCCGCCCGCTGCGCCTGCTGCTGAACCAGGCCGAACGCCTGGAGCACCTGCAGCGCCTGCTGGAAAGCCAGCTGCAACCAGCCGCCCGCGAGCACTGCCATGTGGCGTCGTGGCGCGACGGCACATTGTTGCTGGTGGTAACCGACGGCCACTGGGCAACCCGCCTGCGCTATCAGCAGAAACGCCTGATGTCGGCATTACAAGCCATGGAGGCATTCGCCAATCTCAGGCGCATCCTGTACAAGGTCCAGCCCCCGCTGGTGCCAGCCAAGCGTGGTGGCCATGCTGCGGAACTGTCCAATAACGCAGCCGAGAGCCTGCGCGATACCGCCGAGGGCATCACTGACCCCAAGCTGCGCGCAGCACTGGAAAGGCTGGCAGCTCACGCCCAGGACAAGCGCTGACACCTTCGGGACTGCTGCGCAATCCATTCGCGGGCACGCCCGCTCCCACAGGTACTGCGCCGCTCCAGAGGCAGTGAGCACCTAGTGGGAGCGGGCGTGCCCGCGAATGGCCGGACCTGCCGGGCAAAATGCGTCAGCCATAAAAAAGCCACCCGAAGGTGGCCTTAATGAACTAGAGAGTGTTCGAACTTACACGGCCGCAACAGGGCGCATGTACGAGATCGGTGCCGTGCTGGCATCTTCGAAGGTGACCACTTCCCAGGCATCGGTTTCGGCAATCAGCTTGCGCAACAGCTGGTTGTTCAGCGCGTGGCCGGACTTGTAGCCCTTGAACTCGCCGATCAGGCTGTTGCCCAGCAGATAAAGGTCGCCAATGGCGTCGAGGATCTTGTGCTTGACGAATTCGTCATCGGAACGAAGGCCGTCTTCGTTGAGCACACCGGTCTCGTCGACCACGATGGCGTTCTCGACACTGCCACCCAGCGCAAGGTTGTGCTTGCGCAGGTACTCGATGTCACGCATGAAACCGAAGGTACGGGCGCGGCTGACTTCCTTCACGAACGAGGTGCTGGAGAAGTCGACGACCGCACTCTGGGTCTGGCCCTTGAGGACCGGATGATCGAAGTCGATCTCGAAGCTCACCTTGAAACCGTCGAAAGGCAGGAAAGTGGCGCGCTTGTCGCCCTCTTCCACGGTTACCTCACGCAGGATGCGGATGAACTTCTTGGCTGCGTCCTGTTCTTCCAGGCCGGCAGACTGAATCAGAAATACAAAGGGTCCGGCGCTGCCATCCATGATCGGCACTTCCGAGGCGGAGAGCTCGACGTAGGCGTTATCGATGCCCAGGCCCGCCATGGCGGAGAGCAGGTGCTCGACCGTATCGACCTTGACGTCACCGTTGACCAGCGTCGTCGACATGGTTGTCTCGCCGACGTTGGCCGCGCGCGCCGGGATTTCGACCACAGGGTCGAGGTCGGCGCGGCGGAAGACGATGCCGGTGTCAACAGGTGCAGGCTTGAGGGTCAGGTAAACCTTCTCCCCGGAGTGCAGACCGACACCTGTGGCACGGATGGTATTCTTCAGGGTGCGTTGTTTAATCATGGCATTGGCCGCTTCAGCGCAAATTGCGAACAGGTATCAACAAAGGCTGGGGATGATAACAGACCCAACCTTTGATGAATACCAATCACCTTTATACCCCTGATAAATTCCATTAATCAGCCTGACGACGCAGGAATGCCGGGATATCGAGGTAGTCCAGGTCATCCTGAGGGTTCAGTTTAGCGGCTGCAGCAGCACCTGCATGGGCCTGGTTGCGCATTACGGTCGGGCGCTCCAGGTCACGGTAGTTGACCGCAGGCTGCTCCTGGCGAACCGGCGCCGGGTTGGAAGCCTCGTACACCTGCTGGGCAGTCTGCAGGGTGTTGTCGACCACCTTCACAGGCTTCTCGATGCGCGCGCCCAGGCCGGTGGCCACTACGGTCACGTGCAGCTCGTCACGCATGTCCGGGTCGATCACGGTGCCGACCTTGACCATGGCGTGGTCGGAGGCGAAGGCTTCGATGATGCTACCCACGTCGGAGTACTCGCCCAGCGACAGGTCAGGGCCTGCGGTGATGTTCACCAGGATGCCGCGGGCGCCCTGCAGGTTGACGTCTTCCAGCAGCGGGTTGCGGATCGCTGCCTCGGTGGCTTCACGCGCACGGTTCGGGCCGCTGGCGCAGCCAGTACCCATCATGGCCATGCCCATTTCACCCATCACGGTACGCACGTCGGCGAAGTCGACGTTGATCATGCCCGGGCGCTTGATGATATCGGAGATACCGCGCACGGCACCGGCCAGTACGTCGTCGGCCTTGGCGAAGGCGGACAGCAGGCTGGCATCCTTGCCCAGGATGGTCAGCAGCTTCTCGTTGGGGATGGTGATCAACGAGTCGACGCTTTCGGCCAGCATGCGGATGCCTTCATCGGCGATCTGCATGCGCTTGCGGCCTTCGAACGGGAACGGACGGGTCACCACGGCAACGGTGAGAATGCCCATTTCCTTGGCCACTTCGGCGATGATCGGCGCTGCACCGGTACCGGTACCGCCGCCCATGCCAGTGGTGATGAACACCATGTTGGTGCCCTGCAGCACTTCAGCGATGCGCTCACGGTCTTCCAGCGCGGCCTGGCGGCCGACTTCCGGATTGGCACCGGCACCCAGGCCCTTGGTCACGCCAGTGCCCAATTGCAGGATGGTGCGCGCGCCGATGTTCTTCAGCGCCTGAGCATCGGTGTTGGCGCAGATGAATTCCACGCCTTCGATGCTGCTCTTGACCATGTGGTTGACGGCGTTGCCGCCACCACCGCCAACACCGATCACTTTGATGACCGGGCTTTGCGGGACGTTGTCTACGAGCTCGAACATTTTCCCTCTCCTTACAGTTCTCTAGTTGTCGCGCCTACCACTACTGCTTTGAAACTTAGAAATTGCCCTGGACCCAGCGTTTGAAGCGTTCAAGCACTGGAGCCTTCGGTTCATCGCCATAGCTGTTGTTGCTGCTGTTACCGGTCAGGGGCAGGTCTTCGGTCTGCTTCTGCAGGCCGTAGGTGAGCAAGCCCACGCCGGTGGAATAGATCGGGTTGCGAACCACGTCGCTGAGCCCCCGAACGCTGTGCGGCACGCCCAGGCGTACCGGCATGTGGAAGATTTCCTCGGCCAGTTCCACGGCGCCTTCCATCTTCGCGGTGCCGCCGGTGAGTACGATGCCGGCCGGCACCAGGTCCTCGTAGCCGCTGCGGCGCAGTTCGGCCTGGATCAGGGTGAAGAGCTCGTCGTAACGTGGCTCCACCACCTCGGCCAGGGCCTGGCGCGACAGCTCGCGCGGTGGGCGATCACCCACGCTTGGCACCTTGATGGTCTCGCCAGCGCCAGCCAGTTTGGCCAGGGCGCAGGCGTAGCGGATCTTGATTTCTTCGGCGTACTGGGTCGGGGTACGCAGGGCCATGGCGATGTCGTTGGTCACCTGGTCGCCGGCAATCGGGATCACCGCAGTGTGACGGATCGCGCCCTCGGTGAAGATGGCGATGTCGGTGGTGCCACCACCGATGTCCACCAGGCACACGCCCAGCTCTTTTTCATCGTCGGTCAGCACCGAGTAGGCCGAGGCCAACTGCTCGAGGATGATGTCGTCGATTTCCAGGCCGCAGCGGCGTACGCATTTTTCGATGTTCTGCGCCGCGTTGACCGCGCAGGTGACCACGTGGACCTTGGCTTCCAGACGTACGCCAGACATGCCCAGCGGCTCGCGCACGCCTTCCTGGTTGTCGATCACGTAGTCCTGCGGCAGGGTGTGCAGCACGCGCTGGTCAGCCGGGATGGCAACGGCCTGGGCGGCGTCGAGTACGCGCTCCAGGTCGGCCAGGCTGACCTCGCGGTCGCGGATGGCGACGATGCCGTGGGAGTTCAGGCTGCGGATGTGGTTGCCGGCCACGCCGACGAAGGCCGAGTGGATGCGGCAGCCGGCCATCAGCTGCGCTTCTTCCACGGCGCGCTGGATCGACTGCACGGTGGACTCGATGTTCACCACCACGCCTTTTTTCAGGCCGCGGGACGGATGGGTACCGATCCCGACGATTTCCAGGGTGCCGTCCTCGCCCACTTCACCCACCAGCGCCACCACCTTGGAGGTGCCGATGTCCAGCCCGACGATCATTTTGCCGCTATGCGCGTTTGCCATGGTCCTGCCTCTCTCTAATTCTTCGCAACGGCGGGTTGGGCCGTCGTCGGTGCAATCGGTTCCCGCCAACCAACGGCAAGTCCGTTGGAGTAACGCAGATCAATGCGGGCGATAGTGCTGATCTGGTCTTTGAGTGTCTTGTCGTAAATGGCAATGAAACGGCGCATCTTCTCCACCAGATGGTCGCGCCCCAGCAGCAGCTCGATGCCCGGCCCGGCGCTGCTCGCGCCCGTGGTCAGGAACCAGCTGCCTCGCTCGCGCAGCTCCAGGCGAGCGATGGAAAAGCCCAGGGGGCGCAGCATCTGGCTCAATACCTGATACTGCTGCATCACTTGTTGCTGAGCACGCTGCGGCCCGGCCAGCTGCGGCAGGTGCTCGTAGTTGGCCAGTTCGCGCGGGGTGAAGGCCTGGCCCTGGTTGTTGAGCAAGGCTTCGTCACCCCAGCGCGCCACCGGCAACTGTTCTTCCAGGCGGATCACCACCTCGTCGGGCCACACCCGGCGTACTTCGGCGTGGGCGATCCACGGCATCTGCTCGAGCTCTGCGCGCATCGCCGGCAGGTCGACACTGAAGAAGCTCGCTGCCACGTAGGGCGCGATACGCTGCTGCACCGACTGCTGGCTGATGTAGCTGAGGTCGCCCTGCACGTCGATCTTGGTGATCGGCCGGTCGGCGTACGGCATCAGGCGAATGGCGCCCTCGTAGGCGCCAAACCCGGCCGCCACCAGCAGCACCGGCCACAGCAGGCGCTTGAGACCACCCAGGCTTGGCCGCGGCAGGCGCGCCGATACGGGCTCGTCGGCCACCAGCCGGCTGGCACCACGCGGCACCGGCTTGCTACGGCCGGTAACGGGTTGCTGCTGACGTATCATCGCGCCTTGCATGGTTGTTAACCTCGCGTCGCCACGCTTTCGGCCAGGATCGCCAGCACCAGTTGCTGGAAGTCCAGGCCGGCCGCGCGGGCCGCCATGGGCACCAGGCTATGGTCGGTCATGCCGGGTGCGGTGTTGACTTCGAGCAGCCAGAACCGGCCCTGCTCGTCCTGCATCACGTCCAGCCGCCCCCAGCCTTCGATGCCGATGGCATCGCAGGCACGTGCGGTCAGGTCGATCAGTTCCTGTTCCTTGACGCTGTCCAGGCCGCACGGAATGCGGTACTGGGTATCGTTGGCGATGTACTTGGCGTCGTAGTCGTAGAACACGTGCGGCGTACCCAGGGCGATCGGCGGCAGCACCTGGCCGCGCAATACCGCGACGGTGAACTCCGGCCCGTGGATCCACTGCTCCACCAGTACCTGGGAATCGTATCGGGCGGCATCCTGCCAGGCGGCGACCAGTTCCTGGGCGCTGTTCACCTTGGCCATGCCGATGCTGGAACCTTCATGGGCGGGTTTGACGATAAGCGGGAAGCCCAGTTCCGTGCTGGCCTGCAAACAATCGCTTTCGCTCGCCAGCACCGCATGGCGCGGGGTCGGAATACCCAGGCTCTGCCACACCTGCTTGGTGCGCAGCTTGTCCATCGCCAGTGCCGAGGCAAGGATGCCACTACCGGTGTAGGGGATGCCCAGGCACTCGAGCAGGCCTTGCATGCTGCCGTCTTCACCGCCACGACCGTGGAGGATGATGAAGGCGCGGTCGATCTTCTCGCTTTGCAGGCGGTCGAGCAGGTCGTCACCCACGTCGATGGCGACCACGTCGACACCGGCAGTGGTCAGCGCGTCGATCACTGCGGCACCGGACTTGAGCGACACTTCGCGCTCGGCGCTCTTGCCACCGTACAGCACCGCGACGCGGCCGAACGCCTTGACGTCCAGGGTCGAGTGCAGCTTGTCGTAGGCGCTGGTCATTTCGACTTCTCCTGCTTGGCGCCAGCGAACAGCGGGCTTTTCATCAATTGAGGGGCCAGGCCGCCGACATCACCGGCACCCTGGCAGATCAGGATGTCGCCAGCGCGCAGCAGTGGCTTGACCAGCGGCGCCAGGTCGACGCCACGCTCGATGTAGATCGGGTCCAGCTTGCCGCGCTGGCGGATGCTGTGGCACAGCTGGCGGCTGTCAGCGCCGGGGATCGGCTCTTCGCCGGCCGGGTAGACCTCCATCAGCAGCAGCACGTTGGCATCGCCCAGCACCTGGACAAAATCGTCGTACAGGTCGCGGGTACGGCTGTAGCGGTGCGGCTGGTAGACGATCACCAGGCGACGGCTTGGCCAACCGCCGCGCACGGCCTGGATCACCGCAGCCACTTCGGTCGGGTGGTGGCCGTAGTCGTCGACCAGCATCACGCTGCCGCCTTCGACCGGCAGTTCGCCGTACACCTGGAAGCGGCGGCCGACGCCCTGGAAGCCGGACAGGCCCTGGACGATGGCTTCGTCGGTGATGCCTTCGTCGGTGGCGATGGCGATGGTGGCCAAGGCGTTGAGCACGTTGTGGTTGCCGGGCATGTTCACCGACACCTCCAGCGGCTCGCGGTCACGGCGCAGCACGGTGAAGTGGGTCTGCATGCCCATCTGGCGCACGTTGATGGCGCGGATGTCGGCCTCGTCGCTGAAGCCATAGGTCACGGTCGGGCGCTTGACCTGTGGCAGGATCTCGCGCACTACCGGGTCGTCCAGGCACATCACGGCCAAGCCGTAGAACGGCAGGTTGTGCAGGAACTCGACGAAGGTTTTCTTCAGTTTGTTGAAGTCACCTTCGTAGGTCGCCATGTGGTCGGCGTCGATGTTGGTGACCACGGCTACCATCGGCTGCAGGTGCAGGAAGCTGGCATCGCTCTCGTCAGCTTCGGCAATCAGGTAGCGGCTGGTACCCAGCTGGGCATTGGTGCCGGCCGCGGTCAGGCGGCCACCGATGACGAAGGTCGGGTCCAGGCCGCCAGCGGCGAACACCGAGGCCAGCAAGCTGGTAGTGGTGGTCTTGCCGTGGGTGCCGGCAACGGCCACGCCATGGCGATAGCGCATCAGCTCGGCGAGCATCTCGGCACGCGGCACCACCGGGATGCGCCGCTCGAGGGCGGTGGCGACTTCCGGGTTGGCCGGGTTGATGGCGCTGGACACCACCAGCACATCGGCGGTGGCGGCGTTCTCGGCGCGGTGACCGACGAAGATCTCGGCGCCGAACGATTCCAGGCGTTCGGTAACCGGCGAGGCCTTCAGGTCGGAACCGGACACTTCATAGCCCAGGTTCAGCAACACTTCGGCAATGCCGCACATGCCCACGCCGCCGATACCGACGAAGTGGATACGGCGGATACGGCCCATCTTCGGCTGGGGCATGGCTTTCTGGCTCTCAACCATGGGCCACCTCCAGGCAGATATCGACCACGGTGCTGGTTGCGGCAGGTTTGGCCAGGCGCCGTGCGGTGCCTGCCATGACGTTGAGTTTCTCGGGTTGCATCAGCACCTCGTTCAGGCGTTCAGCGAGCTGCGCTGCGCCAGTTGTCGCTTGTGGCATCAGGAAGGCTGCGCCTTCCCGGGCCAGATATTGGGCGTTGTGGGTCTGGTGGTCGTCGATCGCGTGGGGCAATGGCACCAGCATCGAAGGCAGGCCCGCTGCCGCCAGCTCGCTGACGGTCAGGGCGCCGGCCCGGCACACCACAATGTCGGCCCAGCCATAGGCTTGGGCCATGTCCTTGATGAAGGGCTCTACCTGAGCCTCGACGCCCGCTTCGTGATAACGCTCGGCGGTGATCGGCGCGTGTTGCTTGCCGGCCTGGTGGAATACCTCTGGCCGCAGCGCAGGGGGTACTTCGGACAGGGCCTTAGGCAACA
Source organism: Pseudomonas sp. B5(2017) (assembly GCF_002112825.1). Lineage (NCBI taxonomy): Bacteria > Pseudomonadati > Pseudomonadota > Gammaproteobacteria > Pseudomonadales > Pseudomonadaceae > Pseudomonas > Pseudomonas sp. B5(2017). Next base: position 146,067 of record NZ_NEIR01000007.1, read on the forward strand.
ATTTGTTCAATGGTTCCGCACCCAGGCTGCCGCCCATCACCAGCAGGCGCGCACGGCGCTCGGCCAGGGGCGCGCGCAGGGCGTCCATGAACAGTTCCGGGCGCACCGGGTTGCCGGTGGTGCGCAGTTTGTCGCTGGCGGCGAAGGTGGCCGGGAAGGCTTCGCAAACACGCGCAGCCAGCGGCAGCAGCAGGCGGTTGGTGGTACCGGCGCGGGCGTTCTGCTCGTGGATCACCAGCGGTACGCCGCACAGGCGTGCGGCCACGCCGCCGGGGCCGGTCACATAACCACCGAAGCCGACCACGCATACCGGCTTGAGCTCACGCACGATACGCCGCGCCTGCAGCACGGCCTTGACCAGGGTGAACGGAGCCTTGAGCAACGACAGCTTGCTCTTGCCGCGCAGGCCACTGACCTGGATCAGGTGCAGCGGCAGGCCGGCCTGGGGCACCAGTTCGTTCTCGATACCGCGCGGGGTGCCCAGCCAGTGCACGCTGTAACCGCGCGCCTGGAATTCACGGGCGCAGGCCAGGGCCGGGAACACGTGCCCCCCGGTGCCGCCCGCCATGATCAGTACGTTCTTGCCGTCAGCGGCCATGATTGGTCTCCTCGGCAAAATCGCTTTCGCTGAATTCGTGTTCCTCACTGCCCAGGTGCGTGCGGCTTTCCCACTCGATACGCAGCAACAGGCCCACACAGGCACAGCAGATCACCAGCGAACTGCCCCCGTAGCTGAGGAACGGCAGGGTCAGGCCCTTGGTCGGCAGCAGGCCGACGTTCACACCGATGTTGATCAGGAACTGGCCGATCCACAGGAAGGCCAGGCCGAAGGCAACATAAGCGGCAAAGAACTGCTTGGCTTTTTCCGCCCACAGGCCGATATACAGGGCACGTACAGTCACGAATACGAACAGCGCGATAGTCAGCAGCGAGCCGACCACGCCGAGTTCTTCGGCCAGTACCGAGAACACGAAGTCGGTGTGCGCTTCAGGCAGGTAGAACTGCTTCTGCACGCTGTTGCCCAGGCCAACGCCCAACCACTCGCCACGGCCGAAGGCAATCAGCGCCTGGGTCAACTGGTAGCCCGAGCCGAACTGGTCGGACCACGGGTCGGTAAAGGTAATCAGGCGCGCCATCCGGTAAGGCTGCGCCTGTACCAGGACAAACACCGCGACCACCGCCAACACCACCATCAGGCTGAAGCGGAACAGCCCCACCCCGCCGAGGAACAGCATGGCCGCCGCGGCGCCCATCATCACCACGGTGGCGCCGAAGTCCGGCTCCATCAGCAGCAGGGCAGCCATGGGCAGCAGCACGATGAACGGCTTGAAGAAGCCCATCCAGGTTTCGCGTACCTCGGTCTGCCGACGCACCAGGTAGCCGGCCAGGTAGACGACCACGAACACCTTGGCAATTTCCGAAGGCTGCACGTTGAAGAAGCTGAAGCCGATCCAGCGCATGGAGCCGTTCACTTCGCGGCCGATACCCGGCACCAGCACCAGTACCAGCAGGCCGAAGGCACCCAGCAGCATCAGGAAGCCCATGCGCTGCCAGGTGGCGATCGGTACCAGCATGGTGGCGCCACAGGCGACCAGGCCAAGGAACACGTACACCAGGTGGCGGAACATGTGGTAAAGCGGGTTGCCCGACTGCACCGCAGCCACTTCCGAGGACGCCGAGGTGATCATCACCAGGCCCAGGCCCAGCAATGCCAGGCAGCCGGCGAGCATCGCGAAGTCCAGGTCGATGCCACGGCCGCTGATCAGCGGCGACGGATAGGGCTTGAGGATGCCGAAGATCATGCAAGGCCTCCCGCTGCCAGGGCGAACAGGCGCCCGCGTTCTTCGAAGTTCTTGAACATGTCGAGGCTGGCGCACGCCGGCGACAGCAGCACGGCGTCACCCGCCTGGGCCAGTTCGGCGCATTGCTGCACGGCGTCGTCGAGGGCCTTCACGCGGACCAGTTGCACGCCATCGCCCAGAGCTTCGGCCAGGCGCTCGGCATCACGGCCAAGCAGTACCACGGCACGGCAGAAGCGCTTGACCGGCTCGCGCAGCGCGGCGAAGTCGGCGCCCTTGCCATCGCCACCGGCGATCAGCACCAGCTTGCCTTCGATGTCGGCACCCAGGCCTTCGATGGCGGCCAGGGCAGCACCGACGTTGGTGGCCTTGGAATCGTCGTACCAGTTAACGCCGTTACGCTCGCGCACCCACTGGCAACGGTGGGCCAGGCCGCCGAACTCGCGCAGTGCCTCGAGCATCGGTTCGAACGGCAGGCCGGCAGCATGCCCCAGGGCCAGTGCCGCCAGGGCGTTGCTCTGGTTGTGGGCGCCACGAATCTTCAGCTCACGCGCCGGCATCAGCGCCTGGAACTCGAACGCCAGGTATTTCTCGCCGTCCACTTCGCGCAGGCCGAAGGCCTTGAAGTCCGGCTGGTTCAGGCCGAAGGTCCAGCATGGGCGGCCTTCCACCGGCAGCGGCCGGCTCAGGGCGTCCTGGCGGTTGACCACGACCTGGCGGGCACCACGGAAGATCCGGTGCTTGGCCAGGTGGTAGGCCGGCAGGCCGCTGTAGCGGTCCATGTGGTCTTCGCTGATGTTCAGCACGGTGGCCACTTCGGCGTTGAGCTGGTCGGTGGTTTCCAGCTGGAAGCTGGACAGTTCCAGCACGTACAGCTCGACGTCATCGGCCAGCAGGTCCAGCGCCGGGGTACCGAGGTTGCCGCCCACCGCCACGCGCTTGCCCGCCTTGGCGGCCATTTCGCCGACCAGGGTGGTGACGGTGCTCTTGGCGTTGGAGCCGCTGATGGCAATGATCGGGGCCTTGGCGTGGCGGGCGAACAGTTCGATGTCACCGGACAGCTTCACGCCACGCGCGGCCGCCTGCTGCAGGGCCGGGGTGGCCAGGGCCAGGCCGGGGCTGACGTACAGCTCGTTGGCGCGGCACAGGAAGTCCACGTCCAGTTCACCACAGCGCACTTCCACCTGCGGGTAATCACGGCGCAGGGTGTCCAGTTCCGGCGGTTGCTCGCGGGTGTCGGCGACAGCAAAGGCAATGCCCCGGCTCGCCAGGAAGCGAACCAGGGACATGCCGCTCTTGCCGAGGCCGACAACGATGCGGAATTGGTCGGAAGCGATCAGGGACACGCTCATCTACCTCAGTTTCAGGGTTGCAAGGCCGACCAGCACCAGGATCACGGTGATGATCCAGAAGCGGACGATCACCCGTGGCTCTGGCCAGCCCTTGAGTTCAAAGTGGTGGTGTATCGGCGCCATGCGGAACACGCGCTTGCCGGTCAGCTTGAAGGAGGCAACCTGGATCACCACCGACAGGGTTTCCATGACGAACACGCCGCCCATGATGAACAGCACGATTTCCTGGCGGACGATCACGGCGATGGTGCCCAGCGCGGCGCCCAGCGCCAGCGCGCCGACGTCACCCATGAATACCTGCGCCGGGTAGGTGTTGAACCACAGGAACCCCAGGCCGGCACCGATCAGCGCGCCGCAGAACACGATCAGCTCGCCCGAGCCCGGCACATAGGGGATCAGCAGGTATTCGGCGAACTTCACGTTGCCCGACAGGTAGCAGAAGATGCCCAGGGCACCGCCGACCATCACCGTCGGCATGATCGCCAGGCCGTCGAGGCCGTCGGTGAGGTTGACCGCGTTGCTCGAACCGACAATGACGAAGTAGGTCAGCACGACGAAGCCGATGCCCAGCGGAATGGTGACATCCTTGATGAACGGCAGGATCAGCGTGGTTTCGACGCTGGTCGGCGCGGTCTTGTACAGGAAGATGGCGGCAGCCAGGCCGAACACCGACTGCCAGAAGTACTTCCAGCGGCTTGGCAGGCCACGCGAGTTCTTTTCGATCACCTTGCGGTAGTCGTCGACCCAGCCGATGGCACCGAATGCCAGGGTAACGATCAGCACCACCCACACGTAGCGGTTGGTCAGGTCGGCCCACAGCAGGGTGCTGACGGCGATGGCGGACAGGATCAGCGCCCCACCCATGGTCGGGGTGCCGGACTTGGACAGGTGCGATTGCGGGCCGTCGTTACGCACGGCCTGGCCGATCTGGCGGATTTGCAGGGTACGGATCATCCACGGCCCCAGCCACAGCGCCAGGGACAACGCGGTCAGCACACCCAGAATCCCGCGCAGGGACAGGTACTGGAAGACCGCGAAGCCTTTGTGGAACTGTTGCAGATACTCGGCCAACAGCAGCAGCATTAATGTTTCTCCCCGCTGGCACCGCACAATGCCGCCACGACGTTTTCCATCGCAGCGCTGCGCGAGCCCTTGATCAAGATAGTGGTGTCGCTGGCATTCTCGGCGCCAACCGCGTCGATCAGCTCAGCTTGAGTAGCGAAATGGCGGCCATTGGCGCCGAACGCCTTGACCGCGTGTGTCATGTTGGAACCCACTGCGTACAGGGCGTCGACCTTGCCACGCGCGTAGTCACCCACCTGACGGTGGCCTTCTTCCGCCCATTGCCCCAGTTCGCCGATATCTCCAAGCACCAGGACGGTGCGTCCGGAAAAGCCGGCGAGTATATCAATGGCCGCGCACATGGAGGTGGGATTTGCGTTGTAACTGTCGTCGATCACGCGCACGCCGTTCGGCGCGATCTGCGCCACGGTACGGCCCTTGACCGGCTGCACGGCAGCCAGGCCGGCGGCGATGCCGCTCAGGCTCAGACCAACGGCATGGGCAGCGGCGGCGGCGGCCAGGGCGTTGCTGACGTTGTGCTCACCAAGCACATTGAGTTGCACGTCTACCACGTCACCAGCGCCGTGCAGCTTGAACGACGGGCAACCACGGGCATCACGACCGATGTCCGTGGCATGGAAATCGGCCTTTGCATTGCTGCGGGCGAAGCTGAAGACCTTGTGCGCGCCGGCGCGTGCCTTCCAGATATCAAAGGCCTTGTCATCCAGGTTGAGGATGGCGATACCGCCCTCGCCCAGGCCTTCGAGGATCTCGCCCTTGGCTTCGACGATCTTTTCCGGGCCGCCGAACTCGCCAACGTGGGCGGTACCGGCGTTGTTGATGATGACCACCTGGGGCTGGGTCAGGCCGACGGTGTAGCGGATCTCGCCAATGCGCGAGGCGCCCAGTTCGATCACCGCGGCACTGTGCTCGGGAGCGATCTCCAGCAGGGTCAGCGGCGCGCCGAGGTCGTTGTTCAGGTTGCCGCGGGTGGCGTGCACCAGGCCACGGGTGCGCAGGATGCTGGCGAGCATCTCCTTGACCGTGGTCTTGCCGCTGGAACCGGTGATGGCCACCACCGGCTTGTCGAAGGCAGCACGGTTCAGCGCGCCAAGCTGGCCGAGGGCCAGGCGGCAATCGGCGACCAGCAGCTGCGGCAGATCGACATCGGCTACTTCACGCTCGACCAGGGCCGCGACAGCGCCCTTGGCCTTCACATCGGCCAGGTAGTCGTGGCCATCGAAGCGCGGGCCGGCCAGGGCGACGAACAGTTGCCCGGCGCCAACACTGCGGCTGTCGATGCTGACGCCGGTGAAGGTGGCGTCGGCACCGATTTGTTGACCACTCAGTGCTGTGGTCAGCTGGCTGAGTGACATCGGCTTAAGCATGTGGAGCCTCCCAGGCTGCAAGTGCCTTTTCGGCCTCGGTCAAATCGGAGAAATCATGGCGCTCGCCATTGATCTCCTGGTAATCCTCGTGCCCCTTGCCGGCCAGCACGATCACATCGTCGGCAGCGGCAGTGGCGATCAGGTGTGCGATGGCTTCGCCACGACCGGCAACGAACTCGACCTCGGCAGGACTGGCGAAACCGGGACGAATGTCATCGAAAATGCGCAGCGGGTCTTCAGTACGCGGGTTGTCGTCGGTGACCAGCACGCGGTCTGCCAGGCGTTCGGCCACTTCGGCCATCAGCGGACGCTTGCCGCGGTCTCGGTCGCCGCCGCAGCCGAACAGGCACAGCAGCTTGCCGTGCGCGTGCGGGCGCAGGGCTTCGAGCACTTTCTCCAGGGCGTCCGGGGTGTGTGCGTAGTCGACCACCACCAGCGGCTTGTCGCCCCCACCCAAGCGCTGCATGCGGCCGATCGGCCCCTGCAACTGCGGGGTGACCTCGAGGATTTCGTCCAGCGCATAGTCCAGCGCCAACAGGGTCGCCACGGCGGCGAGCATGTTGCTCAGGTTGAAGCGCCCCAGCAACTGGCTGCGCAGGGTACGTTCGCCCTGGGCAGTGACCAGTGTGGCGCGCACGCCATCGTCATTGAACACGGCTTCGCGGCAGAACAGCGAGGCCTCCGGGTTCTCCAGGCTGTAGCTGAGCAACCGGGTCTCGATATGGTCGACACTCGGGCGGCGGGCAAAATCGGCGGCCAGGCGACGGCCGAAGTCGTCATCCAGGTTGACCACCTGGCAGCGCAGGCTCGGCCAGGCGAACAGCTTGGCCTTGGCGGCCTCGTAGGCCTCCATGCTGCCGTGGTAGTCCAGGTGGTCGCGGGACAGGTTGGTCATGACCGCGATGTCGAATTCCAGCGCGGCGACCCGGCCCTGCTCCAGGGCGTGGGAGGAAACCTCCATGGCCACGGCCTTGGCGCCACCTTTCTTGAGATCGTTGAGGGTCGACTGCACGGCGATCGGGTCGGGCGTGGTCAGGCGGCCACTCTGCAGCTCACCATAGAAGCCGGTACCCAGGGTGCCGATCAGGCCGCAACGCTGGCCAAGCAAGTCCAGCGCCTGGGCCACCAGCTGGGTGACGCTGGTCTTGCCGTTGGTACCGGTCACACCCACCAGGTTCAGCTGGCGGCTCGGTTCGCCGTAGAAGCGCCCTGCGATATCCGAAAGCTGGGCGATCAGGCCCTTGACCGGGATGAGCGGCGCGTCGGTCAGTGGCAGAACGCTCGTGCCCTGTTCTTCATAGGCAACGGCAGCAGCGCCACGCGCCAGGGCATCGGCGATATGCGCGCGGCCATCGACCTTGGCGCCCGGCACGGCCAGGAACAGATCGCCCGGGCGCACATTGCGGCTGTCCAGGGTCAGTTCACGGATCAGCGGGTCACGGCTGGCGTGAGCGAAAAGCTTGCTCAATGGCATTGTCATCATCCACGCCCTCCCTTGGCGGTTGCTGCTGCATTGACTTGCGATTGTTCGACGGGTGCTGGCGGCGGCAGGTTGTCTGGCGGCACGTTCATCAGGCGCAGGGTGCCGGACATGACCTTGCTGAACACCGGCGCCGAAACCAGGCCGCCGAAGTAGCCGCCCTTGCCTGGTTCGTCGATGACCACGACGATGGCGTAGCGCGGGTCGCTCATCGGCCCGAAGCCGGCGAACAGCGAGCGGTAGGCGTTTTCGGTGTAGCCCTTGGAGCCCACGGTGGCTTTACGCGCGGTACCGGACTTGCCGGCCACGTGGTAGAACGGCACCTGGGCGCGGAACACGCCGCGCGGTGCTTCGATCACCTGCTGCAGCATGCCCTGGACGGTTTCGGCGGTTTCCTTCGGAATGGCCTGCACGGCTTCCGGGGCCTTGTCGACCTTGAGGATCGACAGCGGCACCATCTTGCCGTCGTTGGCCAGCGCCGCGTAGGCATGCACCAGTTGCAGAGCGGTGACCGACACGCCATAGCCATAGGACAGGGTCGCGGTCTCTGCCTTGCGCCACTCGCGGTGGTTGGGCAGGTTGCCGACGCGCTCGCCGGGGAAGCCAAGGCCGGTGTACTGGCCCAGGCCGACCTGGGACATGACCCGATAGATGGCCTCGCCGCCGATGTCGAAGGCGATCTTGCTCATGCCGACGTTACTGGAGTTGATCAGGATGCCGGTCAGGTCGAGGATCGGGCCCTCGCTCCTGGACACGTCCTTGATGGTGTAGCGGCCGATCTGCAGGCTGCCCGGGTACACCTCGACCTTGTCGGTCGGCTTCCAGCGGCCACTTTCCAGCGCCGCGCTCATGGAGATCGGCTTGACCGTGGAGCCCGGCTCGAACACGTCGATGATCGCGCGGTTACGCATGGCGGCCGGGAACATGCTGCGGCGGTTGTTGGGGTTGTAGGTCGGCTGGTTGACCATGGCCAGGACCTCACCGGTCTTGACGTCCATGATCACCAGGCTGCCGGCCTTGGCGTCCTGTTCGGCAATGGCGTTGCGCAGCTCGCGGGTAGCCAGGTACTGCAGGCGCAGGTCTATCGACAACGCCAAGGTCTTCCCGGCCTTGGCGTTCTTGGTTACCTGGATGTCCTTGATCAGCCGGCCGCGCCGGTCCTTGATCACCTGCCGCTTGCCGGGTACGCCGGCCAGCCACTCGTCATAGGCCAGTTCCACCCCTTCGCGACCGTGGTCGTCGAGGTCGGTGAAGCCGACCATGTGCGCGGTGACATCACCGGCCGGGTAGAAGCGGCGGAATTCTTCCAGGCCGTACACGCCCGGCACTTTCAGGTCGAGTACATGCTGGCCCTGCTCCGGGGTAAGGCCGCGGACCAGATAGATGAACTCTTTGCTGGCCTGCTGGGTCAGGCGCTCGGTCAGTTGCTGCGGATTCTGCCCCAGCGCTGCCGCCAGCTGTGGCCAGCGGTCCTTGGAGGCCTGCATTTCCTTGGGGTTGGCCCACAGGGTGGTGACCGGGGTACTGACCGCCAGCGGTTCACCGTTACGGTCGGTGATCAGGCCGCGGTGAGCCGGGATAGGGATGTGACGCAGGCTGCGCGCATCGCCCTGGCCCTTGAGGAAGTCACGGTCGACCACCTGCAGGTCGATGATGCGCCAGCAGATGGCACCGACCATCAGCGCCAGCAAGCCGATCACCACGCGGAAGCGCCATGGGTAGAGTGCGCCTTCGAGCTTCATCATGGCGCCACCATCCGTACTTCGTCAGCCGAAGGTACGCGCATCTTCAGTTGCTCGGAAGCCAGGTTTTCGATGCGGCTGGCGGCGGTCCAGGTGCTTTGCTCGAGGATCAGCCGGCCCCACTCGGCCTGGGCCTTGTCGCGTTCGTTCAACTCGCCGTACAGGGTGTTGAGCAACTGACGGTTCCAGTGCGCGCTGTAGGACACGGCGATGGCCGAAATCAGCACGGCAACGAACAGCAGAAGCATCAGGAAGCTTCCGCCTGGCAAGGGTTTGGCAAACAGCCTGCTCACCGCAGCTTCTCCGCCACCCGCATCACGGCGCTGCGCGCCCGCGGGTTGGCCTTGAGCTCGGCTTCGGAGGCGAACTGGGCCTTGCCGATGAGCTTGATTTTCGGCTCGAAGGCCTTGTGCTGAACCGGCAGGTTGCGTGGCAGGTTGTCGGCCTCGCCCTTGACCAGCTTGCGCATGAACAGCTTGACGATACGGTCTTCCAGCGAGTGGAAACTGATGACTGCCAGGCGCCCGCCAACTTCCAGCGCTTCGAGCGCTGCCTCAAGACCGGTCTCAAGGTCGCCCAGTTCGTTGTTGACATGGATGCGCAGGCCCTGGAAGGCACGGGTAGCCGGGTTCTTGCCCTTTTCCCAAGCCGGGTTGGCCACCTTGAGCACTTCCGCCAGGTCGGCGGTACGGGTGAACGGCTGCTTTTCGCGACGCTCCACCACAGCACGCGCCATGCGCCCGGCAAAGCGCTCCTCGCCGTATTCCTTGAATACGCGGGCGATCTCTTCCACCGGCGCAGTGGCGATGAACTCGGCGGCGCTGATGCCCTGGTCCGGGTTCATGCGCATGTCCAGCGGGCCATCATTGAGGAAGCTGAAGCCACGCTCGGGGTCATCCAGCTGCGGCGAGGAAACGCCCAGGTCCAGCAATACGCCACTGACCTTGCCATCCAGGCCGCGCTCGGCCACTTCCGCGCCCAGCTCGGCAAAGCTGCGCTGCACAATGACAAAGCGGCCGTCTTCGGCCGCCAGCGCTTGCCCCGTGGCAATCGCCTGTGGATCTTTGTCGAAACCCAGCAGCCGCCCTTGCGGCCCGAGCTTGCTGAGAATCAGCCGGCTGTGCCCGCCACGGCCGAAAGTGCCGTCCAGATAGCAACCGTCGGCGCGCAGGGCCAATGCCTCGACAGCTTCGTCGAGCAGGACGGTAATGTGGTTGAAGCCGCTATCTATGGTCACAGGATCAGGTCACGCAATTCGTCGGGCATGGCGCCCGGTTGTTGAATAGCTGCAAGGTCGGCTGCCGAAACCGCGTTCCAGGCATCTTCATCCCACAGCTGGAATTTGTTCAGTTGCCCCACCAGCATCGCCTTCTTGTCGAGCTTGGCGTACTCACGCAGACGGGGCGGCACCAGGAAACGCCCGCTGCCATCGAGCTCCAGGTCAACCGCATTACCGATCAGCAAACGCTGCAGGCGGCGGTTTTCCTCACGCAACGATGGCAAGGCACGCAACTTGGCTTCTATCTGTTCCCACTCATCGAGGGGATAAACACACAAGCAGGGGTCAACGGCGTCGATGGTCACGATCAGCTGACCATTGCAACGCGAATCGAGCTCGTCACGGTACCGGCTCGGCATGGCGAGACGGCCCTTGGCATCGAGGCTGACGGCGTTGGCTCCGCGGAACACGGCTGCGATTCCCCACAATGTTAGCTTTTTTGTGCCAGAAAACCCACTTCATCCCACTTTCTGCCACTTGCGCACACTATAGGAATCCGCCCGCAGCACCGTCAAGGCACGTTCGGAAGGAAAAGCCTTACAGGACCGAGATTTAGCGCAATAAAGGAATGCGGAAGGACTACCGAGGAGAAAAAAACACGAGAAAAATCAAACCCACGCAGGCGAATGGAGTTCGAAGTTAAAGTGATTTATTAAGAGTAAGATTTTTTCGGTATTACCAGAGGACATCTGCTATCGAATAAAGCAGGGAGGGAAAGGTGGAGAGTCGATCTGTAAGCCGGGTTTTGTCGAGGACAGTCATTCCTCTACGACGGCCATCGCTGGACGCCTCTAGCAACCTACCCGGTTCCGACGCGGGCCACGCCTGATGGAACCCTATTTGGTCTTGCTCCGAGTGGGGTTTACCTAGCCACGAACTGTTGCCAGCCGTGCGGTGCGCTCTTACCGCACCTTTTCACCCTTACCGGCACCGAAGTGCTTAGGCGGTTATTTTCTGTGGCACTTTCCGTAGGCTCGCGCCTCCCAGGCGTTACCTGGCACTCTGCCCTATGGAGCCCGGACTTTCCTCCCCCTGCTGTTGCGGAACAAAAGCAGGCAGCGACTGTCCGATCGACTCTCCGCCGCCAAGATTAACGGCACGCGCGCCCGAGAACAAGCAATACCGACATCTATATCAATTTGCCACTACTCGGCTTTCTGCTTTTCCAGGGCCAGTTGGTACAGCAGGTTCTTGCGCACCCCGGTAATTTCCGCGGCCAGTGCCGCCGCCCGCTTGAGTGGCAACTCGGCCAGCAGCAGGTCGAGCACCCGCTGCGCCTCGGCACTGATCGCCTGCTCGCCCTCCGGCGCACTCCAGCCACCGACCAGCACCACGCACTCACCGCGCTGCTGGTTGCTGTCGCCGGCAACGAACGCGCGCAGCTCGGCCAGGGGCAGGCCCTTGAGGGTCTCGAAGGTCTTGGTCAGTTCGCGCGCCAAAAGCGCCGGGCGCTCGCCACCGAACACCGCCTCCATGTCCTCTAGGCATTCCAGGATACGGTGCGGGGCCTCATAGAAGATCAGCGTTCGCGGCTCTTCCTTTACCTGCTCCAGGCGCGCCCGGCGCCCCGCTGCCTTGGCCGGCAGGAAGCCTTCGAAGATGAAGCGGTCCGAAGGCAGGCCGGCCGCCGACAGCGCGGCGATCAGAGCGCAGGCGCCCGGCACCGGCACCACGTTCACACCCGCAGCCCGCGCCTGGCGCACCAGGTGGTACCCCGGGTCGGAAATCAGCGGCGTGCCGGCATCGGAGACCAACGCCACATTCTCACCCGCCAGCAGCTTGGTGAGAAAACGCCCGCCCTCGTCACGCTCGTTGTGCTCATGGCAGGCCGCCAGCGGCGTGTCGATGCCGAAGTGCTGCAGCAGGCGGATCGAATGACGGGTATCTTCCGCCGCGATCAGGGCCACGTCCGCCAGCACCTTCAGCGCCCGGGCGCTCATGTCGTCGAGGTTGCCGATGGGGGTTGCGACCACATACAGCGTCCCCACGGTGGATTTCGAAGCCCCTGCCACATCAGTCACTGCGCACACCTGTCGTTCGGATCAAAGGCGCCATTGTAGCCCGAGCGCCTGCAACAGGGCGCAAAGAACTTCGCCGACGACCGATGGCAGGCCTCCTATAGTGAAGGATCGACACGGCAACATCGCGCCCCGGCCAGCGCTTGGGTACAATTGCCGGCCACCTTGATCGAGTAACAGGACCTTTACATGATCGCTTGCCTGCGGCTGTTCACAGCCCTCTGCCTTGCTGCCTTGCTGGCAGCCTGCGCCAGCTCGCCCTCATCCAGCCTGGGCGAACTGCCACGCACCCCGGACGCCAGCATCGAGCAACTGCTCGAGAAGGCTGCTTCCAGCAAGTCCGCGGAAGACGCCGCCCTGCTGCGCCTGAGCGCAGCCGACCTGGCCTACAAGCAGAAGGATTTCCCACGCGCCGCACGCATCCTCGAGCAGGTGCCGCTGGACACCCTCAAGCCGGCCCAGCAAGTGTTCGCCAGCACCCTCGGTGCCGAGCTGGCCATGAGCCGCAACCAGCCCAAGGCTGCCCTGACCGCCCTGGCCCACCCGAGCCTGCAGCGCGTCGCCGAACTGCCGGAAGAACAGCAAGCGCGCACCTACAGCGTGCACGCGGCCGCCCTCGAAGCCGATGGCCAGGCCCTCGCCGCCGCGCAACAGCGCGTGCTGCTGGCCCCGCTGCTCAGCGGCCAGGCCGCCAGCGCCAACAATGACGCCATCTGGGCACTGGTCGCCTCGCTGCCGGCAGAGCAACTGCAGCAGCCTGGCAACGACCAGACACTGGCCGGCTGGACCAGCCTGGCCTTCGCGGTAAAAAGCGCCGGCACCCTGGAACAGCAGCAAGCGGCTATCGACGCCTGGGTCAAGCAGCACCCGGACCACCCGGCCGCCCAGCAACTGCCGCTGGCACTGACCAAGCTCAAGGAGCTGGCCAGCCAGCCGCTGACCAAGATTGCCCTGCTGCTGCCTCAGGAAGGTCCGCTGGCCGGTGTTGCCCGCGCCCTGCGTGACGGCTTCATGGCTGCGCACTTCCAGGCCCAGCAAGCCGGCCAGCAGGCGCCAGCCGTGCAGGTATTCGACAGCTCGCGCATCGGTTCGCTCGACGACTTCTATCGCCAGGCCCAGGCCGCAGGCGTACAGCTGGTCATCGGCCCACTGGAAAAACCGCTGGTCAAGCAACTGGCTGCCAAGCCACAACTGCCGATCACCACCCTGGCCCTGAACTACGCCGACGCCGGCCAGAAGGCGCCGCCGCAGCTGTTCCAGTTCGGCCTGGCTGCCGAAGACGAAGCCCGTGAAGTGGCCCGCCGCGCCCGCGCCGATGGAATGGTCCGCGCCGTGGCCCTGGTGCCGAGCGGCGAATGGGGCGACCGCGTGCTCGCCGCCTTCCGCCAGGACTGGGAAGGCAACGGTGGCACCCTGCTCGCCGCCGAGCGCATCGCCCAGCCGGTCGCACTGGCCCAGCAGATTGCCGACCTGTTCCAGCTGCGCCAGAGCGAAGGCCGCGCCAAGAGCCTGCAGAGCACGGTAGGTGGCAGCATCGCCGCGCAGCCGTCGCGCCGCCAGGACATCGACTTCATCTTCCTCGCCTCGACCCCGCAACAGGCCCAGCAGATCAAGCCGACCCTGAACTTCCAGTACGCCGGTGACGTACCGGTCTACGCCACCTCGAACCTGTACAGCGCCAGTGGTGACGTCAACCAGTACAACGACATGAACGGCATCCGCTTCTGCGAAACCCCGTGGCTGCTCGATACCAGCAACAGCCTGCGCCAGCAGGTCGTGCAGCAATGGCCGCAAGCCGCCGGCAGCCTGGGCCGCCTGTATGCCATGGGCGTCGACGCCTACAGCCTGGCGCCGCGCCTGGGCCAGCTGAAAGCGCTGCCGGACAACCGCGTACTGGGCCTTTCGGGCAGCCTGAGCATGAACGCCAACCAGCGTGTCGAGCGCCAGCTGCCTTGGGCCGAGTTCGTCGGCGGCCAGGTCCAGCGCCTGCCTGACACCGCCCGCTGATGGCAGCAGCGTCGCCCACCAGCGCCGGGCAGGCAGCGGAAACCCAAGCCCTTGAATACCTTCAAGGGCAGGGCCTGCACCTGCTGGCGCGCAACTGGCGATGCAAAGGCGGTGAGCTTGATCTGGTCATGCTCGACGCCGATACAGTAGTATTCGTCGAAGTCCGCTACCGGTTGCACGCGGGCTTCGGTGGCGCCCTCGGCAGTATCGACGGGCGCAAGCAGAAACGGTTGGTGCTCGCCGCCAGCCTGTTCCTGCAGAAGGAGCCCCACTGGGGCAACCACCCCTGCCGCTTCGACGTAGTCGCCCTGCAGGGCAGCCACCATGCAGGCAGACCGCTTCAATGGCTGAAAAACGCCTTCGAATGCTGAACCCACTCCGATTTTTTTGCTCTATGTTTCGCGGGCTGGTCGTTGTTGCGCGTAGCAAAGGCCACCGCCCCACTTAAGGTCACCAGATGGACATGCAATCCCGAATTCGCCGGCTGTTCCAGGCCAGCATCGATACCAAGCAACAGGCAATGGACATCCTGGCACCGCACATCGAGCAGGCCAGCCTGGTCATGGTCAATGCACTGCTCAACGAGGGCAAGATGCTCGCCTGCGGCAACGGCGGCTCGGCCGGCGATGCCCAGCACTTTTCCTCGGAGCTGCTCAACCGCTTCGAGCGCGAACGCCCGAGCCTGCCGGCCATCGCGCTGACCACCGACAGCTCGACCCTGACCTCGATCGCCAACGACTACAGCTACAACGAAGTCTTTTCCAAGCAGATCCGCGCGCTGGGCCAGCCCGGTGACGTTCTGCTGGCGATCTCCACCAGCGGCAACTCGGCCAACGTGATCCAGGCGATCCAGGCCGCACATGACCGCGAAATGATTGTCGTAGCATTGACGGGTCGCGATGGCGGCGGCATGGCTTCGTTGCTGCTGCCCGAAGACGTGGAAATCCGCGTACCTTCGACGGTTACCGCGCGCATCCAGGAAGTCCACCTGCTGGCGATCCACTGCCTGTGTGATCTGATCGACAGCCAACTGTTCGGGAGTGAAGAATGACCCCTATGCGCCTCGGCCTTATGGCCCTGACCCTGTGCCTGAGCGTTACTGGTTGCAGCTCGGTACTGACCTCTACCCGCAATTCGCCGATCGAGGACGATCGCGGCACGCGCACCATCGGCAGCAAGATCGACGATTCGCTGATCGAAACCAAGGCCTCGGTCAACATCGCCAAGGCCAGCCCTGACCTGGACAAAGGTTCGCACATCGTTGTCAGCAGCTACAACGGCATCGTCCTGCTGGCCGGCCAGACCCCGCGCGCCGACCTCAAGAGCCTTGCCGAGCAGACTGCCAGCCAGGTACAGCGGGTCAAGAAAGTGCACAACGAGCTGCAGGTGATGCAGCCCTCCTCCATCCTGGCGCGCAACAACGACGCCTGGCTGACCACCAAGATCAAGACCCAGATGCTGACCGACAATGCCGTGCCCAGCTCGCGCATCAAGGTGATTACCGAGAACGGCATCGTCTACCTGCTCGGCCTGGTGACCCAGCAGGAGGCCAACTCGGCCACTGCCGTGGTACAGGGCGTTTCGGGTGTGCAGAAGATCGTCAAACTGTTCGAGTACATCGACTGATTCACTGATTGCCTGCACCGGCCTCTTCGCGGGTAAACCCGCTCCCACAGGGATCTCACAGCTTTCGAGGCTTGTTGTATTCCTGTGGGAGCGGGTTTACCCGCGAAAAGGCCAGCACAGGCGACAACACTGCCCTACCTTTCAGAAATCCAGGAAACACCGCATGAAAAAGCTTCTGCTGCCTGCCCTGCTGTTCGGCACTTTCGCCACCCTGGCCGGCTGCTCCACACCAAGCCTGATCACCCTCAACGATGGTCGTGAAATCCAGGCCGTCGACGTACCGGAATTCGACCGCGACGCCGGCTTCTACGAGTTCCAGCAACTCGACGGCAAGCGTACCCGCATCAACAAGGACCAGGTACGCACCATCAGCGACATGTAAGCCAGGGCTGGTAAAGAAAAAGGCGATCCGGTTGGATCGCCTTTTTTGTTACTTGACCACTTTCAGGCTTGGCCGGCCAGTCGGGCGTGGCGGCTGGCCACCACCTTCTGGTGGGCCATTGTCATCCGGCTGTACATCATCATCTTCCGGCTCATCGTCATCCATCACGGGCGGCTCCAGCTCGAAGACCATACCCTGGCCATTTTCGCGGGCATAGATACCCAGGATGGCGCCAACCGGCACGTACAGCGAGTGAGCCACGCCACCAAAGCGGCCCTCGAAGCTGACCGCGTCGTTGTCCATGTGCAGGCTGCGCACGGCACTTGGCGAGATGTTCAACACGATCTGGCCATCACTGGCGAAACCATCCGGCACCTGGACCTTCGGAAATTCGGCATTGACCAGCATATGGGGCGTGCAATCGTTGTCGACGATCCACTCGTACAGTGCTCGAACCAGATAGGGGCGACTGGAGTTCATCAACGGCTCCTTAAAGCTTGCGCATTTCACGTTCTACAGAGGACAGGCTCGCCTGGAAAGGCTCGCGGGCGAACTGCCGCTCCATGTAATCCAGCAGCGGCTTGGCTTGCCGCGGCAACTCGATACCCAACACCGGCAGACGCCAGAGTATGGGCAGTAGACAACAATCGACCAGGCTTTGCTCCTCACTCATGAAGCAGGCGAACTCGCCGAACAACGGCGAGACTCCGGTCAGGCTCTCACGCAACGCCTTGCGCGCTTCGGCTCGGGCAGCCTCGCTGCTGCGCGAGTCGAGCACGGTATCGGCCAGGGAGCACCAGTCGCGCTGGATGCGATGCATCAGCAAGCGGCTGTTGCCCCGCGCAACCGGGTACACCGGCATCAGCGGCGGATGCGGATAACGCTCCTCGAGGTATTCCATCACCACGGTCGATTCATACAGCGCCAGGTCACGGTCGACCAGGGTCGGCACGCTGCCGTAAGGGTTTACCTCGGCCAGCTTGGGCGGCAGGCGGCCGGGATCGACATCGATGACCTGCACGCTGATACCCTTCTCGGCCAGCACGAGGCGTACCCGATGAGAATAGTGATCAGCGGGGTCGGAATAGCAGGCTAACCTGTTGGTTGCGCCCATGTAGCGCCTCCTCGCACGGGATGCTTGTGAAACTGTAAATGAAAACGCGCCCGTGGTGACCTGGCAGATCTGCCAGGCCACCACGGGCGCGCTCAACAACCAGAAACTACTGCGTGATCAGTGCACGTCCTTCCAGTATTCACGCTTGAGCAAGTAGGCGAATACGAAGAAGAAAGCCAGGTACAGCAACACGTAGGTACCGATGCGCTGGCTTTCCAGTTTGACCGGGTTGGCCGAATAGGCCAGGAAGGTCACCAGGTTCTTGACCTTCTCGTCGAACTGCTCGGTCGTCAGGGTACCGGAATTCGGCGTAATGGTCAGCTGGTCGCAGGCTTCATGGGTGATCGGGGCGCCGGTCAACGGGTCGAATTGCTTCTTGCCATCGGTCACGGTCTGCACCTGTTTGCAGCCGACGTACTGGTTGCCCTGCAGGCCAACCAGCACGTTTGGCATGCCGACGTTCGGGAACACCTTGTTGTTCACCCCATAAGGCCGCGACGGGTCTTCATAGAAGCTGCGCAGGTAGGTGTACAGCCAGTCGGTGCCACGCACCCGCGCCACCAGGGTCAGGTCTGGCGGTGCGGCGCCGAACCAGGTCTTGGCGTCACTGGGCTTCATGCCGATCTGCATGTGGTCACCGATCTTGGCACCGGTGAACACCAGCTTCTCGAGCATCAGCTCGTGGGGGATGCCAAGGTCATCGGCCACCCGCTCGTAACGCTGGAACTTGGCACTGTGGCAACCCATGCAATAGTTGGCAAAGGTACGCGCACCGTCCTGCATGGCGGCCTTGTCGCCCAGGTCGATGTCGACCTTGTCCAGCTCCAGGCCCGTTTCGGCCGCGAAGGAAAAGGCAGGCATCACTGCCAGCAAAAATACTGCAATCAACTTTTTCATCAGCCAGTCACCCTTTCCGGAACCGGTTTGGTCTTCTCGAGCCTTGTGTAGAACGGCATCAGCAGGAAGTAGGCGAAGTACAACACCGTGCACACCTGCGACAGCAAGGTACGCCCAGGTGTCGGCGCCAGTACGCCCAGCACGCCGAGGATGACGAAGGCCACGCAGAACACCAGCAGGAAGAGCTTGCTGATCCAGCCCTTGTAGCGCATGGAGCGCACCGGGCTGCGGTCGAGCCAGGGCAGCACGAACAGCACGGCAATGGCCGCACCCATGGCGATGACGCCCATCAGTTTGTCAGGCACCGCACGCAGGATCGCGTAGAACGGCGTGAAGTACCACACAGGCGCAATGTGCTCGGGGGTCTTGAAAGCGTTCGCCTGCTCGAAGTTAGGTTTCTCCAGGAAGTAACCGCCCATTTCCGGGAAGAAGAACACCACGGCGCAGAACACGAACAGGAACACCACCACGCCAACAATGTCCTTGACGGTGTAGTACGGGTGGAACGGGATACCATCCAGCGGGATACCGTTCTCGTCCTTTTTCTTCTTGATGTCGACGCCATCGGGGTTGTTCGAACCCACTTCGTGAAGGGCGAGGATGTGCAGCACCACCAGGCCGAGAATCACGATCGGCAGGGCGACCACGTGCAGGGCGAAGAAGCGGTTCAGGGTGATACCCGAGATCAGGTAGTCACCGCGGATCCACTGGGTGAGGTCGCCACCGATCACCGGAATGGCACCGAACAGCGAGATGATCACCTGGGCACCCCAGTACGACATCTGACCCCAAGGCAGCAGGTAGCCCATGAAGGCTTCGGCCATCAGCGCCAGGTAGATCAGCATGCCGAACAGCCAAACCAGTTCACGCGGCTTCTGGTAGGAGCCGTAGAGCAGGCCGCGGAACATGTGCAGGTAGACCACGATGAAGAACGCCGATGCACCGGTGGAGTGCAGGTAGCGCAGGATCCAGCCGTATTCCACGTCACGCATGATGTACTCGACCGAGGCGAACGCCTCTTCCGCCGAGGGCGTGAAGCTCATGGTCAGCCACACACCGGTGACGATCTGGTTGACCAGCACCAGCAGCGCCAGGGAGCCGAAGAAGTACAGGAAGTTGAAGTTCTTGGGCGCGTAATACTTGCTCAGGTGGTCTTCCCACATCTTGGTGGCGGGGAAGCGAGCATCAATCCAGTCCATGAACTTGCTCATCATGCGTTCTCCTGGTCAACGCCGATGACGACGATCTCGTCCGACTCGTAAGAGTGCGGTGGCACGGGCAGGTTGAGAGGTGCCGGCTGCGACTTGTAGACACGCCCGGCCAGGTCGTAGTGGGAGCCGTGGCACGGGCAGAAATAGCCACCGACCCATTTCGGGCCAAGGTCGGCGGGTGCGACTTCCGGACGGAAGGTGGGCGAGCAGCCCAGGTGTGTGCACAGGCCGACAAGGATGAGGATTTCCGGCTTGATCGAACGAACCTGCGGGTCGACGTAGGTGGGCTGTACCGAGGCCTTGGACTCGGGGTCAGCCAGGTCACCGACGACCTTTTTCAGGTTACCGAGGATCTCGTCCGTTCGCCGCACGATGAACACCGGCTGGCCACGCCACTCGGCCACCATTTGCTGCCCGGCCTCGACCTTGGCGATATTGACCTTCACCGGTGCACCCGCGGCTTTCGCCTTGGCACTGGGAAACCATGACCCCACGAACGGTACCGCAGCCCCCACTGCCCCCGCTGCCCCGACTACAGATGTCGCGGCTACGAGGAAGCGGCGCCGGCCTGCGTTGACGCCGTCATTGCTCATTCAGTCCTCTCCCATCAGCTTGCTTGGCCAGTTGGACCTGGCCTGTACTTAGGTAATGTCTGTGGCACTAAAAATTGGCCGCCATGGTAAGAAACAAATCCACACACTGACAAGGTGATTACCCGGGGAACGGGCTACAACCCTCGCTTTGCTTGATCTGCGTCTATGCGGCAAGTCGTCACCGACATGCTGACAGGTTAGTTCAAGACATAAAAAAAGCCCGGTTCCAAGGAACCAGGCTTTTTTCGACTGCCGAAGCGGTATTAACGCTTGGAGTACTGAGGACGCTTACGCGCTTTACGCAGACCCACTTTCTTACGCTCAACTTCACGAGCGTCGCGGGTGACGTAGCCAGCACGACGCAGAGCGCCACGCAGGGTTTCGTCGTATTCCATCAGAGCGCGGGTGATACCGTGACGGATCGCACCGGCTTGACCGCTGACACCACCACCGGAAACGGTGACGTAGATGTCGAACTTCTCGACGGTTTCGGTCAGCTCGAGCGGCTGACGAACAACCATGCGAGCGGTTTCGCGACCGAAGAACACGTCCAGAGAACGGTTGTTGATGGAAATGTTACCAGTACCCGGACGCAGGAATACGCGAGCGGTTGCGGTCTTGCGACGGCCAGTGCCGTAGTTTTGAGTCGCCGACATAATGAACTATCCCGTTAGATCTTCAGTTCTTGAGGCTGCTGAGCAGTGTGTGGGTGAGCAGCACCCGCGTACACTTTCAGCTTGCGGTACATGTCGCGACCCAGCGGGTTCTTCGGCAGCATGCCTTTGACCGCAGTTTCGATAACACGCTCAGGGGCCTTGGCGATCAACTTCTCGAAGTTGATTTCCTTGATACCGCCCGGGAAACCGGAGTGGGAGTAGTACATCTTGTCGGAAGACTTGGCACCAGTCACACGAACCTGCTCGGCGTTGATGACGACGATGTAGTCGCCGGTGTCAACGTGAGGGGTGTATTCTGGTTTGTGTTTGCCACGCAGACGGCTAGCGATTTCGGTAGCCAGACGACCCAGGGTCTGGCCAGCGGCGTCGACTACGAACCACTCGCGCTTTACTGTTTCCGGTTTAGCAGTAAAAGTTTTCATTCTCTAAAGCCTCAGAGGCCGCCCAGCGAAAAATAGACGGCGAATCTTACTGGATAGTGCACAGCTTGCCAAGGGCAAGCGCGCAGCCGAACGCTGACGCTTTTGGGGGCTCGGGTCAGGCACGCCAATGTTCGACGGGGTTCTTCCTGCGTGGTGGTGCATCACTTCCGCCACACGGAGAGGGGCCGAATTATCCAGATTGCGCGAAAAATTTCAACCTGCTTTGATGGGCTTCTTTGTCAAGGAGTGTCTACCCGATGGAATACCGCCAGCTCGGCCGTACCGACCTCAATGTCAGCGCCCTGTGCCTGGGCACCATGACCTGGGGCGAGCAGAACGTCCAGGCCGAGGCCTTCGAGCAGATTGCCCGGGCCAAGGCCGCCGGGGTCAACTTCATCGACACCGCCGAGATGTACCCGGTGCCGCCCCGCCCCGAAACCTACGCCGCCACCGAGCGCATCATCGGCAACTGGTTCCGCGCCAATGGCGATCGCGACGACTGGGTGCTGGCCAGCAAGGTCGCCGGCCCCGGCAACGGCATCAGCCACATCCGCGACGGCCAGCTCAAGCACAACCGCCAGCACATCGTCGCCGCGCTGGACGAGAGCCTCAAGCGCCTGCAGACCGACCGCATCGACCTGTACCAGCTGCACTGGCCCGAGCGCAGCACCAACTTCTTCGGCAAGCTGGGCTACCAGCACCTGCCACAGGACCACTTCACCCCGCTGGAAGAAACCCTCGAAGTGCTCGACGAGCAGGTGCGCGCGGGCAAGATCCGCCACGTCGGCCTGTCCAACGAAACGCCGTGGGGCACCATGAAGTTCCTGCAACTGGCCGAAAGCCGCGGCTGGCCGCGAGCGGTGTCGATCCAGAACCCGTACAACCTGCTCAACCGCAGCTTCGAGGTGGGCCTGGCGGAAGTGGCCATCCGCGAGCAGTGCGGCCTGCTGGCCTATTCGCCGCTGGCGTTCGGCATGCTTTCCGGCAAATACGAGAACGGCGCACGCCCGGAAAACGCACGCCTGACCCTGTTCAGCCGCTTTGCCCGCTACTCCAACCCACAGACCGTGGCGGCCTGCAGCCGCTATGTGCAGCTGGCCCGCGAGCACGGCCTGGACCCGGCGCAGATGGCCCTGGCATTCGTCACCCGGCAGCCGTTCGTGACCAGCAACATCATTGGCGCGACCAGCCTCGAGCAACTGGACAGCAACCTTGCCAGCCTCGAGCTGAGCCTGAGTGATGAACTGCTGGCGGCGATCGAGGCGATTCACCAGGAGCAACCGAACCCGGCGCCTTGAGCCGGACCCTGTGCTGTGTTCTTCGCGGGCTCGCCCGCTCCCACAGGACCTCACTGCCCCTCAGGCCTGCGGGGTACCTGTGGGAGCGGGCAAGCCCGCGAAGAAACCAGCACGGTGTAGCAGGCTAGACACAATCGCCAAAAAATAAGACGATCCAGCCGGTGATTGACCACTCTACCCTATAAGAACAATGACAATGATGTTTACCCAACCCTCCGCGTCGCTGCGGCGCGTCAGCATCCTGGCCATTGACAAGGTGTTCGCTTCGACCTTGATGCAGGCCAAGGATTTCTTCCACCTCGCCAGCTTGCGCTACAGCAAGCAGCTGGGCCTGGGCCTTCAGCCCATGTTCGAGATCCGCCTGGTGAGCCCGGACGGCCAGCCCGTGGACAGCTTCAGCAATGTGCAGCTGCCGGTCGAAGGCGGCCTGGACGACGCCGATGTGATCATCCTCCCGGCCTTCTGGGACGACTTCGACAACCTGCTGCAACGTTATCCACAGGTGCTGCCGTGGCTGCGTGAACAGCATGCCCGTGGCGCGGTGCTGTGCGCCGAGGCCAGTGGCGTGTTCTGGCTGGCCGAGTCCGGCCTGCTCGACGGCAAGGAAGCGACCACCTACTGGCGCTTCTTCAACAGCTTTGCCGAACGCTTCCCGAACATCCGGCTGAACCAGGACAAGCACCTGACCGACGCCGACAACCTGTACTGCGCCGGCGGCACCACCTCGGCCTGCGACCTGTACATCTACCTGATCGAACGCTTCTGTGGCGCCAACGTGGCCCGCGCCGTGTCCCGCGACATCCTCTACGAAGTGCAGCGCAACTACACCCCCGGGCGCATGGGCTTTGGCGGGCAGAAGCTGCACCAGGACCTGATCATCCTGCAGATCCAGCACTGGCTGGAAGAACACTTCGCCGACAAGTTCCGCTTCGAGGACGTGGCCCGCAACCACGGCATGAGCATTCGCAATTTCATGCGCCGCTTCCAGGGCGCGACGGGTGACAAGCCGCTGCACTACCTGCAACGGCTACGGATCGAGACGGCCAAGGGGTTGTTGTCGAGTACGCGCAAGAGCATCAAGACCATCAGCTATGAGGTCGGATATGACGATGCCAGTTTCTTTGCGCGGCTGTTCCGTCAGCACACCGAGTTGTCGCCGAACCAGTATCGGCAACAGTTCATGCAGGAGGCTTGAGGCCAATGGGGCTGCCTTGCAGCCCATCGCGACACAAGGCCGCTCCTACAGGGAATCGCGTAATCCTGTAGGAGCGGCCTTGTGTCGCGAAAGGGCCGCAAAGCGGCCCCGGATTCTCAGGGCTTGTGCGCCCGCGCCAGAAACTCGTGCGACTGCATCTCCAGCAAGCGGCTCAGGGTACGCTGGAATTCGAAGGCCAAGCGCCCACCGGTATACAAGTCCTTCAGCTCCACCTCGGCCGAGATGATCAGCTTGACGTTGCGGTCGTAGAACTCATCCACCATGTTGATGAAGCGGCGGGCGATGTCGTCGGTGGTGACACCCATCTGCTCCACGTTGCTCAACAGCACGGCATGGAAGATCTTGCCCAGTTCGATGTAGTCGTTCTGGCTGCGGGGGCCGTCGCACAGGGCGCGGAAGTCGAACCAGGCCACGTCGTCACAGGTAAGCAGGGCATTGATCGGGCGATTCTCGATCATCAGCACGTCGTTCTCGACCGCCTGGGTGCATTCAGGGGTCAGCGCCTTGAAGCTGGCGCGCAGGCTCTGGTGCGCCGCCTCATCGAGCGGGTAGTGGTACAGCTCGGCCTGCTCCAGGTGACGCAGGCGGTAGTCGACCCCGCTGTCGACGTTCACCACCTCGGTGTACTGCTTGATCATGGCGATGGCGGGCAGGAAGCGCGCGCGCTGCAGGCCGTCCTTGTACAGGCCGTCCGGCACGATGTTGGAAGTAGCCACCAGCGATACGCCGTTCTTGAACAACTCTTCCATCAGGGTGCCGAGGATCATCGCGTCGGTAATGTCCGATACGAAGAACTCGTCGAAACAGATGACCTTGGCTTCTTCGCTGAAGCGCTTGGCAATGATGGTCAGCGGGTTCTTCTCGCCCTTGAGGGTTTTCATTTCCTCGTGCACACGCTTCATGAAGCGGTGGAAGTGCGTGCGCATCTTCTGCTTGAACGGCAGCGCCTCGAAGAAGGTATCGACCAGGTAGGTCTTGCCGCGCCCTACCCCACCCCAGAAGTACAGGCCCTTGACCGGGGTCTGCTCCTTCTTGCCGAACAGCTTGCCGAACACGCCCGGCTTGTTGTTCTGCGCGTGCACCAGGTCGTCGTACAGGCGCTGCAGGTGACGCACCGCAGTTTCCTGCGCCGCGTCATGGAAGAAGTCGGGACGTTTCAGATCTGCTTGATATCGTTCTAGGGGCGTCATGATTCGTTAGCGAGGCAACAAAAAACGGGCCGTCACTGTAGCGACAGGCCCGCTTAATGGCAATGCGACTTGCGTCAATATGCCTCATCCAGACCAACTAAGTGCTGGATGGCACCGGCTTTGCCGGTGTTCGCGGGTAAACCCGCTCCTACAGGCGAAATGCCTCAGTCCGGTTGAGGAGCAAGCGCTGCACGCAGGCTTTCAATGGCCGAATCACGGGCTTCGGCGCTGTCGAACTGCGGCCCGTCGGCAACCTGTTCGCCGTTCAGCCACAGGCCGAAGCCCAGGCCTTCGACGCGCACATCCGCCTCGCCACCTTGCTGCAGCTGCTTGCTCACGGCGCCGGCGCTCTTGCCGTCGGCAAAGCTGCGCGACAGCAGCAGTTGTTCGCCGTCAGCGGCCAGCAGGCGGAAGCGGAAGCTGCCGTCTTCATCGCGGAAGCTGACGAAACGCGCGCTCTTGGCGGCCTTCTTCTTCACTTCGGTGCTGGCCTGCACGCTGCTGCGGAACGAACGCAGGCCAACGGCCTCGCGCAGTTGCTCGAGGAATGGCGTGGCAATCTTGCGAGCCTTGGCGGCACCGGCCAACAGGATGTCTTCCAGGTCCGCCGGGCGGGCGATCAGCTGGTGGTAGTACTCGCGCTTCTCGGCCAACTGGCCGTCCAGCAGCTGGAACAGGCGCTGCTTGGCCTCGCCCCAGCCCAGGCCCTGCAGCAGTTCTTCGCGGAACTCGGCGCACTGCGCCGGCGTCGAGAAGGCCTGGAACAGGGTGAACAGGTGAGCGTTGTCCGGGTCTTTCGCTTCGCCAGGCGCACGCGAGTCGGTGACGATGCGCGAGATGGCGTCTTTCATCTCCTTGGCGCTGGTGAACAGCGGGATGGTGTTGTCGTAGCTCTTGGACATCTTGCGCCCGTCCAGGCCCGGCAGGGTCGCCACGCTCTCTTCGATCACCGCTTCCGGCAGGGCGAAGAAGTCCTTCCCCTGGCCGAACAGGTGGTTGAAGCGTTGGCCGATATCGCGGGCCATTTCCACGTGCTGGATCTGGTCACGGCCGACCGGCACCTTGTTGGCGTTGAACATCAGGATGTCCGCGGCCATCAGCACCGGGTAGCTGTACAGGCCCATGGTCACGCCGGCATCCGGGTCTTCGCCGTTTTCCAGGTTCTTGTCCACCGAGGCCTTGTAGGCGTGCGCGCGATTGAGCAGGCCCTTGGCGCTGACGCAGGTCAGCAGCCAGGTCAGCTCGGGGATTTCCGGGATATCGGACTGGCGGTAGAAGGTCACCTTGTCCGGATCGAGACCACCGGCCAGCCAGGTGGCGGCGATTTCCAGGCGCGAACGCTGGATGCGCAGCGGGTCGTCGCACTTGATCAGGGCGTGGTAGTCGGCCAGGAAATAGAACGAGTCGACACCGGGCTGCTGGCTGGCACGGATCGCCGGGCGGATGGCGCCGGCGTAGTTGCCCAGGTGCGGAGTGCCGGTGGTGGTGATACCGGTAAGAATGCGCGTGGTCATGGGTGTTCGCTTATTCAGGCTTGGCTCAGTTCGAAAGGCGCGGCAGCAGCAGATCCTTCAGATCGGTCAGCTTGCCATGGAAGAAGTGTCCGCATTCTGCCACTTTCAGCAGCTCATGGGGGCGCGACAGGCTGTCGGACCATTCGTAAACCAGCTGCGGGGCGACGACTTCGTCGGCGTCCGGCTGCACCACGGTGATCGGGCAGCGCTGCGGCAGCGGGAAATCCGCCGTCAGGCGCATGACCGCCGGGGCGATCATGAACAGCTGCTGCAGCTCTACTCCAGTGGCCTCCAGGCGGCCGGCCAGGCTGGTGGCGACGAAACCGCCGAACGAGAAGCCCATCAGCACCAGCGGCAGGCCCAGATGCTTCTCGCGCAGCCAGGCCGCAACGGCCTCGGCATCGGCCACCTCGCCAGCGCCCATGTCATGGGTGCCGGCGCTCTGCCCGACGCCACGGTAGTTGAACCGCAAGGTAACGTAACCGGCATCACGGGCGGTGCGTTGCAGGGTCGAGACCACCTTGTTGAGCATGGTGCCACCCTGGACCGGGTTGGGGTGGCAGATCAGCACCGCGCCACGTGCATTGGCCACGTCCAGATACAAGGCTTCCAGCTGGCCGCTGGGGCCATCGATGAACAAGGGGGTTTCGCGGACAAGCAAGGCACTACTCCGTGACCTCGGGAGGGGTCGATTCGTCTAGGTGAGGAATTCTGTTCTGATTTGCGATCGCTCGCGGTATACAGCGCAGGTCTGAGCCGTTAACGTAAAGCAAAGCCGTTTATAGAGGAAGGACTCGTGGAACTCTCGCTCCTTGTTTGGTTGTTGCCGACCCTGGCCCTGGTCATCGGCGTGGTGGTTGGTTTCGTCGTCGCTCGCCTGCTGCCCAATGCCGCGCCGAGCAGCACCCAGCGTCAGCTGGATGACATCCAGAAGCGTTTCGACAGCTACCAGAACGAAGTGGTCACCCACTTCAACAGCACCGCCGTGCTGGTCAAGAAACTGACCCAGAGCTATCAGGACGTCCAGGATCACCTGGCCGACGGCGCCAATACCCTGGCCCTCGACGATGTGACCCGTCAGCGCCTGCTGGCCGCCCTGCATTCCGAAGGCAGCCAGGGCCCACGTGACCGCCTGACCCCACCGAAGGACACTGCCGAAGTACCGCGCGACTACGCGCCGAAAGCGCCGAACTCGCCGGGCATGCTCGACGAAAGCTACGGGCTCAAGCGCTGATCTGACGAACATGAAAAAGGCCTCGCAAGAGGCCTTTTTTGTGGGCATGTCTTCCTGCCTGGGCGCGATCCCTTGTAGGAGCGGCCTTGTGTCGCGAAAGGGCTGCGCAGCAGCCCCGGCGATCTTGCAAGCTGGCTGAAATCCTGGGGCCGCTACGCGCCCCTTTCGCGACACAAGGCCGCTCCTACAGGTGCCCCAATGCCTGCTCGACATCCGCCAGCAGGTCCTCCACATCCTCCAGCCCCACCGACAGGCGCACCAGCCCCTCCGATATCCCGTGATGTGCCCGTTCCTTCGCGGTATAGCTGGAGTGCGTCATGCTCGCCGGATGCTGCGCCAGCGACTCGGCATCGCCCAGGCTCACCGCACGGGCAAACAGTTGCAGGGCATTCATGAACCTGCGCCCGGCCTCGATACCACCCTTGAGCTCGAAGGCGATCATCCCGCCCGGCAAACGCATCTGCCGCTGCGCCAGCTCGTACTGGGCAAACGACGGCAACCCCGGGTAATGAATCAACTCCACCTGCGTCTGCCGGGCCAGAAACTCCGCCACCTGCAGGGCATTGGCGCAATGGCGGTCCATGCGCAGGGCGAGGGTCTTGATCCCGCGCATCAGCAGCGCCGCATCGTGGGGCGACAGCACCGCCCCGGTCATGTCCTTCAGACCTTCCAGGCGAATGCGGTCGACGAGCGCCTTGCGCCCCACCACCAGCCCGGCAGTGATATCACCGTGGCCACTGAGGTACTTGGTCGCCGAATGCACCACCAGGTCCGCCCCCAGCTCCAGCGGCCGCTGCAGGTAGGGCGTGCAGTAGGTGTTGTCGACCACCACATGCACATCATGCCCGCGCACCGCCTCGGCCACCGCGGCGATATCCACCAGCTGCATGTTGGGGTTGGCCGGCGTTTCGAAGTAGATCATCCGCGTTTTGCTGTTGATCGCCGCTTTCAGGGCCTTGGCGTCGTTCAGGTCGACATGGCGGATCTTCACCCCGAATTCGCCAATGCCATGGTGCAGGAAAGCAAAGGTGCAGCCGTACAAAGTACGCCCGACGATCAGCTCATCGCCGGGGCGCAGCAGGGTCCAGATCGTCGAGGTGATGGCCCCCATGCCCGACGCCAATGCCAACCCCGCCTCGCCGCCCTCCAGCGAGGCCATGCGCTGTTCCAACAGGGCCAGGGTAGGGTTGGAGATGCGGCTGTAGAAATGCCCCGGCTCCTCCCCGGCGAAGCAGGCAGCGCCGTATTCCACGGTGGGGAAGGCATAGGTAGCGGTCTGGTACACCGGCGGCACCAGGGCGCCACCGTGGGAAAGCGGGTCGTAGCCATGGTGAATGGCCCGCGTGGAAAAACCGGTGTTGTTATGGGAGTCGCGCATGGCAACAGCCTCTTGTGGTTTGCTATAAGCTTATGCCACCGAGCTGCCCGATTTTTTCCAAAATAGCCCACGCATCCAAGTGCTTGCTGGAACAAAAACAATAATTACCGGACCAGGAGGGCAAAACATGCCTTCAAGCCTCGACCGCACCGACCGCGCCCTGCTCGCTGCCCTGCAGGACAACGCCCGCCTCACCGTTGCCGAACTTGCCGACCAGGTAGCCCTGACCACTTCGCCGTGCTGGCGGCGGGTCAAGTTGCTGGAGGACAACGGCTACATCACCGGTTACCAGGCCATCCTCTCGCCCAAGTCGCTGGGGTTTGGCGTGACCGCGTTCGTCAGCATCATGATGGACTCGCACACCAAGGACATGGCGCTGGCGTTCGAGCAGCGGCTGATGGAAATTCCCGAGATTGTCGCCTGCCACAACATCTCCGGGCGCTACGACTTCTTGCTGGAGATTCTGGCGCGGGATCTGGAGTCGTTTGGCGAGTTCACCCGGGAAGTGCTGCAGCGGTTGCCGGGGGTGAAGGAGATTTACTCGAGTTTTTCCTACAAGGCAGTGAAGGAGCGGCGGGTGATACCGGTGTCGGAAAAACACATCTGAACGACATGCACTGCCCATGCGGGAACAACTGCCTTGCTCAAAATCCAAAGCTCACGCAATCCTTTGTGGGAGCGGCCTTGTGTCGCGAAAGGGCTGCGCAGCAGCCCCAGCAATTTGTGCATCAGTGCTGAGACCCGGGGGCTGCTGTGCAGCCCTTTCGCGACACAAGGCCGCTCCCACAGGAGACCCGCGCATGTATGCCGGGCATAGAAACAAAAAACCCCGCCGAAGCGGGGTTTTTCTTGCAGCCTGGCGCTTAGATCGCGCCACGCTGACGCAGCACGTCCAGCACCTGTTTCACACCCTCGTCCACGCTGGTGGCCTGGGTGTCGATCACAAGGTCGGCGTCCAGCGGCA
The DNA here is from genome assembly GCF_002112825.1 of Pseudomonas sp. B5(2017). Lineage (NCBI taxonomy): Bacteria > Pseudomonadati > Pseudomonadota > Gammaproteobacteria > Pseudomonadales > Pseudomonadaceae > Pseudomonas > Pseudomonas sp. B5(2017). Next base: position 175,910 of record NZ_NEIR01000007.1, read on the forward strand.
CATCGTACGGGAAGCTTTCGCCCGGGATGTTGTCGCCGCCAGCAGCGTACAAGCCTTGCGGGTCACGCTCACGGCAGGCCAGCGGCGAGGCCTGGACGTAAACGGTCACCAGGCGCTCCTTGCCGATCAACGCCTTGGCCTGTTCGCGGCCTTCGGCATCCGGGGCCACGAACGCAGCCAGGGTCAGCAGGCCGGCTTCGTTGAACTGGCGCGCCACGTGGGCGGCGCGGCGCCAGTTTTCGGTACGGCCAGCGCGGTCCTGTGGCAGGCCCTTGTTCAGGTCGTGGCGCAGGTTCTGGCCGTCGAGCACGTACACCGCACGGCCCATGTCGAACAGCTTGCGCTCCACGGCGTAGGCCAGGGTGCTCTTGCCAGCGCCGGACAGGCCGCTGAACAGCACGGTCGCAGGCTGCTGGCCGAAGCGCAGGGCGCGCTCTTCGGTGGCCACATGGCACAGCTTGCCATGATGACCGGTGCTGCCGTGCGGCAGGACTGGCGGGGCGATGATCATGCCGGCGCCGACGGTGCCGTTGGTCAGGCGGTCGATGACGATGAACGCACCGGTGGTGCGGTTGCTGTCGTAACCGTCCAGGGCGATCGAAGCGTCCAGGGACACCTTGACGCGGCCGATCTCGTTCAGCTGCAGCGCGCTGGCAGCGCCCTGCTCCAAGGTGTTCACATCGACCTTGTGGGTGATGCTGGCAATCGAGCCCGGCACGTAGCTCGTGGCGCGCTTGATGTCGTATTTCTTGCCCGGGAGCATCGGCTCCTCGGCCATCCACACCAGCATGGCGTCGAACTGGTCGGTGACCGGCGGGACGTTGTCGGCATGCACCAGCAGGTCGCCACGGGAGATGTCGATCTCGTCTTCCATGGTCAGGGTCACGGCCTGGCCAGGGCCTGCGTTTTCCAGCTCGCCTTCGTAGGTGACGATGGACTTGACGCGGCTGCTCTTGCCCGACGGCAGCACGACGATTTCGTCGCCCTTGTGCACCACGCCGCTGGCGATGGTGCCGGCGAAGCCACGGAAGTTCAGGTTCGGACGGTTGACGTACTGCACCGGGAAGCGCAGGTCGGTGAAGTTGCGGTCGGCCGACACTTCGACGGTTTCGAGGATTTCCATCAGCGTCGGGCCGGCGTACCACGGCGAACGCTCGCTGTGGTTGACCACGTTGTCGCCCTTGAGCGCCGACATCGGCACGAAGTGCAGGCTGCTCGGGGTCAGGTTGATGGCTTCGGCGAACTTCAGGTAGTCGGCCTTGATCGACTCGAAGACGCCCTGATCGAAGCCCTTGAGGTCCATCTTGTTGACCGCGACGACGATGTGCTTGATGCCCAGCAACGAGGCAATGTAGCTGTGGCGGCGGGTCTGGGTCTGCACGCCGTAGCGGGCGTCGACCAGGATGATCGCCAGGTCGCAGGTGGACGCGCCGGTAGCCATGTTGCGGGTGTACTGCTCGTGGCCCGGGGTGTCGGCAATGATGAACTTGCGCTTGGCGGTGGAGAAGTAGCGGTAGGCGACATCGATGGTGATGCCCTGCTCGCGCTCGGCCTGCAGGCCGTCGACCAGCAGTGCCAGGTCGACTTCCTCGCCGGTGGTGCCGACTTTCTTCGAATCACGGGTGATGGCCTCGAGGTGGTCCTCGTAGATCATCTTCGAGTCGTGCAGCAGGCGCCCGATCAGGGTGCTCTTGCCGTCGTCGACGTTGCCGCAGGTCAGAAAGCGCAGCAGTTCCTTGCGCTCGTGCTGGGCCAGGTAGGCGAGGATGTCCTCGCTGATCAGATCAGATTGGTGCGACATGGAGTAACCCTGAAATTAGAAGTAGCCTTGGCGTTTCTTGTCTTCCATGGAACCGGCGCCATCGTGGTCGATGACACGGCCCTGGCGTTCGGACGTACGGGTCAGGAGCATTTCCTGGATGATGTCCGTCAGGGTCTCGGCTTCCGACTCGACAGCACCCGTCAACGGGTAGCAGCCGAGGGTACGGAAACGCACCTTCTTCTTGACGATGCGCGCTTTCTCTTCATCGGTGAGATGTTCGAGGATGCGTTCGTCGTCGATCATGATCAGGGTGCCGTTCTTCTCGATGACTTCACGCTCGGCGGCGAAGTACAGCGGCACGATCGGGATGCCTTCGAGGTAGATGTACTGCCAGATGTCCAGCTCGGTCCAGTTCGACAGCGGGAAGACGCGGATCGACTCGCCCTTGTTGACCTTGCCGTTGTACACGTTCCACAGTTCCGGGCGCTGGTTCTTCGGGTCCCAGCGGTGCTTGCTGTCACGGAACGAGTACACTCGCTCTTTGGCCCGCGATTTCTCTTCGTCGCGGCGCGCACCACCGAAGGCGGCGTCGAAACCATGCTTGTCCAGCGCCTGCTTCAGGCCCTGGGTCTTCATGATGTCGGTGTGCTTGGAGCTGCCATGGGTGAACGGGTTGATGCCCTGCGCCACACCCTCGGGGTTGACGTGGGTGATCAGCTCCAGGCCCATTTCCTCGACCATCTTGTCGCGGAAGCTGTACATCTCCTGGAATTTCCACTGGGTGTCGACGTGCATCACCGGGAACGGCAGCTTGCCCGGGAAGAAGGCCTTGCGCGCCAGGTGCAGCATCACGGCGGAATCCTTGCCGATCGAGTACAGCATCACCGGGTTGTCGAACTCGGCGGCCACCTCGCGGATGATGTGGATGCTCTCCGCCTCCAGCTGTTTCAAGTGCGTCAGTTTGTCGACCATGGCTACTCACGAAAAACGATCTTATGGACGGCCTGCGGGCCGTGTTCGAGCGAGCCACTTTATCACAGCGGCTGCTTCTATTTAGGAGGCTGGCTAGATCGAAAAAGTCTAACGATATGACTGGGGGTTTGGGCTGGAATTGGGGCCGCTCTGCGGCCCTTCGCGGGCACGCCCGCTCCCACAGGTGCAGCGGAGTCCTTGTGGGAGCGGGCGCGCCCGCGAAGAAGGCGACGCCGATATCAGATCGGGTTCGGGCAATCGATGAACAGGTGCTCCACGGCAAAGCGCCGCGCCAGGTAATCACCCAGCGCCTGTACCCCATACCGCTCGGTGGCATGGTGCCCGGCGGCAATGAAGCTGACGCCATTCTCGCGGGCACTATGGTAGGTCTGCTCCGACGCCTCGCCGGTCAGGTACAGATCCACCCCGGCCGCGATCGCCGTGTCGATGTAGCCCTGCCCGCCCCCGGTGCACCAGCCGACCCGGCGGATCATCTGCTCACCTTCGACCAGCAAAGGCTCACGCCCCAGCACCTCCCGCACCCGCCGGGCGAAGTCGCGGGCGGTCATCGGCTCGGCCAGCGAGCCGACCATGCCGACTACCTTGGGGTTCTCAGGGTCCAGCGGCCCTTCGACAGTAATGTCCAGCTGCCGCGCCAGTTGCACGTTGTTGCCCACGTCCGGGTGCACATCCAGCGGCAGGTGGAACGCCAGCAGGCTGATGTCGTTGTTCAACAAGGTCTTCAGCCGGCGCTGCCGGATACCGGTGACGCACGGGTTCTCACCCTTCCAGAAGTAGCCATGGTGCACCAGCACCAGGTCGGCCTCGGCCTCGACCGCCGCATCCAGCAGCGCCTGGCTGGCGGTAACGCCGCTGACGATGCGGCTGACCTGCGGCCGGCCTTCGACCTGCAGGCCGTTGGGGCAATAATCCTGGATCTTCGCGCTGCCCAGGTAACGCTCGGCTTCCTCGACCAGGGTGTTCAGAGCGACGGCCATGAAAATCTCCTCGAAATCTGCGTTTTTCTCGGGCACAACGCCCATGCAACGCCCGTATAATGCCGGCCATTATGGGCCGTCGCCGGCACTGGGGGAACCGGTGTATGATCGCGCGCGCTCATGCCCCACCGCACGGTCACCGTCCCCCGGCTCTTTCCAGGATTCATTCATGTTCAAGGCTTTGCGTTATTTTGGCTGGCCCCTGCTTACCGGCGTACTGATCGCCATGCTGATCATCCAGCGCTTCCCGGAATGGGTCGGCCTGCCCAGTCAGGACGTCAACCTGCAACAGGCGCCGCAGACCTCGCGGATCATGCAGGGCCCGGTTTCCTACGCCGACGCCGTGACCCTGGCCGCCCCGACGGTGGTCAACCTGTACACCACCAAGGTGGTGAACAAGAGCGCCCACCCGTTGTTCGAAGACCCGCAGTTCCGCCGTTTCTTCGGCGACAACCTGCCCAAGCAGCGCCGCTGGGAGTCGAGCCTGGGCTCGGCGGTGATCATGAGCCCCGAGGGCTACCTGCTGACCAACAACCACGTCACCAGCGGTGCCGACCAGATCGTCGTGGCCCTGAAGGATGGCCGCGAGACCCTGGCCCGGGTCATCGGCAGCGACCCGGAAACCGACCTGGCGGTGCTGAAGATCGACCTGAAGAGCCTGCCGGCGATCACCATCGGCCGCTCCGACAACATTCACATCGGCGACGTGTCGCTGGCCATCGGTAACCCGTTCGGGGTCGGCCAGACCGTGACCATGGGCATCATCAGCGCCACTGGCCGCAACCAGCTGGGCCTGAACAACTACGAAGACTTCATCCAGACCGACGCCGCGATCAACCCGGGCAACTCCGGCGGTGCGCTGGTGGATGCCAACGGCAACCTGATCGGCATCAACACGGCGATCTTCTCCAAATCCGGCGGTTCGCAGGGCATCGGCTTCGCCATCCCGGTGAAACTGGCGCTGGAGGTGATGAAGTCGATCATCGAGCACGGCCAGGTGATCCGTGGCTGGCTGGGTATCGAAGTACAGCCTCTGAGCCAGGAACTGGCCGAATCGTACGGCATGAAGGACCGCCCGGGCATCGTGGTGGCGGGTATCTTCCGCGAAGGGCCGGCGGCAAAGGCCGGGTTGCAGCTGGGTGACGTGATCCTGAGCATCAACGGCGAGCCGGCCGGTGACGGGCGCAAATCGATGAACCAGGTGGCGCGGATCAAGCCCAACGAGAAGATCACCATCGAGGTGATGCGCAATGGGCAGCAGCTGAAGCTGATCGCCGAGGTGGGGCTGCGGCCGCCACCGGCGCCGGCAGTCGCCAAGGAAGAGAAGTAAAAAACGGGGCCGCTTTGCGGCCCTTCGCGGGCACGCCCGCTCCCACAGTGATAACACCGGCCTCAAGCCCTGTGCAGTACCTGTGGGAGCGGGCGTGCCCGCGAAGGGGCCCCTACAGCATCAATGCAGGATCTGGCTCAGGAACAACTTGGTCCGGTCACTGCGTGGCCGGTCGAAGAAGTCATCCGGCGCCGCCTGCTCGACGATCTCGCCCTTGTCCATGAAGATCACCCGGTTCGCCACGGTCCGGGCAAAGCCCATCTCGTGGGTCACGCAGAGCATGGTCATGCCATCCTCGGCCAGGCCCACCATGGTATCGAGCACTTCCTTGACCATTTCCGGATCCAGCGCCGAGGTCGGTTCGTCGAACAGCATGATCTTCGGCTTCATGCACAACGCGCGGGCAATCGCCACACGCTGCTGCTGGCCACCGGACAACTGCCCCGGGTACTTGTGCGCCTGCTCCGGAATACGCACCCGCTCCAGGTAGTGCATGGCGATTTCCTCGGCCTTGCGCCGCGGCATCTTGCGCACCCACATCGGCGCCAGGGTGCAGTTTTCCAGAATGCTCAGGTGCGGGAACAGGTTGAAGTGCTGGAACACCATGCCCACTTCGCGGCGGATGGCCTCGATCTGCTTGAGGTCGTTGGTCAGCTCCACACCATCGACCACGATGCGCCCCTGCTGGTGCTCCTCCAGGCGGTTTAGGCAACGGATGGTAGTGGACTTGCCCGAGCCGGACGGCCCGCACAGTACGATGCGCTCGCCCTGGCGCACGTTCAGGTTGATGTCCTTGAGCACATGGAACTGGCCGTACCACTTGTTCACGCCCTGCATCTGGATGATGCCTTCGGGTCCCGCAGGCTGCTTGATCGCTTCACTCATTTCGAAACTCCTAACGCTTGTGGCCAGTGTCCAGCTTGCGCTCCAGGTGCATGGAGTAGCGGGACATACCGAAACAGAAAATCCAGAACACCAGGGCGGCGAACACGTAGCCCTCGGTAGCCATGCCCAGCCAGGCCGGGTCGGCGGCGGCTTGCTTGACGCTGTTCAGCAGGTCGAACAGGCCGATGATGATCACCAGGCTGGTGTCCTTGAACAGGGCAATGAAGGTGTTGACGATGCCGGGGATCACCAGCTTGAGCGCCTGCGGCAGAATCACCAGGCCCATCGCCCGCCAGTAGCCCAGGCCCATGGCAGCGGCAGCTTCGTACTGGCCCTTGGGGATGGCCTGCAGGCCACCACGCACCACCTCGGCGATGTACGCCGACTGGAACAGGATCACGCCGATCATCGCCCGTAGCAGCTTGTCGAAGCTCATGCCCTCAGGCAGGAACAACGGCAGCATCACCGATGACATGAACAGCACGGTGATCAGTGGCACGCCGCGCCAGAACTCGATGAAGGTCACGCACACCACCTTCACCGCCGGCATCTTCGAGCGCCGCCCCAGGGCCAGCAGGATGCCCAGCGGCAATGCGCCGACAATGCCCACGGTGGCGATCACCAGGGTCAGCATCAGCCCGCCCCACTGGCTGGTCGGTACGTTTTCCAGGCCCAGCACGCCCCCGTGCAGCAGGGCGTAGGCCAGCAGCGGGTACAGCACCAGGAAGCCCAGGCCGTAGAAGGCCTTGCGCGGGAAACGCTTGATGAACAGCGGCGCGGCGCCAAGCACGGCAAGCCACACGGTCAGGTCCACGCGCCAGCGCAACTCGGCCGGGTAGTAGCCATACATGAACTGGCCGAAGCGCTGCTGCACGAACACCCAGCAGGCGCCCTCCTTGGTGCAGTCGGCGCGGGTGGTGCCGACCCAGTTGGCGTCAAGCAACGCCCACTGCAGCAACGGTGGCACGATCAGCCACACCAGGTAGATGGCGAACAGGGTCAGTAGCGTGTTGAGCCAGCTGGAGAACAGATTGGCACGCATCCATGCGAGCACGCCTACGGTTTTCACCGGTGGCGGCATGTCGGGTTTGAAAACATGGGCATTCACGGGCGTATCCTCACCGCTCGATCAGCGCAATGCGCTTGTTGTACCAGTTCATCAGCAGCGAAATGCTGATGCTGATGGCGAGATAGACACTCATGGTGATGGCGATCACCTCGATGGCCTGGCCGGTCTGGTTGAGCACGGTACCGGCGAACAGCGAGACCATCTCCGGGTAGCCGATACCGGCCGCCAGCGACGAGTTCTTCGCCAGGTTCAGGTACTGGCTGGTCAGCGGCGGAATGATCACCCGCAGTGCCTGGGGGATGATCACCTTGCGCAGGGTCGGCCCCTCGCGCAGGCCCAGCGAGCGCGCGGCCTCGGTCTGGCCATGGCTGACCGAACGGATACCGGAGCGCACTATCTCGGCGATGAACGCAGCGGTGTAGATGGTCAACGCCAGGGTCAGCGCCAGCAGCTCGGGGATCAGTACCCAGCCACCGACGAAGTTGAATCCTTTCAATTGCGGCACTTCCCAGTGCACCGGGCTGCCGAACAGCAGTGCACAAACACCCGGAATGGCGATGAACAGCGCCAGCCCCACCCAGAACTTGTGGAACGGCACGCCGGTCTCGTCGAAGCGCTTGTTGGCAAAGCGCACCATCGCCACGATGGCCAGCAGCGCCAGGACCAGGGCCACGACAAACGGCCAGAAGCCTTCGGCCATGGACGCGCCGGGCATGTTCAGGCCACGGTTGCTGATGAAGAAGGTGTCATCGATATTGATGCTGCCCCGCGGTCCCGGCAGGGTCAGGAACACGGCAAAGTACCAGAACAGGATCTGCAACAACGGCGGGATGTTGCGGAAGGTTTCCACATACACGGTCGCCAGCTTGTTGATCATCCAGTTCGGCGACAACCGCGCCACACCGATGATGAAGCCGAGGATGGTCGCCAGCACCACGCCGATGAAGGTCACCAGCAGGGTGTTGAGCAGGCCGATGACGAACACTCGCGCATAGCTGTCGGATTCCACGTAGGGGATCAGATGCTGGGCGATGCCGAAGCCGGCACTGCGGTCGAGGAAGTCGAAGCCCGAGGTGATGCCCCGGTGTTGCAGGTTGGTTTGCGTGTTGTGGAACAGATACCAGCCCAGACCGACCACGAAGACTATCGTGAGAATCTGGAACAGCCACGCGCGCACACGCGGATCGTTAAGGGACAAGCCCTTGGGTGCGCCGATTTGATTTTGCATGAAGTGCCCCGGACAGTAGGGATTCGAACAGCCTGCGGCGGCGGGATGCCGCCGCAGGGTGCAGCCATCAGCGCACAGGTGGCGCGTACTGGATGCCGCCGTTGTTCCACAGGGCGTTCATGCCACGGTCGATCTTCAGGTCGGTGCCCTGGCCCAGGTTCTTCTCGAACACTTCGCCATAGTTGCCGACTTGCTTGACGATCTGCACTACCCAGTCCTTGGGCAGCTTGAGGTCCTTGCCGTACTCGCCGTCCGCACCCAGCAGGCGGGCGACGTCCGGGTTCTTGGTGCCTTTGGCCTCGGCCTCGACGTTCTTCGAGGTGATGCCCGCCTCTTCGGCGTTGAGCATGGCGAACAGGGTCCACTTGACGATGCTGAACCACTCCTCGTCGCCTTTGCGCACCACCGGGCCCAGCGGTTCCTTGGAGATGGTTTCCGGCAGTACCACGTAGTCGGTCGGCGCGGCCAGCTTGGAGCGCTGGGCGAACAGCTGCGACTTGTCCGAGGTCAGCACGTCGCAACGACCGGACTCCAGCGACTTGGCGCTTTCGTCGGAGGTGTCGAAGGTGATCGGGGTATATTTCAGGCCATTGGCGCGGAAGAAGTCCGACACGTTCAGCTCGGTGGTGGTACCCGCCTGGATGCAGATGGTCGCGCCATCGAGCTCCTTGGCGCTGGAAACACCCAGCTTCTTGTTGACCAGGAAGCCGACGCCGTCATAGTAGGTAACACCGGCGAATACCAAGCCCATGCCAGCATCACGCGAGCTGGTCCAGGTGGTGTTGCGCGACAGCACATCGACTTCGCCCGACTGCAGGGCGGTGAAGCGTTCCTTGGCGTTGAGCTGGCTGAACTTGACCTTGCTGGCGTCGCCGAACACGGCGGCGGCCACGGCACGGCACACATCGGCGTCGATACCAACGATCTTGCCCTGCGCATCAGGTACCGAGAAGCCTGGAAGACCGTCGCTCACGCCACACTGGACGAAGCCCTTCTTCTTTACCGCATCGAGGGTGGCGCCGGCCTGGGCGTTGCTCACGGCGCCCAGCGCGGCGGCAGCGGTCAGGACTGCCAGGGTGGTTTTCAACATCTTCATTCACAACCTCCAAATCGCTCTTGTTGTATCGAGCCGGAATTGCACCGCACCCTTTTGAGGCGTATCCGACCCGTATTGGCTTGTTATTGGGTCAATGGCGCAATGGACTGTTCTGTGACAGCCTTCGCGTGCAAAGGGTGTTACCGTCACGGCCTGCCCTTTGCATCATTGGTTGAATTGCAAAGCGCGTACCAGAATTTACGGCTGTAGCGATTAAGCGCTCGTCAAGTAGGGAAAGTTGTATCGTTGCGACATTCTTTTTCCGACAATCATTTCCAGCGCCTTCTTTTCACGCACGCCATAACAAGACCCGCACACTTTCGGAGCAGTCATGACCAACCCGCTGATTCTCGAACCGCAGAAAACCGCAGATGCCTGTGTGATCTGGTTGCACGGCCTGGGTGCCGACCGTTACGACTTCCTACCAGTGGCCGAATTCATGCAGGAGCGCCTGCTCAGCACCCGTTTCGTCATGCCCCAGGCTCCAACCCGCCCGGTAACCATCAACGGCGGCTACGCCATGCCCAGCTGGTACGACATCAAGGCCATGACCCCGGCCCGTGCCATCGACGAGGCGCAGCTGGAAGAATCGGCCGAGCAGCTCATTGCCCTGATCAAGGCCGAGCAGGCCAAAGGCATCAGCCTGTCGCGGATCTTCCTGGCCGGTTTCTCCCAGGGCGGCGCGGTGGTGCTGCACACTGCCTATATAAAGTGGCAAGAAGCGCTGGGTGGCGTGATCGCGCTGTCCACCTACGCCCCCACCTTCAACGACCAGCATCAGTTGAGCGCCTGCCAGCAACGCACCCCGGCCCTGTGCCTGCACGGCGTGCACGACCCGGTGGTGATCCCTTCCATGGGCCGCACCGCCTTCGAGTACCTGAATACCTGGGGCGTCGCCGCCCGCTGGCACGAATACCCGATGGAACATGAAGTGGTGGTGGAAGAGTTGAGCGACATCCACGACTGGCTGAGCAAGCAATTGCAATAAGCCAGGGCCGCCTGTAGTTGTAAGGCTATTCCACTACGCCGCGCCTGAATCTTGCTTTACACTGCCCGGCGTACATTCCTTAACCAGTTGACGAGACGATCGTGCTCAAGGCACTCAAGAAAATTTTCGGCAAGGGAGACGCCGCGCCACAGGCCGTCGCTCCTGCTGCCAGCGTGACGCTGCCTGCGCCCGCACCCGCCAGCGAGGCCCAGCCTGCGGCAAAACCGGCCGCCCCACGCGCCACTCCAGCACCACAGGCCGAACAGCCTGCCGCCGTTACGCCAGCCGCCGACAAGCCGGCCAAGGACAAACCGCGTCGCGAGCGCAAGCCCAAGCCGCAGGCCAGCCTGTGGAAACCGGAAGACTTCGTGGTCGAGCCGCAGGAAGGCAAGACCCGCTTTCACGACTTCAAGCTGTCCAACGAGGTGATGCACGCCATCCACGACCTGGGCTTCCCGTACTGCACGCCGATCCAGGCACAGGTGCTGGGTTACACCCTGCGTGGCCAGGACGCCATCGGCCGGGCCCAGACCGGTACCGGCAAGACTGCGGCGTTCCTGATCTCGATCATTTCCCAGCTGCAGCAGACGCCGCCGCCGAAGGAACGCTACATGGGCGAGCCACGCGCGCTGATCATCGCGCCCACCCGCGAGCTGGTGGTGCAGATCGCCAAGGATGCCATCGCCCTGACCAAGTACACCGGCCTGAACGTGATGAGCTTCGTCGGCGGCATGGACTTCGACAAGCAGCTCAAGGCCCTGGAAGCGCGCCATTGCGACATCCTGGTGGCCACTCCGGGCCGCCTGCTGGACTTCAACCAGCGCGGTGAGGTGCACCTGGACATGGTCGAGGTGATGGTGCTGGACGAAGCCGACCGCATGCTCGACATGGGTTTCATCCCCCAGGTGCGCCAGATCATTCGCCAGACGCCGCCGAAAAGCGAGCGCCAGACCCTGCTGTTCTCCGCCACCTTCACCGACGACGTGATGAACCTGGCCAAGCAATGGACCACCAACCCGGCCATCGTCGAGATCGAGCCGGAGAACGTTGCCAGCGAAACGGTGGAGCAGCACGTCTATGCGGTGGCCGGCAGCGACAAGTACAAGCTGCTGTACAACCTGGTGACCCAGAACAAGTGGGAACGGGTGATGGTGTTCGCCAACCGCAAGGACGAAGTGCGGCGCATCGAGGAAAAACTCGTGCGCGACGGCATCAATGCCGCGCAGTTGTCGGGCGACGTGCCGCAGCACAAGCGTATCCGTACCCTGGAGAATTTCCGCGAAGGGCGCATCACCGTGCTGGTGGCCACCGACGTGGCGGGGCGTGGCATTCACATCGATGGCATCAGCCACGTGATCAACTTCACCCTGCCGGAAGACCCGGACGACTACGTGCACCGCATTGGCCGGACAGGCCGTGCGGGCACCAGTGGCGTGTCGATCAGCTTTGCCGGTGAGGATGACTCGTACCAGCTGCCCGCGATCGAAGAGCTGCTGGGGCGCAAGATCAAGTGTGAAATGCCACCGGATGAGCTGCTGAAGCCGGTGCCGCGCAAGCACCATTGACCTATGCCGGCCTCTTCGCGGGTAAACCCGCTCCCACAGGTACTGCACAACTTCCGAAACCTGTGCAGTACCTGTGGGAGCGGGTTCACCCGCGAACCGGGGCTCCGCCCCGGCCATCAAACAAGGATCTACCAGCGCCCAGCGGCATCCTGGTCACTCTGCTTCCCTTCCACCCACCGTGCCCCTTCCTGGGTATTTTCCTTCTTCCAGAACGGCGCCCGGGTCTTCAGGTAGTCCATGATGAAGTTGCAGGCATCGAACGCCGCCTGCCGATGGGCACTGGCCACACCGACGAACACGATCGGCTCGCCCGGTTCCAGCGCACCGATGCGGTGCAGCACCTCCACCTTGAGCAACGGCCAGCGCTGCTCGGCCTCGACCACGATCTTGGCCAGGGCCTTTTCGGTCATGCCCGGATAGTGCTCGAGGAACATCCCCGCCACTTCGCGGCCGTCGTTGAAATCCCGCACGTAGCCGACAAAACCGACCACCGCGCCCACGCCGACATTCGCCGCGTGCATGGCATTGGTCTCGGCCCCCGGGTCGAACGCGCCCTCCTGTACTCGCACAGCCATGTTCAGCCTCCGGTCACCGGCGGGAAGAACGCCACTTCATCGCCCTCTTCCAGCGGCTCATCAAGCTTGCACAGTTCTTCGTTGCGCGCACACATCAGGTTCTGCTCGGCCAGCACTTCGTACTGCCCGCCCTTGGCCACCAAGGCCTGGCGCACATCGTCGAGCACCTTGAACGCACCCTCCACCCGCTCGACATCCACGCCCAGCAGTTCGCGGTAACGGGCGAAGTACATCACCTTGACCTTCATCACGCCTCCACCTTGTAGTGGCCGCTCTTGCCGCCGAGTTTTTCCAGCAGGCGCACCTGCTCGATGACCATACCTTTATCCACAGCCTTGCACATGTCATAGATCGTCAGCGCGGCAACGCTGGCGGCGGTCAGCGCCTCCATCTCCACGCCGGTCTGCCCGGCCAGCTTGCAGCGGGCGACGATACGCACGGCGTCCTGCCCCTCGGCGCTGAGCTCGACCTTGACGCTGGTCAGCATCAACGGGTGGCACAGCGGGATCAGGTCGCTGGTCTTCTTCGCCGCCTGGATCCCGGCAATGCGCGCCACGGCGAACACGTCGCCCTTGGGGTGTTCACCGTCGACGATCATCTGCAAGGTCTGCGGCAACATGCGCACCCGCGCCTCGGCGGTGGCCTCGCGCTCGGTCACGGCCTTTTCAGTGACGTCGACCATGTTGGCCCGCCCCTGGGAATCAAGATGTGTCAGCACTGCTCTGCTCCTGTGAAGGGAACTTGCAGTGTAAACCTGTGAGTCAGGTTTGAGCAGAGGGGTGCGTCAACCGTGCCCGCGAAAAGGCCGGGCGGCGAACCGCCCGGCAAAGAGGGTTACAGATGCGACTCGGCGTACTCGGCCAGCACCGAGCGTGGCACGCCCTGCAGGGTGATGTGCACGCCATGGGGGAAGTCCTTGAAGCGCTCGGTCAGGTAGGTCAGGCCCGAGCTGGTCGCGGACAGGTAGGGGGTGTCGATCTGCGCCAGGTTGCCCAGGCAGACCACCTTGGACCCGGAGCCGGCACGGGTGATGATGGTTTTCATCTGGTGCGGCGTCAGGTTCTGGCACTCGTCGATCAGGATCAGGCTCTGCTGGAAGCTACGGCCACGGATGTAGTTCAGCGACTTGAACTGCAGCGGCACGCGCTCGAGGATGTACTCGACGCTGCCATGGGTGCTCTCGTCATCCATGTGCAAGGCTTCGAGGTTGTCGGTGATGGCGCCCAGCCAGGGTTCCATCTTCTCGGCCTCGGTACCCGGCAGGAAGCCGATCTCCTGGTCCAGCCCCTGCACGCTGCGGGTGGCGATGATGCGCCGGTAGCGCTTGCTGACCATGGTCTGTTCGATGGCCGCGGCCAGGGCCAGGATGGTCTTGCCGGAACCGGCGGCGCCGGTCAGGTTGACCAGGTGGATATCCGGGTCGAGCAGGGCGAACAGCGCCAGGCTCTGGTGGATGTCACGCGGCTTCAGGCCCCAGGCTTCCTGGTGCAGCAGCGGTTCCTGGTGCAGGTCGAGCAACAGCAGCTCATCGTTGCGGATACCCTTGATCCAGCCGACGAAGCCCTGTTCATCGATGATGAACTCGTTGACGTGAACCGCCGGCAGATTGTCGATCAATTGCACGCGGTGCCAGGTGCGGCCACGCTCCTGGCGGGTATCGACCTTGCTCACCCGGTCCCAGAACGAGCCGGTGACCGAATGGTAGCCCTTGGACAGCAAGGACACGTCATCGACCAGCTGGTCGGTGCTGTAGTCCTCGGCCGCGATGCCACAGGCACGCGCCTTCAGGCGCATGTTGATGTCTTTGGTGACCAGCACAACGTCCAGGTCGGTGCGCCGGGCCCGTACTTCGAGCAACTGGTTGATGATGATGTTGTCGTTGAGGTTTTCCGGCAGCAGCTTGTTCGGCTCGTTGCGCGGAGTCATCAGGATGGACAGGAAGCCCTTGGGCCCGCTCTTGCCACGCTGGATCGGCACGCCCTGCTCGACATCGCTGGGCGAGGCGTCACCAAGGGTCTGGTCGATCAGCCGAATGGCCTGGCGGCATTCGGCGGCGATGGTCTGTTTGCCGGTCTTGAGCTTGTCGAGTTCCTCCAGCACCGTCATCGGGATGGCGACATGGTGCTCCTCGAAGTTCAGTAACGCGTTGGGGTCGTGAATCAGGACGTTGGTATCGAGCACATACAGGATAGGCTTGCTGGAGGAAGGGTTGCGTCCTTGGTCATCCATACTCGGTCACCTTATGTCGAAGCCACACGGCGTGGTCTGTTACGCCGCAGAGTGACTGCCGCTGTCCCCGTATCCGCGTTGTTACGGGCGGGAAGCGAACCTGGCTAGGTGGGCCTGGATGACGCCACCTGTGCTGCAGGTATCGGCTGTCTGGTTTCTTCATACCGCAAAAATGATGACTAAAAAAAGTCTTTTTACGTGCAGGTGAAGTTTATTTTTCCAAATGACGAACAGGGGTTGGCGAGGGGGCGCGTGAGGACTACAGTCAAAAATCAGGCTGGCATTGCTGAGGGGCGCTTCGCACCCCGATCGCGACACAAGGCCGCTCCTACAGGCATCGCGTGACCTTGTAGGAGCGGCCTTGCGTCGCGATGGGCCGCAAAGCGGCCCCCTACCCCCTCAAGCCATAAGCTTGGCAATCTTCCCAACCAATCCCGCTCTGCGCCGTATTGCGCAACAACCACTCCACCGCCGGCTGCGCCTTGGGCAGGCTGTCATGGAACTGGATCACCCCCTTGCGCCATAGCAGCATCAAGGTCAGCACCCGCTGGGCAGAGGCCTCGGCGCTCAGTGCGCCATCATCCTGGGCATCGATGTCCCACAACGATACCTGCAACTGCTGGCTGGCCATGAACGCCTCGCCATCGGCCCGACGCTGCCCGTAAGGCGGCCGGAACAACGGCACATACTGCTCCGGCAGGTCGGCCTGCACCCGCGCCTGGCTACGCCGCAGCGAGTCCTGCCAGCCTGTCCACTGCGCATGGGAGCGGTACTCCCACCCCTGGATCCCCACGCACTGCCCGCCATAGAGCTGGCGCAAGGCATCTGCCGCCCCGGCGTCGCGCCGTTGCTGCAGGCGGTTGCCGAGCACGAAGAACGTGCCTTCAAGCTTTTGCCGGCGCAGGTAATCAGCCAGCAGGTCGGTACTGCCGCCATCCGGCCCGGGCCCGCCGACGAAGGTCAGCAGGAACATGCGGTCGTTCAGTTCATCCCCATTGCGCTCGCGTGAGGACAGCCGCTCCACCTCGCTGCTGGTCTGCGGCAGCAACGCCGCCTTGCGCAGTTGTTCGTCCAGGTAACGCACATGGAACTGGTGGCTCGGCTCGATCCAATCGGTGTAGAAAGTGCCGACATCGGTAGCGAACGTCGCCGCTTGCGTACGCAACTCCGCCATCGACGTCACCGGGTAGCAGAACGACGCATCCTGCTCGCAACTGCGCTGTGCCTGTTGATAACCTTCCCACAACCGCTGCCACATGCGCGCCCGCACCAGGCGCACCTTCTGCAGGTTGACCTGCCGTAGCCCCAAGCGTGCCGCCAGCGCCGCGTCGTCTAGCAGTTCGCTTTCGTGCAGCACCTGGGCGAACGAGAGGATCTCGGCCCGCGAGGCCACATCGAACAACGCCGGGCTGTCCAGCTTTTCGGGCCACAGGCTGCGGTCCAGGCTCACCTGGGGTGAAGGGGCGGCTTGCACGGCCAGGCTCAGCAGAGCGGCCAGCAAGGCAGAGGCAATACGCACGGTTGAAGGCTCCGCAACGGCGAAACGCGCACTATAGCCTCTGCACCGGCCATGGTCTGTGACTATCGTCGCCATAGTTTGGACTTGCACCGTCCAGCCCGTAGAATTCCCGGCCAACGATGCCAGGAGCCGACCCGATGCTGACGGTGATTTCCCCCGCCAAGACCCTCGACTACGACACCCCGCCGGTGACCGAGCGTTTCACCCTGCCCCAGTACCTGGACGACTCCCAGGAGCTGATCCGGCAGCTGCGCGACCTGTCGCCGGCGCAGATCAGCGAACTGATGCACCTGTCCGACAAGCTCGCCGGCCTGAATGCCGCGCGCTTCGGCAGCTGGACCCCGGACTTCACCCCGGCCAATGCCAAGCAGGCGCTGCTGGCGTTCAAGGGTGACGTGTATACCGGCCTCGACGCCGAAAGCCTGGGCGAGGACGATTTCAGCTACGCCCAGCAGCACTTGCGCATGCTTTCGGGCCTGTATGGCCTGCTGCGCCCGCTCGACCTGATGCAACCCTACCGCCTGGAAATGGGCACCAAGCTGGCCAACGCCCGCGGCAAGGACCTGTACGCCTTCTGGGGCACGCGCATCAGCGAATGGCTGAACCAGGCCCTGGCCGAACAGGGCGATGACGTGCTGCTGAACCTGGCCAGCAACGAGTATTTCAGCGCGGTGAAACGCAGCGCGCTGAAGGCCCGGGTGATCAACGTCGACTTCAAGGACCTGAAGAACGGCCAGTACAAGATCATCAGCTTCTACGCCAAGAAAGCCCGCGGCATGATGAGCCGCTTCGTCATCCAGCAGCGCATCAGCGACCCGGAGCAGCTCAAGCAGTTCGATGTGCAGGGGTACTACTACAGTGCCGAACAGTCGAAGCCGGACCATCTGGTGTTCCTGCGGGATCATCCTTCCGAATAGTCAGGCAATACACAATCCCCTGTAGGAGCGGCCTTGTGTCGCGAAAGGGCCGCATAGCGGCCCCGGCAATTTCTGCTTTGATGCTGAAATCCTGGGGCCGCTGCGCGGCCCTTTCGCGACACAAGGCCGCTCCTACAAAAAGCGCCCCCTACTTACCCCCTCCGCCCCGCAACAGGGCACGACGCAAAGCGCCATCACGCCACAAATCCGACGCCAAAAAATCGACACAGCGCAACTTATAGCCAAACGCCATAAGACCGTTCGTAGCTTTTTTGACGAATTTTTCAAAATATTTTTCGATGCTGGCATAAAAATATCTCGCAACAGTTTCGCCCTTTATATATAGGGACAAAACACCCGTGTGCTATCAGATTGAAATTGTCTGCCACTGAAAAAATATTTAGAAATCTTTCATCCACGCCGAACCCACCCCGGAACTTCTGCTACGACGAATCGCTCATAGTGCCGTAACGATTTTCCTGCCCCCGGGCTGTGAGAGATGACTTACAGATGACAACGGCAGGTATCCACTACCAGCCCCAACAACTTCGACAGGTATGACGGGCAACCCCCGAAGACCCTGTCCATGCAGGAGAGACGCGTCCCTTTCAATTCGTCCTAGTGGTTGATTTCAAAGGATTTTTCCACTTGAAAAAACAAGCACAGCAAAGCGCCATGTAGCGCCTTGCAGTAAAGACGGCTGCATTCCAGGGCACGTTTTTTAATTAATGGCTTTTTACTGCCACATTTGAGTGCATAACTTTTTGCGCTCCGGATTTATTTTGCCTGCGCTCGGCGAAGTGTGCATTTCGCCATGGATCCGTGCGCCCGAAAACTGTTGTTAATCAACCCAGTCCGGCTCTCTCCGGAGGCGCCGGCGTGATAAACACATGAGGTGATAGCGATGCGTATCAGCATCTTTGGTTTGGGTTATGTGGGTGCAGTCTGTGCAGGCTGCCTGACGGCGCGAGGCCATGAAGTGATCGGTGTGGACGTGTCCAGCACCAAGATCGACCTGATCAATCAGGGCAAGTCGCCCATCGTCGAACCTGGCCTGGAAGCACTGCTGCAACAGGGCATCGCCAACGGCCGCCTGCGCGGTACTACCGATTTCGCCGAAGCCATCCGTGCCAGCGACGTATCGATGATCTGCGTGGGTACCCCAAGCAAGAAGAACGGCGACCTGGGCCTCGAGTACATCGAGTCGGTGTGCCGCGAAATCGGCTACGTGCTGCGTGACAGCGAGCGCCGCCACACCATCGTGGTACGCAGCACCGTGCTGCCGGGTACCGTGAAGAACGTGGTGATCCCGATCCTCGAAGACTGCTCGGGCAAGAAAGCCGGCGTCGACTTCGGCGTTGCGGTCAACCCGGAATTCCTGCGTGAAAGCACCGCGATCAAGGACTACGACCAGCCACCGATGACCGTCATCGGCGAACTGGACACCGCCAGCGGCGACATCCTGCAGGCCCTGTACGAAGAGCTCGACGCACCGATCATCCGCAAGCCGATCGAAGTGGCCGAGATGATCAAGTACACCTGCAACGTGTGGCACGCCACCAAGGTCACCTTCGCCAACGAGATCGGCAACATTGCCAAGGCCGTAGGCGTGGATGGCCGTGACGTGATGGACGTGGTCTGCCAGGACAAAGTGCTGAACCTGTCCCAGTACTACATGCGCCCTGGCTTCGCCTTCGGCGGCTCGTGCCTGCCCAAGGACGTACGCGCCCTCACCTATCGCGCCGCCAGCCTCGATGTACGCGCACCGCTGCTCGACTCGCTGATGCGCAGCAACGAATCGCAGGTGCAGAACGCCTTCGAACTGATCGAAGCCCACGACAAGCGCAAGGTCGCCCTGCTCGGCCTGAGCTTCAAGGCCGGCACCGACGACCTGCGTGAAAGCCCGCTGGTGGAACTGGCCGAACGCCTGATCGGCAAGGGCTACCAGCTGGACATCTACGACGAGAACGTCCAGTACGCCCGCGTCCACGGCGCCAACAAGGACTACATCGAGTCGAAGATCCCGCACGTGTCGTCGCTGCTCAACGCCGACTTCCAGAAGGTGATCGACAACGCCGACATCATCGTCCTGGGCAACCGTGACGAGCAGTTCCGTGCACTGGCCCAGCAAGCGCCGGCCGGCAAGCACGTGATCGACCTGGTCGGCTTCATGAGCAAACCGACCTGCGCCACCAGCCGTACCGAAGGCATCTGCTGGTAAGTGCTGGCCGGGCAGCGGGGGCCTCCCCACCCCCGCTGCCCACCTTTTCCCGAATTCTCGACGGATGCTGAACATGCAAAGGATCCAGACAGTGCTGTTGCAGTGCGCCGGTTGGCTGCTCTACATGAGTCTGCTCATGCTGATCGCCCTGGCCCTGCCAGCCGATATCTTCGACTCGCAATCGAAGCACTTCATCTTCCTGGTCGGCGCAGTCGGCATCTGGCGCTATTCCATGGGCGCCACCCATTTCATCCGCGGCATGATCTTCCTCTACGGCGTGTACCCGTACCTGCGCCGCAAGGTGCAGAAGATGGGCAAGGACGCCGACCCGTCCCACGTGTACCTGATGGTGACCAGCTTCCGCATCGAAGCACTCACCACCGCCCAGGTGTACAGCTCGGTGATCCGCGAGGCGATCAACTGTGGCTTCCCCACCACCGTGGTCTGCTCGCTGGTGGAGATGTCGGACGAACTGCTGGTGAAAAGCCTGTGGGCCAAATACAACCCGCCAGCCCACGTGAAGCTGGACATCGTGCGCATCGCCGGTACCGGCAAGCGTGACGGCCTGGCCTACGGTTTCCGTGCGATCTCGCGCATGCTGCCGGACGAGAACGCCGTGGTGGCGGTGATCGACGGCGACACCGTGCTGGGCGATGGCGTGGTACGCAAGACCGTGCCGTGGTTCAAGCTGTTCCCCAACGTCGGCGGCCTGACCACCAACGAGTTCTGCGAAGTGCGTGGCGGCTACATCATGAGCGAGTGGCACAAGCTGCGCTTTGCCCAGCGCCACATCAACATGTGCTCGATGGCCCTGTCCAAACGCGTGCTGACCATGACCGGGCGCATGTCGATGTTCCGCGCCAGCGTGGTGACCAACCCCGAGTTCATCGCCGACGTCGAAAGCGACTCGCTGATGCACTGGCGCCTGGGCCGCTTCAAGTTCCTCACCGGTGACGACAAGTCCAGCTGGTTCAGCCTGATGCGCCTGGGCTACGACACCTTCTACGTGCCGGACGCAGCCATCAACACGGTCGAGCACCCGCCGGAGAAGAGTTTCCTCAAGGCCAGCCGCAAGCTGATGTACCGCTGGTACGGCAACAACCTGCGGCAGAACTCCCGCGCACTTGGCCTGGGCCTGCGCCGCCTGGGGCTGTTCACCAGCATCGTGCTGTTCGACCAGCGCGTGTCGATGTGGACCAGCCTGCTGGGCCTGACCGTGGCGGTGATCGCCAGCCTCAAGTTCGGCCTGGGCTTCCTGCTGGTGTACCTGCTGTGGATCGGCATCACCCGCCTGATCCTCACCATCATGCTGCTGTGCTCCGGCCACAACGTAGGCCCGGCCTACCCGCTGATTCTCTATTACAACCAGATCATCGGCGCGCTGATGAAGATCTACGTGTTCTTCCGCCTCGACAAGCAGTCCTGGACGCGTCAGCCCACTGCTCTCAAGCGTGACCTCGCCAGCTTTCAACAATGGTTCAACACCTGGTCCTCGCGGACCATGACCTTCTCGGCTGCCAGCATCTTCGTTGCTGTGCTGTTCATGGTCGTGTGAGCCCAACCCGGATCGGAACTAACAGGAACAAACCACATGAATACCGCCGTGAACGTCAACGTCGTGCATGAGTCCGAAGCCCAGCGCCAGCATGCCCGGGTACGCATCCCCGCCAAGCTGCGGTTCCTCGACCCTCAGCGCCAGGCCCACGATGTGAAGGTCGACGACCTCTCCGCCGGTGGCCTGAGCTTCCACACCAAGCAACCACTGTCGGTTGGCGACGTGCTCCGCGGGCGGCTGCAGTTCACGGTCGACAACCTCGGCCTGTCGATGGACATCGAGTTCCAGGTGCGCTCCTACAACCCGGGCAGTGGCCGTACCGGCGCCCAGTTCCAGAACCTCGAGCCCCGCGATATCGCCACGCTGCGCCACATCATCACCTCGCACCTGTCGGGTGAGCTGATCACTGCCGGCGATGTGCTCAGCACCTTGCAGCGCGACAACTTCACCAAGGCGCGCAAGCAGAAGGACGGCGGTGCCGGCCTGAGCGCCTTCGGCCGCCTCAAGGCGGTTACCGTCACCCTCGGCGTGTTCGTGGTCGGTGTCGCCGCCTTCGGTTTCATCGCCAAGTCGCTGTACGGCATGTACTTCGTCAGCCATGCCGAAGCCGGCGTGGTCGCGGTACCCACCACCAACGTCACCATGCCGCGCGACGGCACCGTGAACAGCCTGGTCGAAAGCGGTGGGCAGATCGCCAAGGGCGCACCACTGGCCAGCTTCACCACCAGCATGCTGGACATGCTCAAGGGCAACCTGGAAGACGCGCAGCTGGAGCCGGCGAAGATCGAGGAACTGTTCGGCAAGCAACTGTCCGGCACCCTCACCAGCCCGTGTGATTGCGTGGTTGCCCGCCAGCTCGTGGACAACGGCCAGTACGCCGCCAAGGGCCAGCCGATCTTCCAGCTGATCCCGCGCACCACCAACCCGATGATCGAGGCGCGCTTCACCTACCGCCAGTTCGACGAGGTCAAGCCAGGTACCCGGGTCAACTTCCAGGTAGCCGGCGAAGACGAAGTACGCACCGGCCAGATCGTCAGCAGCGCCAGCCTCAATAGCGAAGACCTGGCCGCCGACATCCGCGTGCAGATCAAGCCCGACAGCGCCCTGCCCGCCGAACTCGCCGGTCGCCCGGCTTCGGTCAACAGCGACCGTGGCCCATCGCTGAACTGGCTGATCGACAAAGCCATGGCCCGTGGGCTGTAAGAGGACAAGCCTATGACTAGCAGACAACCCGATACCTGTGGGAGCTGGCTTGCCGGCGATCGAGTGCGCAGCACTCGCCCAGCAGATGTATCGCCTGCACTGGCCAATCGCCGGCAAGCCAGCTCCCACAGGGTGCGTGTGAACCTTGGTCTGTGTGGCCTGGCCATGGCCATCGCCCTGGCCGGCTGTGCGGGCCTGCCCGACCAGCGCCTGGCCAACGAAGCCATGAAGCGCGGTGACACGGCACTGGCCGAGCGCAACTACAAGGCGCTGGCCGACCTGGGCTACAGCGAAGCGCAAGTGGGCCTGGCCGACATCAAGGTCGCCACCCGCGATCCGGCGAAAATCAAGGAAGCCGAGGCCACCTACCGTGCCGCGGCCGCCATCTCGCCGCGTGCCCAGGCACGCCTTGGTCGCCTGCTGGTGGCCAAGCCCGACAGCACCCAGGCCGAGCGCGAAGAAGCCGAAACCCTGCTCAAGCAAGCCGCCAAGCAGGGCGAAAGCAACACCCTGATCCCGCTGGCGATGCTCTACCTGAGCTACCCGCAGAGCTTCCCCAAGGTCAACGCCCAGCAGCAGATCGACCAGTGGCGCGCCGCCGGCAACCCGGAAGCGGGCCTGGCCCAGGTGCTGCTGTACCGCACCCAGGGCACCTACGACCAGCACCTGGGCGAAGTGGAGAAAATCTGCAAGGCCGCGCTGAACACCACCGACATCTGCTACGTCGAACTGGCCACCGTGTACCAGAAGCGCGGCCAGGCGGACCAGCAGGCTGCCCTGCTCGGCCAGCTCAAGGCTGCCTACGCCCGCGGCGCAGTACCGGCCACCCGGCTCGACAGCGTTGCCCGGGTCCTGGCTGACCGCAGCCTCGGCCAGACCGACGAGAAAACCGCCAAGGACCTGCTCGAGCAGGTAGCCCCGGCCAACCCGGCGTCCTGGGTCAGCCTGGCGCAACTGATGTACGACTTCCCCGAGCTGGGCGATACCGACCAGCTGATGGCCTACATCGACAAGGGCCGCGAAGCCGAACAGCCACGCGCCGAACTGTTGCTGGGCCGCCTGTACTACGAAGGCAAGACCGTGCCTGCGGACGCGGCCAAAGCCGAACAACACCTGCAGGCTGCCGCCGACGCCGGCGAAGTCAGCGCTCATTACTACCTGGGCCAGCTGTACCGCCGCGGCTACCTGGGCAACGTCGAGCCACAAAAGGCCGTCGACCACCTGCTGGCCGCCGCCCGTGGTGGGCAGAACAGCGCCGACTATGCCCTGGCCCAGCTGTTCAGCGAAGGCCACGGCATTCGCCCGCAACCGGGCAACGCCTGGGTATTCGCCCAGCTGGCCCAGGCCAACCCGTCGCCGCAGTCCGCGGAATTGCTGCAGCAACTCGACCAGCAACTTACGCCTGACCAGCGCAGCCAGGCCCAGCAACTGCTGGCACAAGAAAAGCAGGCGCGCGGCAGCATGGCGCAAGGTGCCAACAGCACCCTGGCCATCGAAGCCCTGCAAGACGACGAAAAAGAAGTAACCGGTGAGGACTCGCTATGACGCTCAATCCCTTCGTGAAAGCTGGCATCGGCCTGAGCTTCGCCCTGCTGTGGTCCTGCCCGACCCTGGCGGAAATGACCGCTGAAAAGAACTTCGGCCTGGATGTGAAAATCACCGGCCAGTCGGAAGACGACCGTGACCTGGGCACCCGCTCCGGCGGCGACGTCAACGGCCTCGGTCTTGATCTGCGCCCTTGGGTATATGGAGAGCGTGGCAACTGGAGCGCCTATGCCATGGGCCAGGCCGTCACCGCGACCGACACCATCGAAACCGACACCCTGCGCCAGAACGACGACGGCACCAGCACCGACACCGCTGCCGACGGCCGTGAACAGGACAAGAGCTACCTGGCCATGCGCGAATTCTGGGTCGGCTACAGCGGCCTCACCGCCTACCCTGGCGAACAGCTGCGTTTCGGTCGCCAGCGCCTGCGCAGCGACGATGGCATGTGGCGTGACACCAACATCGAAGCGCTGAACTGGACCTTCGACACCACCCTGCTCAAGGCCGACCTGGGCGTGGCCCAGCGCTTCAGCGAATACCGCACCGACCTCACCGAGCTGGCCCCGGAAGACAAGGACCGCACGCACCTCTACGGCAACGTCGCCACGCAGTGGACCCCTGGCCACTGGGTCGGCGTACGCGCCCACCACACCCACGACGGCGGCAGCCTGAAGAACCCGGGCGAAACCGTCGATGCGCTGGACAAGACCCGCACCGGCGACCTCACCTGGCTGGGCCTGGAAGCCAACAGCGACGCCTACAACTGGCGCAACGACCACACCGTCAACTACTGGGGCAGCGTCACCTGGCTGACCGGTGATCGCGACACCCTCAGCAGCCAGGTGGTCGGCGACGACACCGTGGCCACCGGCAAGCAGAGCGGTGATGTCAACGCCTGGGCCACCGACCTCGGCATCCGCCTGCGCCTCGACCCGCAATGGCAGGTCGGTGCGGCCTACGCCCGTGGCAGCGGCGGTGGTGGCGACGACGGTTCGAGCAACTACGAGCAGACCGGCCTCGAGAGCAACCGCTCCAACTACACCGGTACCCGTTCGCGCGTGCACCGCTTCGGTGAAGCCTTCCGTGGCGAGCTGGGCAACCTGCAGGCGGCCACCCTGTTCGCCTCCTGGCAGCTGCGCGACGACTACGACGCCAGCTTCATCTACCACAAGTTCTGGCGTGTCGATGGCAACCAGAACATCGGTTCCAGCGGCATCAACGCGGTGGTCAACGACAACGGTGTGAACCGCCCGCTGGTCGATGGCGAAAAAGACCTTGGCCAGGAAATGGACGTGGTCGTGACCAAGTACTTCAAGCAAGGCCTGCTGCCGGCTTCGATGAGCCAGGCAATCGACGAGCCATCTGCCCTGGTGCGCCTGCGTGCCGGCGTGTTCAAGCCGGGCGATGCCTACGGCAAGGAAGCGGACTCGTACATGCACCGCGCCTTCGTCGATGTGATCTGGCGCTTCTGAGGCCGGTAGAGGACTTACCGTTATGAACCTTCACCCGCACTTACGTCACAGCCTGTTGGCCAGCGCCTTGCTGCTGGCCAGCGGCCTGGTGGCTGCCGCAGAGCCCCAGGTGATCGCCAAGGAACTGCAGCAGGCCAAGACCTACACGGTCTCCAGCGCGCCGATCGAGCCGCTGCACATGGACCCGCCGAAGCTGCCCGACCTGACCGGCTACACCGCCGAAGCGGTGCAGAAGAAAATCGACCGCCGCCACAAGGGCAAGGTCAGCCTGCGCCGCATGTTCCAGGAGGATACCCTCAAGGAATTCGTCGGCGGCGACAACAAGGCGGCCGAGTGGGTCCAGCGCCAGCATGGCATTCCGCAGGCGATCTTCGTCGATGACGGCCATGTCGACCTGGTCGAGCTGAGCAAGAAGGTACCCAAGCAGTACCTCAGCGAAGTCGAGCCGGGTGTGTACCTGGCGCGCCTGCCGATCGTGGTCGGGCAGAAGGGCATCCTCGAGATCGACGGCAAGGTCAAGCAGCTGCGCCTGTCCCAGGAAGGCGGTTCGTTCCTGGTCAACGACGGCAAGCTGTTCGTCACCGACACCCAGGTGACCGGCTGGCGGGAAAAGGAAAACGGCCCGGCGACCTTCCGCTCGCCCAAGGAATTCCGCCCGTTCCTGCTGTCGTGGGGCGGCACCGAGACCTACATCGTCAATACGAAAATGGCCAGCTTCGGCTACGCCAAGTCCAAGTCGTACGGCGTGAGCATCTCGCAGTACACGCCGAACATGGCCAAGCGCATGGGCCGCCCGGAACCCACCGGCTGGATCATCGGCTCTGAGTTCAGCGACATGTGGTACGGCTTCTACTGCTACGAGACCCAGGACTTCGTGGTCAAGGACAGCACCTACCGCGACAACATCGTCTACGGCATCGACCCGCACGACCGCTCGCACCGGCTGATCATCGCCGGCAACACGGTGTACGGCACCAAGAAGAAGCACGGCATCATCGTTTCGCGTGAGGTAAACGACAGCTGGATCATCAACAACAAGAGCTTCGACAACAAGCTCTCGGGCGTGGTGATCGACCGTAACAGCGTCAACAACCTGATTGCCTACAACGAGATCTACCGCAACCACACCGACGGCATCACCCTGTACGAAAGCGGCGACAACCTGATCTGGGGCAACAAGCTGATCAACAACCGCCGCCACGGCATCCGCGTGCGTAACAGCGTGAACATCCGCCTGTACGAAAACGTCGCCATGGCCAACGGCCTGGTTGGCGTATACGGCCACATCAAGGACCTGTCCAACACCGACCGCGACATCGCCCTCGACCCGTTCGACACCAAGGTGTCGCTGATCCTGGTCGGTGGCGAACTGGCGGCCAACGGCTCCGGGCCACTGTCGATCGACTCGCCGCTGTCGGTCGAGCTGTACAAGGTGTCCATGCTCGCCCCGCGCAAGGCCAGCGGCATCAGCCTCAACGGCGTACTGGGCGAACGCCAGGACGAAATCCTCGACCTGCTGGTACGCCAGCAAAAGGCTGTGCTGATCGACCCGGTCGAACGCCAGACCGAAATGATCGATTAAGGAAGCCCAGACCATGACTCCACATCTGATGAAACTGCTGGGCCTGTCCGCCGCCCTCCTGGCGATCAGCCAGGGCGTGCGCGCCGAAGACGTCAAGGCCCCCACCTTCAGCGCCGAGCCTTGCTGCCAGCTGTGCCCTGAAGCGCATGACGCCAGCCGCTACACCACCCGTTACCAGCAGAACTTCACCACGCTGGTGCAGGCCCAGGGCGACTGGCTGTTCCGTACCCGCGAAGACCTGCGCACCGAGTTCAATACCACCCCGGCCGGCTACAAGCGCCTGCAGCAAGTGCACGACGCGTTCAAGAAGCGCGGCGTGGAACTGGTGGTGGTGTACCAACCGACCCGTGGCCTGGTGAACCGCAACATGCTCAACCCGGCGGAAAAGGCTGCCTTCGACTACCAGAAGGCCCTGGGCAACTACCAGGCCATGCTCAAGCGCTTTGCCAGCATGGGCTACAACGTGCCCGACCTGTCGCCGCTGACCAACGAACAGCTGGCCGCTGCCGACCAGGGCAAGGACTTCTACTTCCGCGGCGACCAGCACTGGACGCCTTACGGCGCCGAGCGCGCGGCCAAGATCGTGGCCGATACCGTGCACAAGATGCCGGCCTTCGAAGGCATCCCGCGCAAGGAATTCGAAACGAAAAAGTCCGGGCGCATGGGCAAGACCGGCACCCTGCATAACGTGGCCGGCCAGCTGTGCGGCACCAGCTACGCCGTCCAGTACATGGACCAGTTCGCCACCGAGCCGAAAGGCTCCACCGGCGGCGGCGACGACCTGTTCGGTGACGGCGGCAACGCGCAGATCACCCTGGTCGGCACCAGCCACAGTGGCAAGAACTACAACTTCTCCGGCTTCCTCGAGCAGTACATCGGCGCCGACGTGCTCAACGTGGCCTTCCCTGGCGGTGGCCTGGAAGGTTCGATGATCCAGTACCTGGGTAGCGAGGAATTCCAGAAGAACCCGCCGAAGATCCTGATCTGGGAATTCTCCCCGCTGTATCGCCTGGACCAGGAAACCATCTGGCGGCAAATCCTTGGCCTGCTCGACGACGGCTGCGATGACCGCCCGGCACTGATGAGCGCCAGCGCCACCCTCAAGCCCGGCAAGAACGAGCTGATGGTCAACGGCAAGGGCGGCGTGATCAAAGACCTGATCAACCGCAACATGCAGATGGACGTCAAGTTCGAAGACCCGTCGGTGAAGGTGCTGCAGGCCACCCTCTGGTACCTCAACGGCCGCCACGAGGACATCAAGCTGGAAAAACCGGAAACCTCCGACACCGACGGCCGCTTCGTCTTCCAGATGCGCGAAGACGAGGA
The DNA here is from genome assembly GCF_002112825.1 of Pseudomonas sp. B5(2017). NCBI lineage: Bacteria > Pseudomonadati > Pseudomonadota > Gammaproteobacteria > Pseudomonadales > Pseudomonadaceae > Pseudomonas > Pseudomonas sp. B5(2017). The sequence goes on from NZ_NEIR01000007.1 coordinate 203,950, forward strand.
CTGGGCCAGCCAGAGCCTGCTGGCGTTCGAGGTGCAGGGGCCGGAAAGCGGTACCCAGAAGGTCGAAGCCAAGCTCTGCAAACGCAACAACTTCGCCGTGCCCGCGCAGACCGCGCAGGCCGGCCAGTGAGGCGACCATGATCCCGTTCAAGCGAATTTCCCGCCCCGCCCTGCTTGCCCTGGCGTTGTGCGGCGGTGCCGCGCACGCCGCGCTGGTACCGCCCCAGGGTTACTACGAGGGGATCGAAAAGCTCAAGACCGGCGACGGCAACTTCCGCTGCGAGGCTGCCCCCAAGCCATACACCGGTGCCCTGCAGTTCCGCAGCAAGTACGAAGGCTCGGACAAGGCGCGGGCAACGCTCAATGCCGACTCGGAAAAGGCCTTTCGCAAGTCCACCGAAGACATCACCACCCTTGAGAAAGGCGTGAGCAAGATGATCGGCCAGTACATGCGTGACGGCCGCCCGGCGCAGCTCGACTGCACCTTGGCCTGGCTGGGCGAATGGGCCCGCGCCGATGCGCTGATGTCCACCGACTACAACCACACCGGCAAGTCGATGCGCAAATGGGCGCTGGGCAGCATGAGTGGTTCGTGGCTGCGCCTGAAGTTCTCCAATTCGCAGCCGCTGGCCGCGCACCAGGCCGAGGCCGAGCTGATCGAAAAATGGTTCGCCCGCCTGGCTGAGCAGACCGTGCGCGACTGGAGCGACCTGCCACTGGAGAAGATCAACAACCACAGCTACTGGGCAGCCTGGGCGGTAATGGCCAGCGCCGTGGCCACCGACCGTCGCGACCTGTTCGACTGGGCCGTGAAGGAATACCGGGTTGGCGCCAACCAGGTCGACGAGCAGGGCTTCCTGCCCAACGAACTGAAGCGCAAGCAACGCGCCCTGGCTTACCACAACTACGCCCTGCCGCCGCTGGCGATGATCGCCAGCTTCGCCCAGGTCAATGGCGTGGATGTGCGCGGCGAGAACAACAACGCCCTGCAGCGCCTGGCGCAGCGGGTGCTGAACGGGTCGAAGGACCCCAGCGAGTTCAAGGCCCGCAATGGCGAGAAACAGGACATGAAAGACCTGAAGATCGACAGCAAGTACTCATGGATGGAGCCCTACTGCAGCCTGTATGCGTGCAGTGGCGACACCCTGCAACGCAAGCGCGGTATGCAGCCGTTCAACAGCTTCCGGCTGGGCGGCGACCTGACCCGGGTCTACGACCCGAGCGCAGAGAGCAAGAAATGAGTTGAACCCCTTTTGGGGTCGGAACCTGTGGGAGCGGGCATGCCCGCGAAGAAGGCACCGCGGTGCATGGCAAGGGCTTCGCCCTTGTTCGCGGGCATGCCCGCTCCCACAGGTACCAAGGCTTCCCCCACTTTTTGAGTGGGGGGTTTGGGGGGCGCTTTGCCCCGGATGCTGTGAACAAAAAGGAGAACCGGGATGGTCTTCTCGTCCAACGTGTTCCTGTTCCTGTTCTTGCCGATCTTCCTCGGCCTGTACTACTTGAGCGGGCAACGTTATCGCAACCTGCTGCTGCTGGTCGCCAGCTACATCTTCTACGCCTGGTGGCGGGTGGACTTCCTGGCCCTGTTCGCCGGGGTCACCCTGTGGAACTACTGGATCGGCCTGAAAGTCGGCGCCGCCGGTGTGCGCACCAAGCCCGCGCAGCGCTGGCTGCTGCTCGGCGTCGGTGTCGACCTGGCGATCCTCGGCTACTTCAAGTACGCCAACTTCGGCGTCGACAGCCTCAACGCGATCATCTCCTCGTTCGGCCTGGAGCCGTTCATCCTCACCCACGTGCTGCTGCCGATCGGTATCTCGTTCTACATCTTCGAGTCGATCAGCTACATCATCGACGTGTACCGCGGCGACACCCCGGCCACCCGCAACCTGATCGACTTCGCGGCGTTCGTGGCGATCTTCCCGCACCTGATCGCCGGCCCCGTGCTGCGCTTCAAGGACCTGGTCGACCAGTTCAACAACCGCACCCACACCCTGGACAAGTTCTCCGAAGGCTGCACCCGCTTCATGCAGGGCTTCATCAAGAAAGTGTTCATCGCCGATACCCTGGCGGTAGTGGCCGACCACTGCTTCGCCCTGCAGAACCCGACCACCGGCGATGCCTGGCTCGGCGCCCTGGCCTACACCGCGCAGCTGTACTTCGACTTCAGCGGCTACAGCGACATGGCCATCGGCCTGGGCCTGATGATGGGCTTCCGCTTCATGGAGAACTTCAAGCAGCCGTACATCAGCCAGTCGATCACCGAGTTCTGGCGGCGCTGGCACATCAGCCTGTCGACCTGGCTGCGCGACTACCTGTACATCACCCTGGGCGGTAACCGCAAAGGCACCTTCAACACCTACCGCAACCTGTTCCTGACCATGCTGCTGGGCGGCCTGTGGCATGGCGCCAACTTCACCTACATCATCTGGGGTGCCTGGCACGGCATGTGGCTGGCCATCGAGCGCGCGCTGGGCATCGACACCAACCCGCAGCGTTTCAACCCGGTGAAGTGGGCATTCACCTTCCTGCTGGTGGTGGTCGGCTGGGTGATCTTCCGTGCCGAGAACCTGGAGGTGGCCGGTCGCATGTACGGCGCCATGTTCAGCTTCGGCGACTGGCAGCTGTCGGAACTCAACCGTGCCCAGCTCACCGGCCTGCAGGTAGCCACCCTGGTGGTCGCCTACATCACCCTGGCGTTCTTCGGCCTGCGCGACTTCTACCGCAACGCCAGGCCAACGCCCAAGGCCACCCCGGTGGAGGTCAACAGCGACGGTTCGATCGGCCTGGACTGGACCCGGGTGATGACCCGCGCCCTGGTGCTGCTGCTGTTCGTGGCCTCGATCCTCAAGCTTTCGGCGCAGAGCTACTCGCCGTTCCTTTACTTCCAGTTCTGAGGTTGATGACATGACCCGGACATTACGCATTACCTATTCGCTGTCGTTCCTCGGCCTGCTGGTGGGCATGGGCGTCTGGTCCACCGGCGGCCTGCAAAGCTTCCAGCGTACCGAGCAGATGACCCTGCTCAACGGCAAGCTGGCCAAGGCCGCCGAGACCCACTACGACGAGCAGTTCCCGATCAAGCGCCTGGGTACCAACCTATGGGCGGCAATGGACTTCAAGCTGTTCAACGAAGGCCGCCCCGGCGTGGTGCTGGGCCGCGACCAGTGGCTGTTCAGTGACGAAGAGTTCAAGCCCACCGCCGGTGCCGAGCAGCTGATGCAGGAAAACCTGGCGCTGATCCGTGGCGTGCGCGACACCCTGCAGCAGCACGGCAGCCAGCTGGTGCTGGCGATCGTGCCGGCCAAGGCGCGGGTGTATGCCGAGTACCTGGGCAAGGAACTGCCGACCAGCCTGCATGACGACCTGTACAACCAGTTCCATGCCCAGGCACGCCAGGCCAACGTGTTCGCCCCGGACCTGATGGCACCCATGGAGCAGGCCAAGGCCCGCGGCCAGGTGTTCCTGCGCACCGACACCCACTGGACGCCGATGGGCGCCGAAGTGGCGGCGCAGGCACTGGCCGAAGCGGTAAACCGCCAGAGCCTGCTCAACGGCGACCCGCAGGCGTTCATCACCGAAGCCGGCAGCACCGCGCCATACAAGGGCGACCTGACCAACTTCCTGCCACTGGACCCGCTGTTCAGCAACCTGCTGCCGGCCCCGGACAACCTGCAGCAACGCACCACTCGCCCGGTCGAGGCCGAAGGTGAAGCCGGTGACGCACTGTTCGCCGACACGCAGATCCCGGTTGCGCTGGTGGGTACCAGCTACAGCGCCAACCCGCACTGGAACTTCCTCGGTGCGCTGCAGCAGGCCCTGCGCAGCGACGTGGCCAACTACGCCGAAGACGGCCATGGCCCGCTACTGCCGATGCTCAAGTACCTGCAAAGCGATGCCTTCAAGAACGCCGCACCCCAGGTGGTGGTGTGGGAATTCCCAGAACGTTATCTGCCAATGAAGAACGACCTCAGCAGCTTCGATCCACAGTGGATCGCCCAGCTGAAGAACACCCGTAAATCCGAAGAAAACCTGGCTTTGTCGTCCACCCGGACTAACCACTAATCAGAGGAACATGCATATGACTACCAAGACTTCCATTGCCAAAGCCCTCACCCTCGCAGCCGGCCTGTCCCTGGCCTCCATGCAGGCCTTCGCCGGTGCCGACGCCGCGCTGTATGGCCCGAGCGCACCGAAAGGCTCGACCTTCGTACGCCTGTACAACGCCTCCGGCGCACCGGCTGCAGCCTCGGTCGGCAACACCCAGATCAAGCAGGTTGGCGCCCAGGCCAGCAGCGACTTCAGCTTCCTGCCAGGGGGTGACTACACCGCCCAGGTCGGCGGCAAGAGCGTGCCGGTCAAGCTGGCTGCGGACAAGTACTACACCCTGGTCAACAGCGCCAGCGGCAACCCGCAGCTGATCGAAGAGCCGCCGTTCAAGAACAAGCAGAAAGCCCTGGTTCGCGTGCAGAACCTGAGTGACCAGCAACTGACCCTGAAGACCGCCGACGGCAAGACCGAAGTGGTCAAGCCGGTGGCCGCCAACGGCCGTGGCGAACGCGAAATCAACCCGGTCAAGGTCAACCTGGCGCTGTACCAAGGAGACAAGAAAGTGGGTGACGTCAAACCCGTCGCCCTGGAGCGCGGCGAAGCCGCAGTGCTGTACGTAACGGGTTCCGGCAACGCCTTGTCGCCGGTGTGGGTAACTCGCCCCGTGGCTAGCAACTGATTCCCCTGCCTCTCAACGACTATTGGAGAAACATGATGATCCCGGTAATTCTTTCTGGTGGTAGCGGTTCCCGTCTGTGGCCTCTGTCGCGCAAGCAGTTCCCCAAGCAGTTCCTGGCCCTGACCAGTGAACACACCCTGTTCCAGCAAACCCTCGAGCGCCTGGTGTTCGAAGGCATGGACACACCGATCGTGGTCTGCAACAAGGACCACAAGTTCATCGTCCAGGAGCAACTGGCCGCGCTGAAGCTGGAAACCCAAGGCATCCTGATGGAACCGTTCGGCCGCAACACCGCGCCGGCCGTGGCCATGGCTGCCATGAAACTGGTCAACGAAGGCCGCGACGAGCTGATGCTGGTGCTGCCCGCCGACCACGTGATCGAGGACCAGAAGGCCCTGCAACGCGCCCTGGCCCTGGCCACCGTGGCTGCCGAGCGTGGCGAGATGGTGCTGTTCGGCGTGCCGGCGACCAAGCCGGAAACCGGCTACGGCTATATCCGCTCCAGCCAGGACGCCCTGCTGCCTGAAGGCGTGGCGCGCGTGGCGCAGTTCGTCGAGAAGCCCGACGAAAAACGCGCCGCCGAGTTCGTCCAGGCCGGCGGTTACTTCTGGAACAGCGGCATGTTCCTGTTCCGTGCCAGCCGCTTCCTCGAAGAACTGAAAAAGCACGACGGCGACATCTACGACACCTGCGTGCTGGCCCTGGAGCGTAGCCAGGAAGACGGTGATGTGCTGAGCATCGACGAAGCCACCTTCGCCTGCTGCCCGGACAACTCCATTGACTACGCGGTGATGGAAAAGACCCAGCGCGCCTGCGTGGTGCCGATGTCGGCCGGCTGGAGCGACGTGGGCTGCTGGTCGTCGCTGTGGGAAGTGCACGAGAAGGACGACAACGGCAACGTCACCAAGGGCGACGTGGTGGTGCAGGACAGCCACAACTGCATGATCCACGGCAACGGCAAGCTGGTGTCGGTGATCGGCCTGGAGAACATCGTGGTGGTCGAGACCAAGGACGCCATGATGATTGCCCACAAGGACAAGGTCCAGGGCGTCAAGCAGATGGTCAAGACCCTCGACGAGCAGGGCCGCAGCGAAACCCAGAACCACCTGGAAGTGTATCGCCCGTGGGGCTCGTACGACTCGGTGGACATGGGTGGCCGCTTCCAGGTCAAGCACATCACCGTCAAGCCGGGCGCCAGCCTGTCGCTGCAGATGCACCACCACCGTGCCGAGCACTGGATCGTGGTGTCCGGCACCGCCGAGGTGACCTGTGACGAGAACGTGTTCCTGCTGACCGAGAACCAGTCCACCTACATCCCGATCGCCTCGGTGCACCGCCTGCGCAACCCGGGCAAGATCCCGCTGGAGATCATCGAAGTGCAGTCCGGCAGCTACCTGGGCGAGGATGACATCGAGCGCTTCGAGGATGTGTATGGGCGTACCTCTACACCGATCGAGCGTGGTGTTTCGGTGAAGACCATCGCGCAGTAATGCAACCCCTGGGGCCGCTTTGCGGCCCCGCTTTTTGAGCCACTCCCCATTTCGGGCTACGATGGTCAGACCCCGCGCAATCAAGGTCTGCCCGCCCCATGATCATCGGTGCCTTTCTCATCCTCACCTGGCTGGTGCTGCTGTTGCGCTACCCGGCCAAGGCCCTGCCGATCTCGCTGGCTGCCGTTTGTGGCCTGGGCCTGGTGGCCCTGTTCGTCGTGTGGCAGGACACCCGCGAAACCTCGCAACTGGCCCGCCTGGACCTGCGCCTGACCTACGCCCCCGAACACTGCCCCGCCGACCGCGCCCTGCAGGTGCGCATGAAGAACGGCAACGACGTGCCGCTGACCGAGCTGCGCTGGCGAGTGGCGGCTTACGCTCCGGGCGATACCGTGAACCTGGCGGAGAACACCTACAACGCCCCGCGCTACCGTGGGCCGGGTGAGCTGCAGCCAGGGGTCGAGTGGAAAGACTGCCTGCCACTGCCGCCACTGCGTTCCGGGTACAGGCCGCAGACCCTGGAGTTTCGGGCAGAGCATCTGCAAGGTACGTTTGCCAACTAATGTATCGCCTGTGCCGGCCTCTTCGCGGGTAAACCCGCTCCCACAGGGACTACACAGGTCTCAAATTCTGTGGGGTACCTGTGGGAGCGGGTTTACCCGCGAAGAGGCCGGCACAGGAAAAACCAATCCTCCCTGACAACAGGCCCCAACCATGCCCACCGTCCTGATCACCGGTTGTTCCAGCGGCATCGGCCGCGCCCTGGCCGATGCCTTCCGCGATGCCGGCCACCACGTCTGGGCCACCGCCCGCAAACCTGAGGATGTCGAGCAACTGAACGCCGCCGGCTTCACCGCCCGGCAACTTGATGTGAACGACAGCGAGGCGCTGGCCCGCCTGGCCGAGGAACTGGTAAACCTCGATATCCTGATCAACAACGCCGGCTACGGCGCCATGGGCCCGCTGCTCGATGGCGGTGTGGATGCCCTGCGCCAGCAGTTCGAAACCAACGTATTCGCCGTGGTCGGCGTTACCCGCGCATTGTTCCCACAGCTACGCCGCTCACGGGGCCTGGTGGTGAACATCGGCAGCGTATCAGGCGTGCTGGTCACGCCGTTCGCCGGCGCCTACTGCGCCTCGAAAGCAGCCGTGCATGCCCTGAGCGATGCCTTGCGCCTGGAACTGGCGCCGTTTGGTGTGCAGGTGATGGAAGTGCAGCCAGGAGCGATTGCCTCGCAGTTCGCCAGCAATGCCCAGCGCCAGGCCGAGCAGGTACTGGCGACGGATTCGGCGTGGTGGCCGTTGCGCGAGCATGTGCAGGCACGGGCGCGAGCTTCGCAGGACAAGCCGACCTCGGCGGCGGTGTTTGCCCAGGGCGTGTTGGCAGCGGTCGGGAAGTCGCCGGTGCCAGCGGTGGTGCGGTTGGGGAACGGCAGTACGGCGTTGCCGTTGATGGCCCGGTTACTGCCGCGGCGGGTGCTGGATTGGGCGTTGCGCAAGCGGTTTGGCCTGCTGCGCCCGCTCTGATTGATTGGTTGTCTGTGCTGGCCTCTTCGCGGGTAAACCCGCTCCCACAGGTACCCCACAGAATTTGAGTCCTGTGCGATCCCTGTGGGAGCGGGTTTACCCGCGAAGAGGCCGGTACAGGCAGTAACGAATCAGGCAATGGAACGCAGCACCCCGCCATCCACTCGCAAGGCAGCCCCAGTAGTGGCACTGGCCTGCATCGATGCCAGGTACACCACCATGTTCGCCACCTCCTCCACCGTCGCCAGCCGCTTGATCAGCGAGGTCGGCCGGTGCTCAGCCAGGAAGTTGGCTTCCAGCTCTTCAGTCGATACCCCCTGCTCCTCGGCCAGCTTGGCAAAGAAGTCGCCCACACCTTCCGAACGCGTAGGCCCAGGCAGCACCGAATTCACCGTCACCCCGGTGCCGGCCAGGGTCTCGGCCAGCCCGCGCGACACCGCCAGCAACGCAGTCTTGGTCATGCCGTAATGAATCATCTCGGTCGGGATCTGCAGCGCCGACTCACTGGACAGAAACACCACCCGCCCCCATTTGCGCTCGGCCATGCCTTGGGCATAGTGGCGCGACAGGCGAACGGCGCTGAGCACATTGACGTCGAAGAAACGCTGCCAGTCCTCATCCGCGATCTCGAAGAACGGCTTGGGCTCGAAGATGCCCAGGTTGTTGACCAGGATGTCGGTGTGCGGCACCTGGTTGAACAACTTCTGCGCACCGGCCTGGGTGCCCAGGTCGGCAGCGATGCCGATGATGCGCGCCTGCGGCAGGCGTTCGCGCACAACTTTGAGGGCTTCGTCGACCCGAGCCTGGGTGCGACCGTTGAGGACCACTTCGGCCCCCGCCTCGGCCAGGCCAATGGCGATGGCCAGGCCGATGCCCGCGGTGGAGCCGCTGACGATGGCGCGCTTGCCGTTCAGGGAAATGTGCATCTGTGCCTCCTCGGTAATCAGGACAATTGCCGGGGCTGCTTTGCAGCCCATCGCGACACAAGGCCGCTCCTACATGCGGACGCGATCTCCTGTAGGAGCGGCCTTGTGTCGCGATGGGCCGCAAAGCGGCCCCAAAAAATCACACTTTCTTCACAGGCTGCTCATCAAACGCCTGCCAGCCACCACCCAGGGCCTTGTACAGCCCCACCAACGCCTGCGACACCGCCGCCGAACTGTCGATCCACTGTTCCTCGCTGGCCAGCAGGGCACCCTGCACAGTCAGCACATTGAGAAAGTCCACCGCCCCTTCCACATACTGGCGCTGGGCAGTTTCCAGGGCGATGCGGTTCTGCCGCACCGCCTCGGCCAGGTGGTCGCGGCGCAGCTGGCTGGCGTTGTACAGGCGTAGCACATCGTCGATTTCATGCCAGGCACCCAGCACCACCTTGCGGTAGTTCAGCGCCGCTTCCTGCTGCTGCGCCTCGCGCAGTTCCAGGGTGCCCTTGAGCCGGCCACCCTCGAAGATCGGCAGCGACAGCTGCGGCCCGAAGGCGAACCGGCGCGAATCCCAGGCGCCGAAATCGGACAGCTGCATGGCCTGGAACCCGACACTGCCCGACAGCCGGATGCTGGGGTAGAAGTCGGCCTTGGCCACGCCAATGCTGGCAGTGGCGGCATGCAGGCGGGCCTCGGCCTGGCGAATGTCCGGGCGGCGTTCGGCCAGTTCGGACGGCAGGCCAATGGCGAACTTCTGCTGCGGCGCTGGCAGTTCGCCGCCCTGCAGCAACTCGGCCTGCAGGCTGCGCGGTGGTTCGGCGGCAAGCAGGCTGAGAGCGTTGATCAGGTCGTCGCGCCGCGCTTCCAGGCTTGGCAGGCGCGACTCGATCGAGGCGACCTGGGCACTGGCCTGGGCCACGTCCAGGCGCGTGGCGACACCTTCGGCCTGGCGGTTTTCGGACAACTTCAGACTGTGCTGGGCGACCTTGAGGTTGTCGCGGGTCACATCGATGGTGTGCTGCACGGCACGCAGCTGGATGTAGTTGCCGGCGGTTTCCGAAAGCAATGCCAGCAGCACGCCGCGGCGGTCGTTCTCGGCCACTTCGACCGTGGCATCGGCAGCCTCGACCTGGCGCCGCACACGGCCCCACAGGTCCAGCTCCCAACCGGCCACCAGGTCGCCCTGCCAGAGGTTGAAGGCTTCCTTGCCCGCCTTGCCGGACGGGTCACTCAGGCCTTCGGCACTGTTGCGCGAGCGGCTGTAGCCAGCGTTCACGTCCACCGACGGTACTTCGTCGGCAGCCACGGTGCTGCGCAGGGCGCGGCTTTGCAGCAGGCGGGCACTGGCCATCTGCAGGTCGAGGTTGCGCTCGGCAACACGCTGGATCAAGGCACTCAGGCGGGCATCGTGGAAGCTCTCCCACCAGCGCAGTTCCAGCGGTTCGGCCTGCGGCTGGCTGGCCGCCGCCTCACCTTGCAGCGGCGCCCACTGTTGCGGTGCCTGGCTGTCAGGGCGCTGGAAGTCCGGCCCCAGGGTGCAGCCAGCCATCAATACGGCCAGCAGCAACGGGCTCAAGCGTAATGCCGGTTTCATCGTGCGCTTACCTCTTTGCCGTCCAGCTTGTCGCCACGGGTGTCGATGGTCGCTTCCACCGACATGCCCACGCGCAGGCGGGCAAGCAGCGGCTGGCCGTCATCGAAAACGATCTTCACCGGGATGCGCTGCACCACCTTGGTGAAGTTGCCGGTAGCGTTGTCCGGCTTGACCGCGGCGAAGGTCACGCCGGTGGCCGGGGCGATGCTTTCCACATGGCCTTGCAGCTTCTCACCGGCAAAGGTGTCGACGCTGATGCTCACGGCCTGGCCAGGCTGTACGTGGGTCAGCTGGGTTTCCTGGAAGTTGCCGACCACGTAGGCCTGCTGCAACGGCACCACCGACAGCAGGCGGGCGCCCGGGTTGACGTAGGCACCTACACGCAAGGCGCGCTCGCCGACCATGCCGTCCACCGGCGCGGTGATGCGGGTGTAGGACAGATCGAGCTGGGCCTTTTCCAGCCCTGCCTCGGCCCGCTTCAGTTGGCCGTCGGCACTGGCTACCTGAGCGGTAAGGATATCCACCTGCTTGCGCGCCGCTACCAGCGCCGCCTGGGCATTGGCCAGGCGTGCGCGGGCCTGGTCGACACCGCTGCGCGCCTGCTGGGCGTTCTGCACGGTGCCGGCACCCTGCTCGGCCAGGCGGCTGTAGCGGTTGACCTCATGGTCGGCGAACGCAGCTTCGGCCTGGGCCGCTTTCACTGCGGCCTCGGCCTGGGCAATCAGCGACGCCTGGCGCTCGAGGGTGGCACGGGCATCGGCGCTTTGCGCCTGGGCCACCAGCAACTGCGCCTGCGCGGCATCCAGCGCGGCCTGGTAGTCACGGGCATCGATGGTCGCCAGCAACTGGCCGGCCTTGACCTGCTGGTTGTCCTCCACCAGCACCTCCTTGATGAAGCCGGCGATCTTGGGCGCGACCACGGTGTAGTCGGCGATCACATAGGCGTCATTGGTGCTCTGGCGGTGGTCACTGCCGAACATCCAGGGGCCAGCGATGCCGGCCAGGACGGCCACGGCAAGCACCGAGCCGATGAACAGGGTTTTGCGGTTGTTGGTCATTTCAGTGGTTCTCGAATTCATCCAGGGTTCAGGCCACCGCGCGCGGCGGATAGACCCGGGTAGGCACGAAAGGAATCAGGCAGATCAGGGCCACGGCAATGCAGGCCATGACCAGGTAGAGGTCGGCCGAGGTCAGCACCAGCGCCTGGTCGTGGATGCGCCTGGCCAGGCCGGCTGCGTTACCGTCGACCAGCGGGGCGTTGCCCAGGCTGTCCACCAGGTGGTTGGAATGGAAGTGCCGACGCAGGGTGCCAAGGGCGTCCAGCAGGCCACCGGCGATCACCGCGGCCAGGCCCTTGACGGTGTTGAACCAGCTGGAGGCGAACGGGCCTTCCTGCGGGGTCATGCCGTTGGTGGACAGCATCAGCAGCGGCAGCACTGCCATTGGCTGGCCGAACACCTGCAGCAGGTAGAACGGGTAGAAGTCGCCACGGATCCACTCGCTGGTCAGCAGGCTGCTGCCGACACAGGACACCGCCAGCATCGCCAGGCCGATGCCAAGCACCCAACGGCAATCCACCGCGCGGATGTTGCACAGCGCCGCCGTCAGCGGCAGGGCGATCAACTGCGGCATGGCCACCAGCATCATCAGCGGGCTGGTCTGCGCCGGGCGGTAGCCCTGGATCTGCGCCAGGTAGGCCGACGGAATGCTGCCAACGCCCGAGAGCACGATCAGCACACCGGCCAGGGTCACCAGGGCGAAACTCAGGTTGCGCCGTGACAGCATGCGCAACTGGAAGAACGGCAGCGGCTCGGACCATTCGTTGTACATGAACAGCACCAGCAACAGCAGGCCACCGCCGAGCAGCCAGCAGATCAGCGGCGAATCGAACCAGCCCCAGCGGTCACCCAGCGACAGGCCCAGCACGATGCAGCTGATGGCGGGCAGGCCGAGCAGCACGCCGCGCCAGTCGAACTGCTTGAAGCGCTCCAGGCGCAGCGGGTCCTGCGGCAGGCCCCAACCGACGCAGAACATGGCCAGCAGCGAGGGCAGGATGATCTGCCAGAACGCCCACTGCCAACCGACATATTCGGTCCACAGCCCTGCCAGCGGCGTGCCGAGGTTGGGGCCGAAGGTGGCGGTGAGGGCATAGCAGGCCAGGCCATAGACCTTGATGCCCGGTGGCAGGAAGCGCAGGGCCACGCTCATCAACATCGGCGGCAAGGCGCCAGAGGCGAAGCCCTGGAGCACACGCAGCAGCATCAGGCTGTGCAGGTTGGGGGCGAACGGTTGCAGCAGGCCGAGCACGGCGAACAGGCCGATGGCGCTCATGGTGAAGCGCCGCAGCGAGAACGTGGTGGCCAGCCATGGCGCGAAGGCCATGGCCGAGACCGAGGCGGCGCTGTAGACCGCCAGCAGCCAGGCGCCTTCGTCGGCACCGATGCCCATGGCCCCACGGATATCGGCCAGGGAGATCTTGGTCACCGACTCGTTGAGGCCCGCGCACAACACGGCCAGCAGCACACCGAACAGCCCGACCACTACCTGCAGGCCGAACGCAGTCTGCGCTGGCGCGGCCGGCGCGGGGGCGGCGGCAATCGCGGCAGACGGGGCGGACAGGGAACTCATGGGCAGACATCTCCAGCAACAAATTTGCGACTGGAGCAAGTCTAAGAAGGTCGAATGCTGACGAAAACTGACTTATCGGTAGGTTTATGTTGCGCTGGACGCAATCCACCTTTTGCAGGTCTGGCCCTATCGCCGGCAAGCCAGCTCCCACAGGTACTGCGCAGGTTTCGAAATGTGCACAAATTCTGTGGGAGCTGGCTTGCCGGCGATGAGGCCCTCACAGGTAATCAAGGGTCGACACTGCAACACGCCTTCAAAGTCTGCCGCAACCACCGATGTGCCGGGTCATTGTGAAACCGTGGGTGCCATGCCTGCAGCACGGTCACTCGCTCCAGCGGCACCGGGATCTCGAACGAGCGCAGCGGCAGCCCGAGCTTGTGCACGCTGTTGAGGATGTTGGCCGGCATCGGCAGGATCAGGTCGGAATCCGGCAGCGAGAACAGCGCCGAGTGAAAACTCGGGGTAATCAGCGCCACCCGCCGCTGCACCTTGAAGTTGGCCAGTTCCACATCGATCGGCCCATTGGCTCGCCCACGGCGGGACACGCTGATCTGTGGATAACTGGCAAAACTGTGCGCCGTGATCGGCTGCTCGAAAATCGGGTGGTCGCGCCGTGCCAGGCCCACGTAGTAGGTCTGGAACAGGCTCTGCACCTTGATCTCCGGCCCCAGGTCCACGGTCGAGCTGATGATCAGGTCGGTACGCCCGTCGCGCAGCACGCTGTCATCATCGCCGCCGGGGCTTTCCGGCACGAAGCGCAGCACCGTGCGCGGTGCCTGTTCGTGCATGCGCCGCAGCAGCTGGGCACCGTACAGGGCGATGAACAGGTCGTTGGTGCGGATGTTGAAGGCCCGGTCAAGCTTGGGCAGGTCGACCTCGTCGCCACTGCGGAACACCTCGCCGGCCTGCTCCACCAACGCCGCCACCTGCTCGCGCAGGGCCAGCGCCCGCGGTGTCGGCACCAGGCCGCGACCGGCGCGCACCAGGATCGGGTCACCCAACGCATCGCGGATACGCCCCAGGGTCCGGCTCATCGCCGCCGGGCTGAGGTTCATGCGCTGCGCCGCGCCGACCACGCTGCCCTCGTCGAGCAGGGCATCGAGGGCGACGAGCAGGTTCATGTCCGGGAGTTGCATGGCCGTTTTCCGTTACAGCTGTGGGGAACGGCGATGGTAGCAGGTTGCTGGATTGCACCAGACGCAATGCGCTCGTGCGTGGTGGGGCATTTATCCTGAGGGTGGATTGAGCCAAGAATGAGGAATGGCAGGTTCGGCCTCTTCGCGGGTAAACCCGCTCCCACAGTGACTGCACAGGCTTTGAATACTGTGGCGCACCTGTGGGAGCGGGTTTACCCGCGAAGAGGCCAGAACAGACAACCCCTTAGCCAGCCTGAAACAAGGATTCCACATGCCCAGCCCCGTCCTGATCGCCATCGACGCCTCCCCTGCATCCACCGCCCTGCTCACCCTCGCCCGCCGCTACTGCCGCCCCGGCGACCACGAACTGCACGTGCTGCTGGCCATCGACTCTACCTTCGCCGTCCACGACCAACCCGCGCCTTACACCGCAGAAGAACTGGAAGAATACCCCGCCGCCTGCGAAGAGCAGCACCAGGCCGACCAGGCCGTGGCCGAGGCGGTGCGCGAGTTGCAGCAAGCCGGCTTCGCCAGCCGGGGCTGCATGGTGGCCGGGCAGCCGGTCGAGGCGATCGTGGCCAAGGCGCAGGAACTGAATTGTGAACTGATCATCATGGGCCACCGCCACCTGTCGCGGCTGGGGCGGATGCTGGACCCGTCGATCAGCGCGAAGGTGATTGATCGAGTGAAGGTGCCAGTGTTGGTAGGGGCAGCGAGCTAACTGCACCGCTCCCACAGGATTTGCGCCAGCCCCAAGAGCAGCGCATCACTTGTGGGAGCGGGCAAGCCCGCGAAGAGGCCAGTAGCTGCACTACCTCACCCCGGCTCAGCCCTCGCTCGGCTTCACCACCACCGTACAAGTCGTCCCCGCCGCCAGCAAAAACCCGTCCGGCACTTCATCGATATGAATGCGCACTGGCACCCGCTGCGCCAGCCGCACCCAGTTGAAAGTCGGGTTCACATCGGCGATCAACTCGCGGCTCTGTGGGTTGTCGCGGTCGTAGATGCCGCGGGCGATGCTCTCCACATGGCCCTTGATGCGCTCGCCGCTCATCATCTGCAGCTCGGCCTGGTCACCCACCTTCACGTGCGGCAGCTTGGTCTCCTCGAAGAACCCGTATACCCAGAACGAGTTCTCGTCGACCACCGCCATCACCGCTTCACCGGTACGTGCATAGTCACCCTTGTGGATATTCAGGTTGGTCACGTAGCCGTCCACCGTGGCCACGATATGCGTGCGCTTGAGGTTCAGTTCGGCGGCGGCCAGTTCGGCAAGGGCCTGCTGGTAGTCCGCCTGGGCGGAGTTGGCGATGTTGCTGGCGTCGTCGCGGTTTTCCTTGGAGATCACCAGGTTGTCCATGTCGGCACGGCGCTTGGCGTTGACCTTGCGCATCTCCCAGGTGGCCTTGCGCGAAGCGACCAGCGCCTTGGCCTGGTCGACCGCCAGTTGGTAGTGCTCGGGGTCGATCTGGATCAGCAGGTCGCCCTTCTTCACCCGCTGGTTGTCCTTGACCGGCACGTCCACCACATAGCCAGGCACGTCGGCAGCGACGTTGATGATGTCGGCACGCACACGGCCGTCGCGGGTCCATGGCGTGGTCATGTAGTGCAGCCACAACTGGCGACCGATCACCACGGCAGCGGCAAGCACCAACAGGGTGGCGATCAGGCTGAAGAACTTTTTCATCGAAGGATTCTCACCAGTAGAGCGACAGCGCCAAAGCGCCGAACAGGCAGACGAACAGGCTCAGGCGCAGCAGCGCCGGGTGCCAGAAGAAGCGGTAGCCATCATGGCTGGCAATGAACCGGTCCAGGCCCCAGGCCAGGCCCAGGGCGAACAGGAACATCAAGGTCATGGTGGGCATGTACACGCCATGGAAAGCGATTTCACGGGGCATGGTTTCACGGAGCATCGTGCAGTCCTTTCGCCGGTGCCAACGGCGACTGTGGGTCGAGCAGGGAAGAACGGATGAAGTGCAGGTAGCTTTGCGCGCGGCGCAGCACCGAGGTGTCGAAGTGGCGGGCGAAGGGCTCGTCGGTGGCCTGCACGCGGGCGATGGCATGGTCCACCGCCACCAGCGCGCGTTCGTGGTTGCTGGCGCTGGGCTGCAGGAACAGCCGGGCCAGGGCACGGCCCATCACGCGGATCGCCTGGCGCCAGGGCTGCGACTCGGCGTAGGCCGGGTGCACCGGCGCACGGGCCTGTTCCTTGCGCAGCTCGATGATGGCGTGGCCGATTTCCAGCACGGTGAACATCCAGCCCATCAACTGGCTCTGTACCTGCGGCTTGCCGGCTGCCAGGCCATAGGCCTGGTGCAGCAGGTCACGGGTGCGGCTCTCGAAGGCGGTGCCGATGCCGCGCAGGCGGCCGCTGATGGCGAACAGCACCTGCTCGCGCAGTTCCTGCTCCAGGCGGCTCCACAGCCAGCGGCTGTTGGGCGGCAGGATGATCGCCCCGGCAGCGGCACAGACGAACATGCCGATGACCATGCCGATGTAGTCGTTGATGAAGGTGTATGGGTCATACACGGTGAGGTTGTTCGGCACCGAGCCGATGGCGAAGAACACCAGCAGGCCGATGCCGTAGCCGGCATAGGCCGGCCGTGACGAAAGGAACGCGCCCAGCACGAACACTGGTGCCAGGACCATGCACAGCAGCGGGAAACCGTCGATCCAGGGGAACACGAAGAAGGTTTCGAAGAAGCCGACGAAGGCACCAATCGCCGTGCCGCAGGCCATCTGGAACGACATGCGCTTGGGGTTCGGCGAGGCTGCCGACAGGCCCACGGTGACGGTGGCGATCAGGGTCATCATGGCGCCGCTGGGCCAGTCGCTGAACAGCCAGTAGCTGCCCAGCAGCAACAGCACCGCCGAGGCGCGCACACCGGCGGCCAACGATACCAGCCAGCTGGTCTGCGCCACGTAGGGCTCGTCCCACTGCTCGCGTTCGTGCCGGTGCGCGGCCAGCGAGGCGTGGGTTTCGGCGTAGCCGTACATCTCGTCGACGAAGCGGTAGAGCAGCTCGAAGGCGGTGTGGAAGTCGAGCAGGTCGGACTCGCTCGGCTCGGTTGCCAGGTACTCGGCGCGCAGGCCGCGCACCTGTGCCTGCAAGCCTTCCTTGTAGGCGGCCAGCTCCAGGGTCAGGCGCAGCGCATCGGCGTCGGTCAGCGCCCGGCCCACGTAGGGCTGCAACAGCTCCACCAGGGTGTTCAGGCCCGGCTCGATGGCGCCGACGATCTGCAGCGGGCCGCGGGCGCGCAGGCGCTCCAGCAACCGGTGCAGGGCATTGAAGCGCGTGGTGATGGCCATGAACTCGCTGTTCATGCGCACCAGGCGACCAGAGCGCCGGCGCATGTGCGGGTCTTCGAAGGCGGTGACGTTGCGCAGGCTCTCGAGCCCCACTGCTTCAGCGACGAAGCGCACGTTGCTGCTCTCGAAGCGGTCCCGCTGGCTTTCGCCGCGCAGGGCCTCGACCACCACCCCGGCGAACACGCCAAAGCGCTGATACAGGGCGTTGCGCATGGCGGCACTGGCCGACTGCGGCAGGATCGCGGCGCTGACGAAGGTCGACACCAGAATGCCCAGGGCGATTTCCAGCACCCGCCATACCGCCGCCATGAACGCCTGGTCAGGGTGCTCCAGCACCGGCAGGCCGATCATCGCCGCGGTGTAGCCGGCCAGCACGAAGCCATAGGCGCGGAAGGTGCGGTAGCGCATGGCACCGGCCGAGCACAGGCCTACCCACAGGGCCAGGCTGGGCAGGAACAGCTCGGTGTTCTGCGGGAATATGGCGATCAGCGCCACCATCATCGCCGAGCCGGCCAGGGTGCCGAGCACCCGGTAGAAGCTCTTGGCGAACACATGCCCGCTTTGCGGCTGCATGACGATGAACACGGTGATCATCGCCGTGCGCGGTTGCGGCAACTCCAGGCGCATGGCCAGCCACAGGGTGATGAACGCAGCGGCCAGCACCTTGAAGATATACACCCAGGTCACCCCGTCGGTGCGCGCCCAGGCAAAGAAGCCCCGGCGCCATTCCAGGCTCTGCAGCCAGCGCACGGGCAAACTGGAAGTGCTCATTCGGCGTTATCCGGCTTCTTGTCGAAAATGGCCAGGGTGGCCGGGGTTTTCGGTGCGGCCTGGCGCTCCTCTTTCGGCACGTCCTGGCCAGCCTGCAAGCCGCCGCCCAGGGCAGTGACCAGCTCGGCATGGGCAATCAGGCGGGCAGCCTGCACCTGCTGTTGCACCTGCTGCTGGCGGAACAGCAAGGTTTGGGCGTTGAGCACGTTGAGGTAGTCGGTAAGGCCACGCTGGAAGGCGACCATGGCGATGTCGTAGGTTTTCTGCGCGGCCGCTACCGACTCGGCGGCGAAGTGCGACTGCTCCTTCATCGACTCACGGCGGATCAGCTGGTCGGAGATGTTCTTCAGCGCACCGACCACGGTCTGGTTGTAGCGCGCCACGGCCACGTCATAGCCCGCCGAGGCCACGCCCAGCTGCGAGCGCAGGCGGCCACCGTCGAAGATCGGCAGGCTGATGGCCGGGCCGACGTTGTAGTTGAACTTGCGCCCGGTGAGGAATTCCAGCGGGCCACCACCGGTTGCCATGAAGCCAAGGCTGCCGACCAGGTCGACGTTGGGGAAGAAGCCGGCATGGGCGACATCGATGCCCCGCGCCTGGGCGGCCACCTGCCAACGGCTGGCGACCACGTCGGGGCGCTGGCCGACCAGTTCGGCCGGCAGGTTCGACGGCAGCTTCAGCGGCGCGGCCAGGGCCAGGCTCGGGCGCTGCAACTGCGCGCCCTCCCCCGGGCCCTTGCCGGCCAGGGCGGCCAGCTGGTTGCGGGCCAGGGCAATTTCTTCGTCCAGGCTGTCGAGCTGGCGGTGGGTTTCCGGCAACGGCGCTTCGGCCTGGCTGACTTCGAAGTGAGTGCCGATGCCGGCATCCAGGCGGCGCTTGGCCAGGGCCAGGATCTGCTCCTGCTGTTCCAGCTCGGCCTTGACGATATCGCGCTGGGCGAAGTGCAGGCTCAGCTGGATGTAGGCGCGCACCACGTTGTTCTGCAGCTCCAGTTGCGCCTGGCGGGCTTCGGCCACGCTCATGTGCGCCTGGTCCACGGCCTGCTCGCTGGCGTTGCGTTCGCGGCCCCACAGGTCGAGTGCATAGCTGAAGCCAATGGCGGCGTTGTTGTCCCAGGTATTGGCGCCGGACAGCGCGCCCGGGCCGTAGAACTGGTCTTCAGGCCAGTTGTGGCGCTTGAGCGTGGCCTGGCCGTTGGCCTGGAGTTTTTCCGCCGACTCGACCACGCCAGCCATGGCCTTGGCTTCGCGTACCCGCGCCGCAGCCATGGCCAGGCTCGGGCTGCCGGCCACGGCCAGGGCAACCCAGCGGTCCAGCTGTGGGTCGCCATAGGCGTGCCACCACTGCTGGTCGGGCCAGTGGGCGTCGGTCGCGGCTTCGCGTATGGCCGCGTCGGTGGTCAGGGTGTTGGCTTGCAGCGTCTTGCTTTGCGGGGCAATGCCCCAGGTTCCGATACAGCCGCTCAAGGTGAGGGCAAGGGCACAGGCACTGAACGCACAGAGCGTTCTGATGATGCGACGCGGCACAGCTGCGATTTCCCGAGGAAGAGGTGAAGGGGCCGGGCAATTCTAGGGGGCGGCAGCACTGGCGATAAGCGTGGATTCCTGCGAATCTTTGTTACCAAAACAGCGATAATCCGCCTTTGGTCGAAGGCAACTTTTCATCTCTTTTACGTTACTTCGTGACACAATTTTGTCCTCTACATCGAGAGTGACCCATGGACACCCTGCAAAACATGCGTGCTTTCAGTTGCGTAGCCCAACTCGGCAGCTTTACCGCTGCCGCCGGGCAACTGGATACGACCACCGCGAACGTGTCGCGGGCGGTCTCCAACCTGGAAGCCCATCTGCAAACAAGGCTGCTCAATCGCACCACCCGCCGCATTGCGCTGACCGAAGCCGGCAAGCGCTACCTGATGCGTTGCGAACAGATTCTTACCTATGTCGAAGAAGCCGAGGCCGAGGCCAGCGACGCCCATGCCCGCCCGGCCGGGCAGTTGAAGGTGCACTCGATGACCGGGGTCGGTCAGCACTTCGTGGTCGACGCCATCGCCCGCTACCGCGAATCGCACCCGGATGTGACCTTCGACCTGACCATGGCCAACCGCGTGCCCGACCTGCTCGACGAGGGCTATGACGTGTCCATCGTGCTGGCCACCGAACTGCCCGACTCGGGGTTCGTGTCCCAGCGCCTGGGCATCACCTACAGCATCGTCTGCGCCTCGCCCGCCTACATCGCCCGCCACGGCGTTGCGCACAAGCCTGCCGACCTGCTCAAGCACGCCTGCCTGCGCATGGTCAGCCCGGTGATCCCGTTGGAGAAATGGCTGTTCGACGGGCCGGAAGGCCAGGAGATGGTCAACATCACCAGCTCGCCGTTCATGGTCAATACTGCCGATGCCATGAAGACCGCCATCCGCAGCGGCATGGGCGTGGGCGTGCTGCCGATCTATTCGGCCATCGACGGCCTGCGCGATGGCAGCCTGGTACGGGTGCTGCCCGAGTACCGGCTGCAGGAGCTGAACCTGTACGCCATCTACCCGTCGCGGCAGTACCTGGATGCCAAGATCAAGACCTGGGTGGAGTACCTGCGCAACTCGCTGCCGGAGATTCTGGCAGCCCATGAGGCGGACCTGAAAACCCATCAGGTGATGATCGCCAACTAAAAAGCTGCTGCATTGCGGGGGCGGACAATGGTAGGTTGCTAACCATCGCCGGCCTCTTCGCGGGTAAACCCGCTCCCACAGGCACACCACTGCCTTCCAGGCCTGTGCAATACCTGTGGGAGCGTGTTCACCCGCGAAGAAACCACCACCGCCCCACCGCCTTGCAGAGAAGTTGCCCGATGAAAAAGACCGTCCTGGCCTTCAGCCGTATCACCCCGGCCATGGCCGAACGCCTGCAGCAAGACTTCAACGTGATCGTGCCGAACCCCAAGCTCGGCGACATCAATGCCCAGTTCAATGAAGCCCTGCCCGAGGCCCATGGCCTGATCGGCGTTGGCCGCAAGCTCGGCCGGGCGCAACTCGAAGGGGCGGCCAGGCTGGAGGTGGTATCCAGCGTGTCGGTCGGCTACGACAACTACGACCTGGACTACTTCAACGAACGCGGCATCGCCCTGACCAACACCCCCGACGTGCTGACCGAAAGCACCGCCGACCTGGGCTTCTCGCTGATCATGGGCTGCGCCCGCCGCACCGCCGAGCTGGATGCCTGGACCAAGGCCGGCAACTGGCAGGCCACCGTAGGCCCGGCCCACTTCGGTAGCGATGTGCACGGCAAGACCCTGGGTATCGTCGGCATGGGCAACATCGGTGCCGCCATTGCCCGTCGCGGCCGGTTCGGTTTCAACATGCCGGTCATCTATTCCGGCAACAGCCGCAAGAGCGCGCTGGAGCAAGAGCTGGGCGCGCAGTTCCGCAGCCTGGAACAACTGCTGGCCGAAGCCGACTTTGTCTGCATCGTGGTGCCGTTGTCCGATGCCACCCGCAAGCTGATCGGTGCGCGTGAGTTGCAACTGATGAAGCCGAGCGCGTTCCTGATCAACATCGCCCGCGGGCCGGTGGTGGACGAGGCGGCGCTGATCGAGGCACTGCAGAACGGCACCATTCGCGGTGCGGGCCTGGACGTGTACGAGAAAGAGCCGCTGAGCGATTCGCCGCTGTTCAAGCTGCCCAATGCCCTGACCTTGCCGCACGTTGGCTCGGCCACTGCCGAAACCCGCGAGGCCATGGCCAACCGGGCAATCGACAACCTGCGCGCGGCGCTGCTGGGTGAGCGGCCGCGAGACTTGGTGAACCCGCAGGTGTGGAAGGGCTGATAGCCCTCTACTGCCTGCACCGGCCCTTTCGCGGGTAAACCCGCTCCCACAGGTATTGCAAAGGCTCTGAGGGCTGTGGGGTACCTGTGGGAGCGGGTTTACCCGCGAAGAGGCCGGCGCAGGCAACCCATTACCTATTTGGCCACCACAACACCCTCAGCCACCCTGGCCTTGGGCTTGCGAAACACCAGCACATTCCCCGCCATCACCGCCACCAGCCCCAACAAGGCCGGCGCTGTCCACTGATACCCCTCGGCCACCGCTGACACATTCAGCGCCACCAACGGGAACAGCACCGTGCAGTACGCTGCCCGCTCCGGCCCCATGCGCCCGACCAGGGTCAGGTAGGCGGTAAAGGCAATCACCGAGCCCGGCACCACCAGGTACAGCAACGAGCCGATGTACCGCACGTTCCACTCCATGCTGAATGGCACGCCGCTGACCACGCAGAACACCGCCAGCATCACCGCCCCGTAGACCATGCCCCAGGCATTGGTGGTCATGGGTTTGAGCCCGGCCTTCTGCTGCATGCTCGACAGCATGTTGCCGGCCGAGAAGCACAGCGTGCCGAGCAGCGCCAGGCCAAGGCCGTACAGGGTTTCGCGGCTGGCCGAGTGGTGGGACAGCTCGGGCCAGAACAGCAGCCCCAGGCCAAGTAGCCCCAAGGCGCCGCCGCCGAGCACGTTGCTGGCGATCTTCTGGCCGAAGAAGATCCGCGCGTTGAGTGCATTCCACAGGGTGGCGGTGGAGAACACCACGGCGATCAGGCCGCTGGCAATCCACTGGCTGGCGCTGAGGAAGCAGATGAAGTTGACGCAGAACAGGCACAGGCCCTGGGCCAAACAGATCTGGTGGCCACGCCGGTTCATTGGCTGCAGGCGGCGGGTGAGCAGCAGGAAGGCGAACAGGATCAGCCCGGCCAGGGCGAAGCGGTAGACGATCGAGACCGGAATGGCGACCACACCCAGCTGGAGTTTAAGGGCGATCCAGGTGGTGCCCCAGATCAGGACGGTTAGCAGGTAGAGTGACAGGTTCATGGCGGCGGTTCCTTGGGCCTTTCAGGATCGGTGCCCGGCGCTTCGCGGCTAAAGCCGCTCCCACAAGGACCGCGCTGCTCTCGAGGCTGGCGCGGTCCCTGTGGGAGCGGGTTCACCCGCGAATCGAGGGCGCAGCCCTCGCCGAGGCATTTCAGTGTTCTCCTGTCGAACACCCACGCGCTTGCACAAACTTGCGCATTTGTCCCGCTGGTAGCTGTAAGCCTGGCCAAGGCGCAGTAGGATGGCTGGCAAGAGGAACCGCCCATGACGCCACTCACCCAGCTGCAAGTGTTCAACGCCATGCACGCTTCGCCCCACGCCCGGCTGGAGCTGAGCGCGCACCTGGGCGACGGGCTGGCTGCGGCGTTGTGGAGCAACCGCGACGATGCCCGCGACTACCAGGCACCGAGCCATCACACCCTGTCGTGCTACATCGCCGACGGCACCGGCACCTTTCGCCGCCAGCGCCCCGGCGACAAAGGGGCGCCCGACAAGCTGTGCGTGATGCCGGCCGGGCAGGAATCGAACTGGGTGGTCAATGGCGCGATCCGCCTGGCGCACCTGTATGTCAGCGAGGCGCAATTCGCCCTCGGCTGCGTGCGCCTGCTCGACCGTGAACCGCGTGAGCTGCAACTGCAGGAAGCGACCTTTCTCGATGACCCGCAGCAGGCCAAGCGCTTTCGCCAACTGATAACCCTGGACTGGGATGAACCTGGCGAACGCTTGCTGGCCAGCAGCCTGGCGCACGAGATCGTCGACCATGCGCTGCTCAACCAGGTCGGGCTGCGCCAGGGCCTGCGCCTGAAAGGCGGGCTGGCACCGAGCCTGCGCCGGCAAATGGTCGACTACATCGAAGCGCATCTCGACCAGCCCATCACCCTGGGTGAACTGGCCTTGCGCTGCAACCTGTCCGAATACCACTTTGCGCGCATGTTCCGCGCCAGTTTCGGGCTGCCGCCGCACCAGTACCTGCTGGCCCGGCGGCTGCACCGGGCCTGCCAGCTGTTGCGGCTGGGGTTGATGCCTTTGGGGGAGATTGCCCTGTTGTGCGGGTTTGCCAGTGCCAGCCATTTCAGCAACCGGTTCCGCCAGGCGGTCGGTGCAACGCCTGGCGAGTACCGTTCGGCCATTCGCGGCTAAAGCCGCTCCCACAGGGACCGCGCCACCCTCAAGGGCAGTGCAGTACCTGTGGGAGCGGCTTTAGCCGCGAAGAGGCCGGTACAGGCTGGCCTAGAACTCGAAGGTACTGGACAAGCTCACCTGCCGCGCATCGCCAATGGCCACAAAGTACTGGTTCACCGCCGAGCTGTAGTAAACCTTGTCGAACAGGTTCTTCACGTTCAGTTGCAACAGCACCTTGTGCTCGTCGAGCCTGGTCTCGTAGCTGGCAAAGGCATCGGCCACGGTATAGGACGGCAGGTCGAAGGTGTTGGTCGGGTTGCCAGCGCGCTCGCCCACGTATCGCGCCCCCGCGCCAATGCGCAGGCGATCGCCGCCGAACAGGCTGCCATAGTCATACACCGCCGACAGCGAACCACTGTGGCGGGCCACGTTCTGCAGGCGGTTGCCCTTGAGGTCCGGGTCCTTGGTCACTTGCGCATCGGTGAAGGCGTAGCTGCCGATCAGGCTCCAGCGCTCACTCAACTGGCCGGTCAGGTCCAGCTCGACACCCCGTGAGCTGACCTCTCCAGCATTGCTGTACACCGTTTCGCGCGTACTGGTATCAAAGTTGGAAACCAGCACGTTGCGCTTGGTGATGTCGAACAACGCCAGGGTTCCGGTAAGGCGGCCTGGCATGTCGAGCTTGGCGCCCAGCTCCCACGATTTGCCCTCCTCCGGCGCCACCGACGAGTCAAGCACCACATTGCCGACCAGCGGCGCGATGGTGGAGTTGGGCTTGAACGACTCGCTATAGCTGCCATAAAACGACAGCTGCTCGTCCACCTTGTAGACGATACCTGCATGCGGCACCCACGCCTGGCCATTGATGTCGGTGTTGGCCTTGAACGGGCGGCCGCGGCCAGCGTATTGGTCGAACTGCTGGAAGCGCGCACCGGCCACCAGGATCCAGTGATCATCCAGGTGCAGCGCGTCCTGCACGAACAACGCGTCGGTGCGTAGCTTGTCGGTCTGGTCGCTGTCACTGGCTTTGACGGTGGTGCCCTCCACTTCCTGCCCGTAGATCGGGTTCATGTAGCTGAAGGTAGATTGGGCGCTCTGCCGGATCAGGTCGCCACGAAAGACCTTGCGGTCTTCATGATCGACACCGAACAGCAGGTCGTTCTGCATCCCGGCCAGTTCCACATTGCCGGCCAGGCTCAGGGTGGCGAACTGGTCACGGCTCATGGCGTTGTGGGTGCCGTCGATGCTGCGCGACAGCGTGCCGCTTTTTTCATTCACGCCGGTCACCCGCACCTGGCTGGCATCATAGGTTTCGCGGTTGAAGCTGTAGCCGAAGTGCAGCTTCCAGTCATCGGCCAGTTGGTGGTCGACTTCCAGTCGGTACAGGTCGGAACGCCCCTCCATGTCGTTGAAGGGCTCGTCCAGGCGCCGCGTGGCTGGGATATCCAGCGGGTGGCCGTTGTTGCCGAACGCCGTGCCACGGTCGAAGGGGTAGAGAAATTCGCGGTGCTCGTAGGCCAGTACCACCTGGGTGTCTTCGCCCAGCCAGGCCAGCGACGGCGCTACCAGCGATTCGCGGTGCACGCCGTAGTTGCGCCAGTAGTCTTCATCTTCGTGGTCGACGATCAGGCGATAGGCGAAGTTGCTGTCGCCGAGCGCGCCGGTGCTGTCGAACCCGCCACCGCTGCCGTTCTTGCCGCTGCCGTAGGTCGACCCGCGCACGGTCAGGGCGTTGTACTGCTCGAGTTGCGGGCGCTTGCTGACCACGTTGATGACCCCGCCCGGGTCCTGGATGCCGTACAGCAGCGAGGCCGGGCCCTTGAGCACTTCGACCCGCTCGGTGCTGGCGTTGAGGCTGCGGCCCTGCACGATGGGCATGCCATCGCGCATGATCGAGCCGTCGCGGTTGTCGCCGAAGCCGCGCTTCATCACCGTGTCGGAGGTGCCACCGAAATTGTTGCCCTGGGTGATGCCGCTGACATTGGCCAGGGCGTCATCGAGGTTGCGCGGGGCCTGGTCACGGATGACCTGGGCCGGCACCACGTTGATGGCTTGGGGGATGTCCTGGCTAGGGCCCTGCCCGCGCATGATCGAGGCGGTAGCCGGGGGCTGGTAACTGTAGTCGTCCAGTTGCGAGGTCACGGTGATGGCCTGCAGGTTGAGGGCGCCGGAGGTGTCCACTGCTTCGAGGGTGAGCGTGCGTGCATCGACGCGGCGCCAGGCCAGCCCGGTAGTGCCCAGCAGCTGTTGCAGGGCCTGTTCGGCGCTGAACCTGCCGTTCAGCGCCGGCGCCTGCACGCCAGGCAGTTCCAGGGTGTAGATCACACTCTGGCCGGTGGTGCGGCTGAAGGCGCCAAGTGCTTGGGCAAGGGGTTGCGCTGGCTGGGCGAAGGCATACGCCTGCTGCTGCTCGGCGGCACAGGCCAGGGGGGCGACAGCGAATGCCGGGAGCGCGGAAAGGCCGAGCCAGAGAGGGACGCAACGCGGGGTGAACTTCATGGACGCTGACCTGTGAGAGGGATATGACTGCGAATGAATCGCACTTCCACTCATTACACGGATGCCACGTCCTGTTACCTCACCCGCTATCTGAAAATATTTTTGCCTGTGCGGGCCTCTTCGCGGGTGAACCCGCTCCCACAGGTACTGCACAGGATTTGAAACTTGCGCCCTTCCTGTGGGAGCGGGTTCACCCGCGAAGAGGCCCGCACAGGCGACTACCGGATCAGGGTCAACCGCCCCAGAACTGTCTGCCGCGAAAAGCCCATCACCTTGCCCAGCGAATCCAGCGCCAGCAACGGCTCGGCCACGGGAAAACTGCCACTGACCTTGCGCTGCCCCAACTCATCATCGAGCAACAGGATGCGCCCCGGGTAATAACGCCCCAGGTCCTCGACCACCTGCGCCAGCGGCACCTGGTAGTAATTCAGCCAGCCCTGGCGCCAGGCCAGGCGGTTGTCGCTGTCCACCGTCAGGGTGTCGCCGACTCGGCCGGCAGCGTAGGCCGCCTGCTGGTTGGCCGTCAGTTCACGCGCTGCGGTGCCCGGTGCCGGGCTCACCGCCACGCGCCCGCTGCGTACCGTGACCTGGGCGCCCTCGCCCTGCTCGCGCACTTCGAACTGAGTGCCAAGCACGCGCACCTCGCCGCCGGCAGCTTCCACCACGAACGGCGTGCCGGTATGCGTGACCCGGAAGAACGCCGCACCATGCAACAACCGCACGCGGCGCTCGCCCTGCGCAAAATCGACTGCAATCGCGCTCCCCGCATCCAGCGTCACCTGCGACTGGTCGGCCAAGGTCACCTGGCGAACTTGACCAGCACTGCTGTAGTCGGCCTGCAGGTCCTGCAGCCACAGGGCCGGGTGCCAACCACCGGCAACGCCCACGGCCAGCACCAGGCAGGCAGCCACCGCCAGCGCTGCGGCGCGCTGCCGCCAGGGGTGCCTGGCCGGTGGCCTGGCCATCGCATCCAGGTAACGTTGCAGGCTTGCCTGTTCTTCAGCGGCCAGGCGCGCCGCCGGGGCTGCGCTGTTCTGCCACAGCGCCTGGGCCTGGGCGTAGGCCTCACGGTGCCCGGGGTCGGCCAGCAGCCAGCGCTTGAACGCCGCGCCCTCGGCTTGCGCGGGCTGCTCGTTGATGCGGCTGAGCCATTGCAGTGCAGCCCGGGACTGCGCCTCGGTGATCGGCGGTAAACGGCTCATCGACGGGCACTCCCTGGCCGGCGTGGGGTGGACGCGGGCTCGGCAACACTCGCCTTGCACGCTTCGAGGGCGCGCATCATATGCTTTTCCACAGCACTCTGGGACAGTTGCATGGCCTTGGCGATCTCGCCGTACTTGCAGCCGTGGATACGGTTGAGCAGGAAGATCTGCCGGGTGCGCTCGGGCAAGGCGCGCAAGGCAGCGTCGATGCGCTGCAAGTCGTGATCGACCTCCACGGCCTGCTCCGGGGCCTGGGCCATGGCCGCTTCATCCAGCGGCAGCACAGCTTCGGCCACGCGCTCGCGGCTGCCTTCGCTGCGCAGGTGGTCGATGGCCAGGTTGCCGGCGCAACGCAGCAGATAGGTGTCCAGCGCCTCGACCTCGACCTCGGGGCGACGCCAGAAGCGCAGGAACAGTTCCTGGACCAGGTCCGATGCGGTGGCCCGGCAGCCGACCCGGCGGCTCACCAGGGCCTCCATGCGTGCCCGCTGGGCCTGGAACACCTGGACGAAGCGCGCACGCCCACCGCCGCTTTCGGCATCCGCCTCGATCATGTCGCCCGGCTCGCTCACCTGATCACTCGGCGAACACGGCCAGCAACGGCCCCAGCACCACGCTGGCGGCGGCCAGGCCCAGCAACAGGCGGGGCTGGTATGGCAGGCCGAACACCCACAGGGTCACCCCGGCCATCATCACTGCGGTCCACTCCACCAGGCCATGGGCCCAGCCACGCTGGTGCACGCTGAGCACCAGCGACAGCACCAGCAACAGCCAGCCGGTGCTGCGCAACAGGCGCAACTGCCCGGGGCGCGGCTTGCGCCCGAGCAGGTCGACGAAGTGCTTCTCCATGGCCAGGCACAGGGCAACGAAGCCGGCGTAAGCGATCAGTGCATTACCCAGCATCAGCTCGCCTCCGCCGTTTCAGTGCTCGGCTTCTTTGCTGCACGCGGGGCACGCTTGGCCACAGGTTTCGGGCTGTGCAACATCTTGCCGGCCAACCAGGCCAGGAACAGGCCGGTGCCCAGCGCTGTCAGGTCGAAGCCGGCCATGGCCCAATCACCCGCCGACAGCGAATGGTTCAGGCCCTGGCCGGTGGTCAGGCCGTTGAGCAGCGGCAGCAAGGCGAACGCCAGCGCGCCCAGCGCCAGTTGCTCGCCCCATGCCCGGCGCCCGCTGCGCAGCACAGCGTGCACCAGCGACAGGCCCCAGGCGCTGAAGAAGGCGTTGACCTCCCAATCGGCCCGGCCGTCAACACCCATCGGGATCAGGCGGTTGGCCCAGAAGAAGCCCGCCACGGCCAGCAACAGGCCGCTCATGCTGGCGATATTGAGCACCTCGACCAGGCGCAGTTCGCCCGGCAGGCGTTCGCTCCTGGCATGCTTGAGCTGGCGCTTGCCCAGCCACATCACCAGCCCGGTGCCGATTACCGCGGTACCGGCCACGCCAAAGAAGAAGTACAGCCAGCGCAGCCAGGGCCCGGCGAAATTGCCCATGTGCAGGCCGGCAAAGCTGAAGGCGGTCATCATTGCCCCGCTCTCCGGCTTACCCTGGCTCAACAGCACACCGCTGGCGCCATCGAAGGTCCAATTGGCGCTGCGCCGATAGGCCACATGGTCGGCCGCGGACTGGGTGAAGGTAACGCGGGCATTGCTGTCGCCGGCATTTTCCACCTGGATACGGCCGATACGCGCGCCCGGTTGCAGGTCCTGCACCTTGGCGTACAGGCTCGGCAACGGTAACAGCGGCGCGGCCACATGGGCCGCCTTGGGCGCATCGTTACGGCCGAACAGGTCGTTGAAGTACTTGCCGGTGTCATTGCCGTAGCTGGCCATGATGCCTGCCGGCATCACCATGTACATGAACAGCACCAAGCTGCTGTAGCTGATCATCAGGTGGAACGGCAGCACCAGCACGCCAATGGCGTTGTGCCCGTCCAGCCAGGAACGCTGGCCCTTGCCAGGGCGGAAGGTGAAGAACTCCTTGAAGATCTTCTTGTGGGTGATGATGCCGGTGACCAGCCCCAACAGCATGATGAAGGCGCAGAACGTCGACAGCCAGCGGCCGAAGGGGTATGGCATCTGCAGCTGGAAGTGAAAGCGGTAGAAGAACTCGCCACCGCGACTGTCGCGTGCCTCCACCGGCTGGCCGGTCTGGGTATCGAGGGTCTTGGTGACGAAGCCGCGTGGCCCGCCATTGGGGTCGCGATAACCCACGCTCAAGGCGGCCTCGCGTGCGTTGGGCATGCGGATCAGCCAGGTGCCCGAATGCCCGGCGTTGTCCTGCAGGTACCGCTGGGCCACCTCCAGGCTATGGGTCGGGTCCAGTGCATGGCTGCGCACTTCCGGCTGCGACCAGTGGGTGATTTCTTCCTTGAAATACGACAGCGTGCCGGTAAGGAAGATGGCGAACAACAGCCAGCCGAAGATCAGGCCGGTCCAGGTGTGCAGCCACGCCATGGCTTGGCGGAAGCCTTCTTTCATGGGGTTTTCATCCAGTAGGCCAACCCGCTGATCACCCCCAGCAGCACGCTTGGCGCCAGCACGCCCAGCCAGGCGCGCAAAGCGCTGCGGCAGGCGAAGCACCAGATGAACGCCAGCAGGTAGAAGACGAATGACAGCAGCAGGCCGGTGAGCGTGGCATCGACCTGTGACAGCGGCGCTAGCAGGGTGATGCAGACGCTGGCCACGGACGCCAGCAGGTAGCCGCCCAGCAGCGCGGCCAGGCTGCGTGAAGTCACGGCCAGGCGATAGCTGAGCGAGAGACCGGCGGTTTTGCGCGTCATGGCGAAGGTCCGGGCGTTTTCGGGCCTGCAATAATAATGATTTCAATTCTCATAAGCAAAGGCCGAGCGATGAGCCGCCTGCCGCCCTGAATGCAACAAGAAATTTATTTTCGAAAAGGGCTTGAATTCGTTTCGCCGTTGCCTGACCTTAGAGTCAAGAGGCGCAGAAATTCCAAGGGTCTCAAAGGCCTAGGCGCGTCTCCATGCGAGCAAGCTGAATAAGGATTGAATCATGCAAATCCAGGTCAACAGCAGCAACCATTTCGAAGGCAACGCCCGGCTCGACCAGTGGGTCCGCAGCACACTGCAGAACTCGCTGGAACGTTACGAAGACGACCTCACCCGCATCGAGGTTCACCTGCGCGACGAGAACGGCGCCAAGCCCGGACCGCATGACAAACGCTGCCAGATGGAGGCTCGCCCCAAAGGCCACCAACCGATTTCCGTGACCCACACCGCCACTTCGCTGGACCAGGCGGTCGATGGTGCCGCCACCAAGCTCAACCACGCGCTGGAACACTTCTACGGCAAGCTGCGCAGCAAGCGCGGAGCCCTGGAACTGAGTGATCCGGACGCCTGATCGGCAATGCAAACGCCCGGCCTGATGCCGGGCGTTTTCGTTTGTATCGATCGATGGCGCTGAACCAACAGGTAATTTCCCCGGTCAACTTCTGCACTCATTCACCGCAGAAGCATGACCATGAACAACCCATTCGAACGAATCAGTGCTGCATTCGCCCCCGAATACCGGGTCAACCTGAGCATTGCAAACCTCGACGGCAGCATCATGCTGACCCTGTCCGACGACGCTGGCGTGGTCGCCAAGCGCCTCATCACCCAGGCCCAGCGCAATGACCCGGTACGCCTGCAGCGGGTGATCGACAGCATCCGCCTGGGCCTGGCCATCGAACACAGCCAGAACCCTCTGCAGGTGCTGGCCGCGCTGACCCGTGACGCCCGCCACGAGCCGCGCCATTTCATCGCCAACTGAGGGCTACTTGCCCTCCTCCACTTCCTTGCCGTTGGCATCCAGCACCTTGGTCGAGGGGTAGCGGTACGAAGCGTAGCGCACCACCAGGATCGCGAACGCCAGCAACAGGATGCCACCGCACACGTACAACAGCCCTACGTCCGGCGCCTTGTGGTGCGAGACGTCGCCGATCAGCAGGCGGGTCAGCGCGGTGATTGCCACGTACAGCAGGAAGCGGATCGGCATGTGGTTGGTCTTGAAGTAGATACCGACCATCGCCCCCAGCTCCAGGTAGATGAACAGCAGCAGGATGTCATCGACACTGACCCCGCCCTTGCCGAGCATGTCCAGGAACGTCATCACTGCCGCATAGGCGGTGATCGCGCCAATGCCGAACAGCGCCAGGTAATGGAATGCCTCGACGCACAGGTTGCCCAGCGAGTCGGCCGAGCCGTGCAGGCCCTTGCGCAGCTTTTCTGCCCATTTGATGTTCACGATGTTCCATTCCCCGATACGTCTTGAAGGATGATGCGTCACCGGCGTGACGCTTGTGCCATGCAGTTAAAAGGCCAGGCCCCTGCCTTGGAAGGCGACCGATTGCCGCAAGACACCTTGAGGCGTGGCAAGTTGCCAGAAGCGAGCAGCCACCGTGGTGCATCAGCCCTTGCTACTGCAGCCCAAATCGCCGGCTTCGATCCTGATGATGACCTCAATGCATGAGCTGGAGACGTTGCGGGCTTTGCTTGAGTCGGCACTGGTTCAGGTGCAGATGCCCGCTGAAACTCGGACTTTGCACTGAGGTTTGGGTGTTGCGTTGTCTGGGCTGGCCTCTTCGCGGGTAAACCCGCTCCCACAGGATCTCCACAGGCCTTGAGGTAGATGCCGTACCTGTGGGAGCGGGTTCACCCGCGAAAGGGCCCGGATGGCCAAGGCGCTGATGGATGATGCTGAGTTGGGCATGAAGCAGTAAGCCCTCTGCACCACGCTACAATTTCTGCTTGCGAAGCAATCAACATTGCCATTACTGTATATGAATACAGTATCAACCCAGCAAAAGGCATAGAGGTGATGAATGGCCGTCGAAGTGGTGTACCGCAGCAGCCGCGACCCGGAGCGCTTGTTCATGGATAAGGCCGAAGCAGACCGTCACGACAAGATGCTCGAACTGGCCGAGCGCCTGGCCGAAGTACTGCACAAGGCAGTGCCCTCGCTGAGCGAGAAACAGGTCGAGGAAGCCGGTATCTACATGGCCAAGAACCGCGATGTGTTCGCCCGGGCGTTCAAGAGCCAGCCGGATGCGCTGGCCGAGTTGCTCGAAGGGCCAGCGGCCGAGTAATTGCCTGCACTGGCGGCTTCTGCAGGTACGGCACAAGCGCTGGGCTCGGGCGCTATCCCTGTGGGAGCGGGTTTACCCGCGAAACAGGCGACGCGGTGGATGGCACGGGCTACGCCCGTGTTCGCGGGTGAACCCGCTCCCACAGGGACCGCGCAGGTTTCAAGGTTTGGACGGGGCAGTTGCTGCTTCAGGTACGGCACAAGCGCTGGGCCGGAGGTATTCCTGTGGGAGCGGGCGTGCCCGCGAAGAGGCCAGCAAAGCCGGTATCAACCCTCAGCCGTAGAGCAACCGCTCCGCCAGCATCTGCGCCACCCGCGCCGGCGAGCGCTTCTCTGCCTGTGCATGGCCAAACACTTCGGTCAGCCGTGAAGGTATCCGCGCCAGGTGCGCAGTGATGGTGCCCAGGTCTTCGCCACGATGGGTAAGTGCCACGTAGATCAACCCACCGGCATTGATCACGTAATCGGGCGCATACAGTATCCCGCGCGACTCCAGCTGGTCGGCTACCTGCAAGGTGGTCAGCTGGTTGTTCGCCGCCCCCGCCACTGCCGCGCAACGCAACTGCATCACGCTCTGCCCGTTCAACACAGGGCCCACGCCGCAAGGGGCAAAGATGTCGCAAGGGGTGCTGATCAACGCATCGTTGGTCACCGGATGGGCATTGAACTGCTCCACCGCCAGCCGCACCCGCCCAGGGTCCAGATCGCTCACCAGCAGGTCAGCACCCGCCGCATGCAGTTGCTCCGCCAGCGCATAACCGACATTGCCCAACCCTTGCACCGCAACCCGCAGCCCTTGCAGGTCATCACTGCCAAGGCGGAACGAAGTGGTGGCACGAATGCCGGCAAAAACCCCCATCGCCGCATGCGGTGAGGGGTCACCCGAGGCCGTGGTGCTGGTCACATGGGGTGTGCTCTGGGCAATGCAGTCCATGTCCAGGGTCGAGGTGCCGCTGTCCACGGCGATGATGAAGCGCCCTTGCAAGGTGTCGATGAAGTGGCCAAAGGCCTCGAACAGCGCGGCACGGTTTTCCACATGCGGGTTGCGCATGATCACCGCCTTGCCGCCCCCCAGTGGCAGGCCGGCCAGCGCCGCCTTGTAGCTCATGCCCTGGGCCAGGCGGATGGCGTCGGCCATGGCGCTTTCATCATCGGCATAAGGCAGGTAGCGGCAACCGCCCATGGCCGGGCCCAACTGCTCGCTGTGGATAGCCACCACGGCCTTCAGGCCGGTGGGCGGGTGGGTGAACAAGTGCAGCGACTGGGTACGGGTGCTTTGCATCAGCGCGAACATCGACAGGCTCCCCTACGAGGTGCTCTCTCCAGTATAGGCATGGCCCTTGGGCTGGCACCGCCGCCGGACCACTGGACGAAACCGCGCGCCGCAGCTAATACTCAAGCGTGTGTGGAGAAGCCCCATGAAGCCACGTCAAGCCTGCCTGGCCTGCCTGGAACGCGAGCCCGTCGCCCTGCTGGAAGCCGCATTATGGATTGCCGCCGAGCACGACCGCAGCGTCGAGCCCGCGGCCAGCCTTGCCAAGCTGCATGACCTGCAGCGCGAGATCAGCGCCAACCTGCCGATGCTGCCGCTGTGCGAACTGGCCCAGCCACTGCTGCGCCAACTCAATGCCCTGGGCTTCCAGCAGGATGAATACCACCCGCTGCGCCCGCATGCCGCGATGATGGACAAGGTGCTGCAGCGCCGCCGTGGCCAACCGCTGGCCCTGGCCATCCTTGCCCTGGAACTGGCCCGGCGCCTGTCCATCCCTCTTGAGGGCGTAGGCTTCCCTGGCCATTTCCTGCTGCGCGTGCCAGGTGCGGATCACCTGCTCGACCCCTGTGGTGGCCGCCGCCTGTACCCCAACGATTGCCGTGAGCTGCTGGCTCGCCAGTTTGGCCCGCATGTAGCGCTGACCGCCGAGCACATGCGCAGTGCCAGCCCGCTGCAGATGCTGCAACGCCTGTCACGCAACCTGCGCCAGTTGCACATCAGCAACGACGACCACCTGGCGGCGCTGATCGATGCCGAGCGGGTCATGCAACTGGGCCCGGTGCAGGTCAGCGACTATGTGACCCGCGCCTCGCTCTACCAGCACCTGGATTGCCCGCAGGCCGAGCGCTTCGACTTGGAGCATGCGTTACTGCTGACGGAGGACCCGGTCCAGCGCCTGAAACTGTCCGAGCGTATCGGCAAGCTTCCGGCGGCGAACCGTTCCATTCACTGAGCCGGGCTGTCCGGCTGCTGTGCTGGGTGGGCCTGGGCGAACGCCGGGTGCCCCGCCGCCAAGGCGGCAACCCGCAGGATGCGCGGGAAGCTGTCGAGGTCGATGTTGAAGCGTTCGGCCGCGTACAACTGCGGGATCAGGTAGACATCCGCCAGGCCCGGCTCATCACCGAAGCAGAAGCCGCGATCGCCTATCAGCTGCTCCACTGCCGCCAGCCCCTGGCTGATCCAGTGGCCGATCCACTGGTTGACCTGGCTCTCGTCCTGGCCAGCCTGGCGCAGCCGGTTGAGCACGCTGACGTTGTGCAGCGGGTGGATGTCGCAGCCGATGATCGCCGCCACACCCCGTACCTTGGCGCGCGCCTCGGCCGCAGCAGGCAGCAGCGCGGGCTGTGGATAAACCTCTTCCAGGTACTCGATGATCGCCGGCGATTGCACCAGCAGCTCACCGCCATCGGTGCGCAAGGCCGGCACACGGCCCTGCGGGTTGACCGCGACATAGTCCGCACCGCGCTGCTCACCCTGCAACAGGTTGACCGGCAGGGACTGGTAGGCCAGCCCCTTCAGTGCCAGGGCAATGCGCACCCGGTAGGACGAGGTGGAACGGTAATAGGTGTACAGCTCCATGCCCGTGCCTCCTCAGTTGGCCGCGATGACCGTGCCGCGGCATTCGCCGAAACCGATGCTGGCCACGCCATCACGCACGCAGCGGGCACGCAGGATGATCTCGTCGCCGTCTTCGAGGAACTTGCGCACCTCGCCACTGGCCAGTTCCACCGGGTGCTTGCCGCCTTCGGTGATCTCCAGCAGGCTGCCGAACGAACCTGGCGCGGTGCCCGACAGCGTGCCCGAACCGAACAGGTCGCCCGGTTGCAGCTGGCAGCCGTTGACGCTGTGGTGCGCGACCAGCTGTGCCACGGTCCAGTACATGCTGCGGGTGTTGCTCAGGGTCAGGCGATGCGGGGCAAGACCCTGCTCGCGCATGCCCTCGGTCAGCAGCAGCACCTCGAGCTCGATATCGAATGCTCCAGCGGCCTGGTCGCGCTTGTCCAGAAGGTACGACAGTGGCTGTGGGTCACCTTCCGGGCGTGCCGGCTGGGCACAGCGGAACGGTTCCAGCGCTTCGGCGGTAACTACCCAGGGCGAGATGGTGGTGATGAAGCTCTTGGACAGGAACGGCCCCAGCGGCTGGTATTCCCAGGCCTGGATATCGCGCGCTGACCAGTCGTTGAGCAGGCACAGACCGGCCACGTGCTCGGCGGCATCGCCTACCGGGATCGCCTGGCCCATGTCGTTGCCCTGGCCGATCCAGATACCCAGCTCCAGCTCGTAGTCCAGGCGCGCGCAGGGGCCGAAGCTTGGCTCGGTGTGCCCGGCCGGCAGCGTCTGGCCCTTGGGCCGGCGCACATCGGTGCCGGACGGGCGGATGGTCGAGGCGCGGCCGTGATAACCGATCGGCACGTACTTGTAGTTGGGCAGCAGCGGGTTGTCGGGGCGGAACAGCTTGCCGACGTTCTTGGCGTGCTCGATACCCACGTAGAAGTCGGTGTAGTCACCGATCTGCGCCGGTACATGCAGTTGGCAGGCGCTGGCCGGGTACAGTGCGGCCTGCAGCGCCGCCTGGTGTTCGCTGTGCTCGCCCAGCAGCACCAGCAGGCGCTCGCGCAGGGCAACGCGGGCATTGCGGCCGAGGGCGAAGAATGCGTTCAAGGCCCCACCACGGGTGGCCTCGACAGCGGCCTTGGCGGCACCGTCGAACAGGCCGGCGGCCAGCACCGCCTCCAGGTCGAGGATGGCGTCGCCGATGGCCACGCCACAGCGCTTGGCTTCACCCGGCCGGCTGAAGATGCCCAACGGCAGGTTCTGCAGCGGGAAGTCGCTGTGCCCGTTAGCGTGCTCGACCCAGCTACGGGCAATGGCGGTCTGGTTCATGGGTTATCTCCGGTTCGGGTTGAAGGTGCTCGGCAAGGTGGCCCAGCAACTATCGTAGTCGGCCTGCAACTGCGGGCATTCAAGGGCTTGCAGGCTCGGGCGCAGCACCTGGCTGGTCTCGAACATGAAGGCCATGGTGTTGTCGATCTTGTGCGGCACCAGGTCGGCGGCAATAGCCTTTTCACAGGTTTCCGCGTCGGGGCCATGGGCGCTCATCACTCCGTGCAGCGAGGCACCGCCCGGCAGGAAGCCCTCGGCCTTGGCGTCGTAGGCACCGTTGATCAGGCCCATGAACTCGTTCATCAGGTTGCGGTGGAACCATGGTGGACGGAAGGTGTTCTCGGCCACCATCCAGCGTGGCGGGAAGATCACGAAGTCCATGTTGGCCAGGCCATGCACGCTGGTCGGCGAGGTCAGCACGGTGAAAATCGACGGGTCCGGGTGGTCGAAGCTGACCGTACCGATGGTGTTGAAGCGGCGCAGGTCGTACTTGTACGGCACGTTGCTGCCGTGCCAGGCGACCACGTCCAGTGGCGAGTGCTGCAGTTCGCAGGCCCAATGTTCGCCCAGGAACTTCTGCACCAGCTGCACCGGGCCATCGGCCTCTTCGTAGTGCGCCACCGGGGTGAGGAAGTCGCGCGGGTTGGCCAGGCCGTTGCTGCCGATCGGGCCCAGGTCCGGGATGCGCAGCGGCGCGCCGTGGTTTTCGGCGATGTAGCCGCGGGCCTCGACGTCGAGCAGCTCGACGCGAAACTTCATGCCACGCGGGATTACCGCGATTTCCAACGGCTCGACCTCCATCACCCCCAGTTCGGTGGCAATGCGCAGGCGGCCCTGTTGCGGCACCAGCAGCAGTTCACCGTCGGCGTTGAAGAACACCCGCTCCATCGACCGGTTGGCGCGGTAGATGTAGATGCTCACGCCGGCCGGTTTTTCCGCAGCGGCGTTGGCCACCATGGGCAGCCAGCCCTCGATGAAATCGGTCGGTTCGACGGGGATCGGCTGGGGGTTCCAGCGCAGGCGGTTGGGGGTGATGGCCCCCAGCGGGCCGGTCAGCGGCTGACGCGCCAGGCGTTCGAAACGCGGGTGCAAGGCAGACGGACGAATACGATACAGCCAGGTGCGGCGCAGCTCGCTGCGGGTCATGGTGAACGCCGTGCCCGAGAGCAGCTCGGCATACAGCCCATAGGGCGCCTTCTGCGGCGAGTTCTGCCCGACCGGCAAGGCCCCTGGCAGCGCTTCGCTGGCAAACTCGTTGCCGAAGCCGCTGAGGTAGTGAAGGTCGGGTGACGTATCGCGATTCATCGATGCCTCCGGGCTCTGGCCGAGCCGTTGCTGGCAGCTGGCTGCTGGCCCGGGGCGGGGTGGCAGCGCGTCTGCATTGTTTTTATCGTAATCAGATTACGAATAACGTAATTTGCTACGGGCAATGCGTCAAGCTATAAAGGCGCGACTCGACGAATCCGGAAGAAGATGTCCATGGCCAAAGCCAGCTCCCCCGCCGACAACGGCAAGCAGAAAGTCCGCTCGGCGGAGGTCGGCACCGACATCCTCAAGGCCCTTGCCGAGCTCTCCCCGTCCACCTCCCTGTCGCGCCTCGCGGAACATGTGCAGATGCCGGCGAGCAAGGTGCACCGTTACCTGCAGGCATTGATCGCCAGCGGTTTTGCCGAGCAGGATGCGGCCACCAACCATTACGGCCTGGGGCGCGAGGCACTGCGGGTGGGGCTGGCGGCGCTGGGCAGTATCGATGTGCTGAAGATTGCCGCGCTACCGTTGTCGCAGCTGCGCGATGAACTGAACGAGAGCTGCTTCGTTGCCGTATGGGGCAACCAGGGCGCGACAGTGGTCAGCATCGAGCCGGCGGTACGTGCGGTCACCGTGGTAACGCAGATCGGCTCGGTACTGCCGCTGCTCACGTCGTCCACCGGGCTGGTGTTCGCCGCCTACCTGCCCGAGCGCGAGACCGTGGAGTTGCGTGACCGGGAACTGGCCGCCCTGCAGCACAGCGCCGCCGACTACCAGGCGGTACTGGCGGGCATTCGTGAACGTGGCCTGCACCATGTGCACGGGCTGTTGATGCCGGGCGTGGATGCGCTGTCGGCCCCGGTGTTCAATGCCATGGGGCAGGTCGCCGCGGTGATGACCGTGGTCGGGCCGACGTCGATCTTCCATGCCGACGAGCATGGCCCGGCGGCGCAACGGCTGCTGGCGGCAGCGCGGGAAACCAGCTGGCGCATGGGCTATTCGCCCGCCGGCTGAGCGCTTGCGGCACTATTGCCCGATACGTAAAGGTGAATGTCATAAGCGGCTATTTTTCCTACAGGATCAGGCGCTTATTCTTAACTCACTGGCCGGCATGAAGGGCTCTCCCCCCCGCCTTTCAGGCTTGCGAGGTTCACCGACGTAGATTTTGAAGCTCCTTGATCTGACGTCTCGATTGGCCGCTGCGGCTTGCAGCGGCCTTTTTTATTTGCCCTGAAAAACTCTTCGCCCGTGCCGGCCTCTTCGCGGGTAAACCCGCTCCCACAGAGATATCACTACCCCAAAGGCTTGTGGTGTACCTGTGGGAGCGGGTTTACCCGCGAAGAGGCCGGCACAGGCATACAAGTTTCAGCCCAGCGGATACTTCTGCAAGTTCGCCATCATCTGCTGCAACGCCTGCAAGCTGTCCTGTGGGTGCACTGCCCCGTCGAAGTCGCCAATCCGTGCCCAGTTCTCCGCCACCTGCTCCGGGGTAAAGCCTTCACGCGGATCGAAGCCTACCCCCAGGCTACGCTCCCACCGCACCTTGCCCACCCAGCCGCCGCCCACTTCGAACAGCTCACCGCTGCCCTGGCACTGCTCGCTGCCCAGGTACACCACCAGCGGGCTGACCAGCTCTGGCTTGAGCCGCTCGAACACCTGGGGCGGGATCAACCCTTCGGTCATGCGGGTACCACCGGTGGGGGCGATGGCGTTGACCAGGATGCCGTGCTTGCGCCCTTCGATCGCCAGGGTACGAGTCAGCCCATACAGGCCCAGCTTGGCCATGCCGTAGTTGGCCTGGCCAAAGTTGCCGTAGATACCGGACGTGGAAGCGGTGAAGATCACCCGCCCCCAGTTCTGCTCGCGCAGGTGCGGCCAGGCGGCGCGGGTGACCTTGTAAGCCCCCTCGACATGCACCTGATACACCTGCTCCCAATCGCTGTCTTCCATCTTGTGGAAGGTCTTGTCACGCAGGATGCCGGCATTGTTCACCAGCACATCGACCCGGCCGAAGCTGTCCAGGGCCTGCTCGACAATACGCGCGCCGTGGCTGACCGAGTCATGGTTGGCAATGGCACTGCCACCAGCGGCGCGGATCTCCGCTACCACCTGGTCGGCGGCGGAGGCGCTGGCACCTTCACCGTGGGTGGAGCCGCCGAGGTCGTTGACCACCACCCGCGCACCACGCGCAGCGAACAGCAGCGCATGGGCGCGGCCCAGGCCGCCCCCGGCTCCGGTGACGATCACCACGCGATCTTGCAGACGGACAGGCTCGCTCATGCTCATGGCTCCAGGCAGGTTCAGGTCAGCCGAGTGTCCGCCGCCAGCGGCAGGTGGACAATCAAGCTCACGCAGGCTGAATGCCTGGCAATAACGCAGCACGATGGTTATGGGGCCGCTGTGCAGCACATCGCCAGCAAGCCAGCTCTCACACCAACCGCGCCGGCCTCCAGGCCTGCGCTGTACTTGTGGGAGCCGGCTTGCCGGCGATGAGGCCCTGTCAGTACCAGGCCACTTTCTGCTGGAAACAGCTCAGCGGTTGTTCACGAAAGGCCAGGTAATGGCGCAGCACCTGCACCGGCGCTTCGGTATGCGGGTAATGGCCGATGCCCTGCAACTGCACGGTGTCCGGCTCCGGCACCAGTTGCCGGTAGCGCTCCACCATGTGCGCGCCGGACAGCGGGTCGACCACGCCACTGATCAAGCGCAGCGGCACGCCTTCGTGCTGCATCGCGCCAACCCAGCGCTCGCGGTGCAACCTGCGCTCCGGCATGTACCCCACCAGTTTGTGCAGGATGCGCGTGCCACGGTTGGCGGCGATCAAACTCCAGAAGTCATCCAGCACGCTTTCACTGGGTTGGGTGCAAGAGCCGTAGACCTGGATCACGCTGCGCACCAGGTCGTCACGCCCGAACGAACGCCCTACCAGCCAGCCCAGACGGCTGAGCAGCAACTTCTGGATCAGCAGCATGCGGCAGCTTTCGGGGAACAGCCCGCTGTTGAGGAACACGCAGCTGGCGATGTTGGCGCGCTGTTCATGATGCCGCGCCAGCAGTTCCTGCGCCACGCTGCCGCCGTAGTCATGGGCCAGCAGATGCACCGGCTGCTCGACCTTCAGCTCGGCGAGCAAGGCCTGCTGCAGGTCGGCCTGCTCCATCAGGCTGTACAGGTGATCGACCGGTTTGGCCGAATCACCAAATCCGAGCATGTCGCAGGCGATCAACCGGAAGCGCTGGGCCAATGGCCCCCACAGGTAGCGCCAATCCCAGCTGGCAGTAGGGAAGCCGTGCAACAGAAGCAGGGGCTCTCCTTGCCCTGCGGTCCAGTAGCGGATGCTCTGGCCCCGGAAGCTGTAACTCTGTCCCCGGGTACGCCAGACGCACAATGGAATTTCGGCCATGGGCATCAGAACGGTCCCGGTGAGGTGGTGTTGGTGGAATAGAGCAAGGCTGCGGTCATTGCATGTCACCTCGGCACTTACATGTGCTCTCTATGTCGAGGCAGAGTCTAGCCAGCAGCCCATGGGCTGGAACTTGCGTTGCCAGCCAGCTTGATGACTTGGCGAGTCAGTGGCACGAACGGTCAGAGCAGCATGGCCAGCAGCGGTGCCGCGAACAGGTTCAACAGCCCGGTCAGGACCATGACCAGGCCGGCCACCGAGCCTTCCTCGCGGCCCACCTCCTGTGCCCGGCTGACACCGGCACCATGGGCACCGACGCCGAACAGCGCGCCTCGCGCCAGTGGTGTGCGCAATGGCAACCAGCGCAGCAGCACACCGCCGAACATGGCGCCCAGCACGCCGGTGAACATCACGAACACCGCCGTCAGTTCCGGTACGCCGCCCAGGTCATGGGCCAATGGCATGGCAAAGGGCGTGGTGATCGAACGCGGCACCAGCGACAGGCTGGTCGCGCTGTCCAGCGCCAACATATGAGCCAACCCCCAGGAACTGGCGATCGAAGCGCTGCTGCCGGCGACCATGCCCACCATCAGTGCCGGCCAGTGGCGCACCAGCATGGCCCGTTGCTGCCAGATCGGCACCGCGAAGGCCACGGTCACCGGGCCAAGCACGCTCATCAGCCAGTGGGTGTTGCGGGCGTACTCGGCATAGGCGGTGTGCAGCGGCACGGCCACCGCCAGCAACAGAACCGGCACCAGGATCAGCGGCGACAGCAGGTAGCGCCCGCTGCGCCGGTACAACCAGCGGCTGCCCAGGTACGCCAGCAAGGTCAGGGCCAGCCAGAACAGCGGCATAGGTTCAAGGCTCATGGCGCAACCTCCAGCGGCACACCAGTTCCACGGTCAACGCGGTCACCACCATTACCATCAGGGTGCTCACGGCGATCACCAGCAGGATTCGCCAGCCCTCGTCACGGATCAGGGCGCCGTAATCGAGCAGGCTCATCAGCGCCGGGATGAAGAACAGCAGCATCTCAGCCATCAGCCAGCCGGCGCCCAGTTGCAGCATGGCCGGCTTGAGCACACCCGAGGCGAACAGCAACAGCAGCAATGCCAGGCCCATCACACCGCCAGGTATCGGCCAGCCCAGCCAGGTGGCAAGCTGGCCACCGAACAGGAACAAGGCACAGAGGATCGCCAGCTCGACGAGCAGGCGCAGGGCTTTTTTCAATAACGCGGGTTTCATGGGGGGTTCCTCGACAGGCCCTCATTTTAAGATTTGGCTGCCTAGGCCAGAAGCGAATTGTTAGACTGAACGCCATTCCAGAATGGAATTGCGATCATGGAATTCAAACAGCTGCGCAGCTTTATCGAAGTGGTCCACCGCGGCGGTTTTACCCAGGCGGCTCAGACCCTGCACATCAGCCAGTCAGCGGTGAGCAAACAGGTGGCCCAGCTGGAGCAAGATGTGGGCCAGCCGCTGCTGGAGCGCCAGGCCTCGCAGCTGCACCTGACCGCTGCCGGGCGCATCGTGCTGGAGCGTGGCGAAGGCTTGCTGCGCCAACGTCAGGCGCTGCTCAGCGAACTGGACGACCTCAGCCAGATGGGCCGCGGTGAACTGCGCCTGGGCTTGCCGATGCTGGGCAGCGACGCGCTGTTCGCCGGCTTGTTCGCCGAGTATCGGCGGCGTCACCCGAACATCGCGGTCCAGTTGCTCGAAGGCGGCAGCCGCAGCATCGAACAGGCAGTCAAGAGTGGCGAACTGGAACTGGGTGGCAGCCTGACGCCCAGTGACGAGGCGTTCGACTACCAGCCGTTCTGCAACGAACCACTGGATGCCCTGTTGCCTGCCGGCCACGAGCTGGCGGGCCAGGACGGGGTGGACCTGCAGCAGCTGGCCGATACCCCGTTCCTGCTTTACCAGCGCAGCTTCGTGCTCAATGACCGGTTGCTGAAGGCATGCCAGCAGCAGGGTTTTACCCCCAAGGAAGGCGGGCGCAGTGGCCAGGCGGACTTCCTTGCGGCGCTGGCGGCGGCGGGCCAGGGCGTGGTGCTGCTGCCCCGTGTGGTGGCGAAAGCGCTGGAGCGCCCCGGTGTGGTGCGCTTGCCGCTGCGCTCGCCGGGGGATTTGCGTTGGGATATCGCGTTCATCTGGCGGCGCGGGGCGTATCTGTCACGGGCGGCGCAGGCGTGGTTGGCCTTGTTGCGCGAGCTCCACGGCTAACACGCTCTTTTTTGTGGGAGCGGCCTTGTGTCGCGAAAGGGCCGCAAAGCGGCCCCAGGAATTCAGCGCTGGTGCATCAATTGCCGGGGCCGCTCTGCGGCCCTTTCGCGACACAAGGCCGCTCCCACAGGGGACCGCGCCTGGCTTGGGGTCAGGAGGCTTTCAATGCTGCTGCCAACTCAGCCAACCAAGGCTCTGCATCCGCCTCCGGAGTCACCGTCTCGCTGGCATCCAGGCGCAGCATCGGCTGCACTTCGCGCACGCCCAGTTCGGCAAACAGCTCGCGCATCTGCTCGCCACCACCGCAATAGGTATCGCCATAACTGCTGTCACCCAGTGCAATCACCGCACCCGGCAGGCCACGCCAGGCCGCAGGCAGGGTATCGCGAATGCTGCTGTACAACGGCATGAGGTTGTCCGGCAG
This sequence comes from Pseudomonas sp. B5(2017), assembly GCF_002112825.1. Taxonomy (NCBI): domain Bacteria; kingdom Pseudomonadati; phylum Pseudomonadota; class Gammaproteobacteria; order Pseudomonadales; family Pseudomonadaceae; genus Pseudomonas; species Pseudomonas sp. B5(2017). Next base: position 248,271 of record NZ_NEIR01000007.1, read on the forward strand.
TTCGCCCATGCCAGTGGTCGAGGTCACGGCCAGCAAGGCGTCGGGGGCGAAACCTTCAAGGTCCTGCAAGGTGGCGCGCGCCGCATGCCAGGCCTCCAGGCCCGCAGCCTTGAGCAGCGATTCAGCGTGACGGGCGACTTCTTCGGCGGTGCCGTAGACCGATCCGGAAATAATGGCGACTTTCATCGGGTAGAGGATTCCGAAACTGAGTGAAAACGTAGGATACTAGCATCCGGCGCTGGCAAAAGGCCGCCTCTACCAAAGTCACCCTCCTCAGCCCTGCTTCGCACCCTTGTTTATTCAATGGCCCGAACATGATCAACGCGCAACTACTGCAATCCATGGTCGATGCGTCCAATGACGGCATCGTGGTCGCCGAACAGGAAGGCGACGACACCATCCTCATCTATGTGAACGCGGCCTTCGAACGCCTGACCGGCTACAGCCGTGACGAAATCCTCTACCAGGATTGCCGCTTCCTGCAGGCCGACGACCGCGACCAGCTTGGCCGCGCCCGCATCCGCAAGGCCCTGGCCGAAGGCCGACCGTGCCGCGAAGTGCTGCGCAACTACCGCAAGGATGGCAGCGCTTTCTGGAACGAACTGTCGATCACCCCGGTAAGGCGCGACGACGAACAGCGCACCTACTTCATCGGTATCCAGAAAGACGTTACTCGCCAGGTCGAACTGGAACGGGAACTGGCGCAACTGCGCGTTCGTCCGAAACCCGACGAACGCACCTGAACCAAGTACGCCGCGCACGGTCAATCCCGTTGAAGAAATCGCCATCGAGTTCGATCATGCAAGCAGAAGCGCTCCTGACCCAGGACGAGCTGGATTTCATACAGAACATGCAGCATTCGCCGCAGTTGAACCTGGCCGACCCCATGTCGAGCCTGCTGGTCAATGGCGACCGCCGCATCCAGAGCTTGCTTACCCGCTTGGTGGCCAACGAGCAGGTAACCCTGCAGGCCCAGTTCAACAACCAGCAGATCAGCTTCCCGCTGCAACTGGTGGAAGACGAGTTCCATGCCCTGCACCTGCAACTGGGCTCACCGGAAATCTACGAAGACGGGCCCATGCTGCGCCCCTGGCGCCTGTCGATGGAGCAGCCGAGCGCGCTGCTCGATGCCCATGGGCAGGAAAGCGGCCTGTGGGTCCGCGATATTTCGTTCAAGGGTACATTGCTGGAAGTCCGTGGCCTGCCAGCGGCACCAGCCCACTTCGAACTGCGCTTCGCCCCTGGCGGCATCCCCCCCATCGAACTGCATGGCGTGCTGGGCCGGCGCATCGGCCCGGACCTGGCCGCCTACGACCTCAGCCAGAGCCCGGCCGAAGAGATCGAACGCCTGCGCGACTACATCCTCCAGGCCCATCGCCGGGCCCACCCAGAGCTGCACACTCAGGTATCGAACTGACCGGCCAGAAACTGCCGCAAACGCTGGCGCATCACGCTACCCTGCGCGCCCAGGCAGGCGATCGGGCTGCCAGCCAGACTGTCCTGTGCCAGTTCCGCCGCTTCACCCGCCAGTAACAACGGGCATTCCAGCCCTGCCACCAGGCGTGTCAGGCGCCGGGTGAGTTCCGCCGTGGGCGGCTGGTGGGAGAACAGCACCAGGGCATCCGGCTTCAGGCGCTCGCAGACCAGTGCCAGTTCTGCCAGCGGCTGCCCGCTCGCCAGTGGTGTCACGCCAACTTCATCACTGCCCAGGATCAGGCTGGTCACCAGCAACTCCAGTTCGTGGCACTGCCCCGGCAACGGTGCCAGCAGCACCATGCGGCTGCGCGGTACACGGGCAAGTTGCAAGCGGGCGAACACCCGGCCACGCAGGAACTGATCGAGGAACAGCCACTCGCTGGCCTGCCCGTAGCCGCCCTGCCCGACCGCCAGGTCATGCCACACCGGCATGAACACTTCGCTGAATACCTGGTCCAGTGTGCAAGCGGCAAACACCTCGTCGAACAGGCGGTCCAGGCCGGCCAGGTCAAAACGTTGGAGCGCCTGGCGAATCTGCTGCTGCCAGCGCACCCAGGCGCCCGTCGCGCCACCCGCCTGCCCGGCAAGGGCATGGTCGCGGGCGAGGATGCTGGCGACCTTGCTTACCGCCACGCCGCGCTCCAGCCAGCCAAGGATGCGGCGGATGTCATCGATGTCGGCCTGGGAGTACAGGCGGTGACCACTGTCGGTGCGGGTTGGCTGGATCAGGCCATGGCGGCGCTCCCAGGCGCGCAAGGTCACGGCGTTGACGCCGGTCAGGCGGGAAACCTCACGGATCGGAAACAGGTCCTGCTGCGCGAGGCTCGCATCGATTACCGGGTTCAGTCCCTGTTCGTTCATCTGCAAGGGGTACCCTGTGTGCCCAAGTTGAACACCTAGTCTACTACGGCAACCGTTTGCCGGCTGACAGTTGCCGAAGATCGCACATGGGCGATAATCCGCGCCCGATTCTTGCATGCACGCCTGCGTCGCCCACCACCCCGGGCCACACAGCCAAAGGGGCCGGCTACCCGCCAGCCCCGTTGCCAGGAGATACACGATGTCTACCCCACCCGTCACCCTGATGGTGTCGCGCCGCGCCGCCCATGGCCGCTACCAGGACCTGCTGGCCTGGCTGCATGAAGGCGAACAGCTGGCCACCGACTTCCCCGGCTACCTTGGCTCGGGCATCCTGGCGCCACCCCGCGACAGCGACGAATTCCAGATCATTTTCCGTTTCAGCGACGAGCCGACCCTGCATGCCTGGGAGCATTCCGCCTCGCGCCGGGCCTGGTTGCAGCGCGGCAACGGCCTGTTCGAACGCCCCAAAGAGGCGCGCGTAAGCGGCATTGACGACTGGTTTGGCACCAATATGGTGCAAAAACCGCCACGTTGGAAGCAGGCCGTGGCCATCTGGCTGGCCTTCTTCCCGGTCTCGCTGGTGTTCAACCTGGTGTTCGGCCACTGGCTGGCAGCACTGGACCTGGTGCCCCGGGTACTGCTCAGCACCCTGGGCCTGACGCCGGTGATGGTCTACCTGTTCATCCCCCTTTCCACCCGCCTGCTGGCCGGCTGGCTGCATGCATCCCCGGCCCCCGCTGGCGCCCTGCGCAGCCGCTGAGGCCAGGCCGTACACGCGGTAGACAGTTCGGGTATGCTGGGCGGCAACCAAAGGACAGACAAGTTGACCGCCCCGAACATGAACAGCCCCATTCTCGTTACCGGAGCCAGCCAGCGCGTCGGGCTGGCCCTGGCCCTTGAACTGGCACAGGCCGGCCATACGGTGGTCAGTGCCAGCCGCAGCGTCCAGCCACAGGCGGCCCACCCGAACATCGTGCAGTTCCAGGCAGACCTGTGCCAGGCGGCCGACCGCCAGGCCCTGATCGAGTATCTGCACAACCATTACGACGGCCTGCGCGCGATCATCCACAACGCCTCGCTGTGGCTCGACGATGGCCTCGACAACCTCGAGACCATGTTCCGCCTGCACGTCGAAGCGCCCTACCACCTCAACCTGGCCCTGGGCGACCTGCTGGCCAAGGTGGAAAAGGCCGACATCATCCACATTTGCGACGAAACCTCTTCACGCGGCAGCAAAAGCCATATCGGCTACGCCGCGACCAAGGCCGCATTGCAGAACATGGTGCTGTCGTTCGCCGAAAAATATGCGCCCAAGGTGCATGTGAACGGTATCCTGCCGGGGCTGCTGATCCTCAAGGAAGGGGGTGACGAAACCTACCGCCAGCAGACCCTGAAAAAGGCCCTGCTGGAGTTCGAACCCGGCGCCGGCCCGCTGATCGAGACAGTCAAGTACCTGCTCGCCAGCCAGTACAGCACCGGCAGCCAGGTGGTCATCAACGGTGGCCGCCACCTGAAGAACCGCATGACCTGAGAGAAGCCCATGACCCCACAGCAACAGCTCGAACTCGAGGCCGCCGCGTTCCGGCGCCTGGTCGAACACCTGCAGAAGCGCACCGACGTGCAGAACATCGACCTGATGAACCTGTCCGGCTTCTGCCGCAACTGCCTGTCCAAGTGGTACAAGGCCGCGGCTGACGAGCGCCAGCTCGACCTGAGCCTGGATGACGCCCGCGAAGCGGTGTACGGCATGCCTTACGCCGAGTGGAAAGCCCAATACCAGAAAGAAGCCAGCGCCGACCAACAAGCGGCGTTCGAAAAAGGAAAACCCCGTGACTGACCTGAACACCCTGCGCGCCAGCCTGGCCAGCGGCCAACACATGTTTGCCGACACCCTGGCGTTCATTGCCGACAACTACAGCTACCAGCCACAGGCCTTCGACAATGGCGGCGTGGCGAATGCGGCCGGGCAGAACGAAGGTTCGTGCAAGACCCTGGGCCTGGCGGTGCTGGAAGGGCTGAGCGACCAGGAAGCACTGCTGGCCTTTGGCGAGCACTACCGTGACGTGGTAGCCACGCCCGAGGGCAGCGACCATGGCAATATCCGTGCGCTGATCAAGCATGGGCTGGCGGGCGTCAAGTTTGCCGAGCTGCCGCTTGCGCGCAAGGCTTGAGATAGCCGGGGCTGCTTTGCAGCCCATCGCGACACAAGGCCGCTCCTACAGAAGACCGCGTTCCCTTGTAGGAGCGGCCTTGTGTCGCGATAGGGCCGCAGAGCGGCCCCAAGATCTCGAAACCAACCTCAGCTGATGATGGTTCCCGGCACCTCACCCGCCAATCCCCCCTGCCGCAACCACTGCAAGGCCACCGGCCACAAACTTTCGCGAAAGCGGTCATGGAAGAACGCGAAATGGCCAATTTCATCGACCGAGATATCCACAGGCGCAATGCGCAGGTGCTGGCGCTCGGCGCCCTGCAGATAACCCAGCAAACGTTCGGTCGCCGCCACGGTACCAAAGGGGTCATCGGTCAGGCTGATGGCCAGCGTCGCCGCCCGCACCTGGGCGAACGGTAGTGCCTCCAGTGCACGCCCGCTGGGTCGGTGCTCATAGCGTGGGGTACGGGTGGTCCAGTCGTGCACCACGCCGGATGGCGTGTCCTCCAGCCAACCCAGGCGCTTGCCGGGAAAGTAACCGAACACCCGGGTGAGCAGCGGCATTACCACATGCCACTTGCCGAACAGTTGCCAACGCTGGTCAGCCGCGTAATCGCGCCAATAGGCGAATTGCGCGCCAACCATCACCACCCGGCGAACCTTGCTCGCCGACGGTGCCAGCCCCACTGCGCAGCCGCCAAAACTGTGCCCCACCACGTCCACCGGCTGGCCGGGGAAATGTTCTGCGGCATGCACCAGCATGGCTTCGAAATCCAGCCGGCCCCAGTCGCTCCAGGATGCCTGGAAGCCGCGCAGCGAGGCCGGGCGGGATTCGCCGATGCCACGGTAGTCGTAGGTCAGCACATCGCAACCTTGGGCGAACAGGTAGTCGGCGAAACGCGAGTAGTAGCGGCAGCGTACCGAGGTGGCAGCGTTGATGATCACCAGCGGGCGCTGGGGGTCAGGTCGGGCGTGGCGCCAGCGGAAGCCGCCGAGGCTGTAGCCGTCGGCTGCGGTGTGGCGAAAGGCAGTGGCGGGTTGGGTGAGGCTGCTCATGGCACATTCCCTGTTGTTGTGCGCCAAAGCTAGCAAAGATTTTATAGCCTGTACCGGCCTCTTCGCGGGTAAACCCGCTCCTACAGGTACTCCATTTCCCTCAAGTTAAAAGGGATCCCTGTGGGAGCGGGTTTACCCGCGAAAGGGCCGGTACAGGCCGACAGCGATTACAGCTCGACGCAGTCGAACTTCACATCGGTAGCCACGTCTTCGTCGTAGTTGACGTCAGCGCGCTCGAAGCCGAACAGGTTGAGGAACTGCTTCTTGTAGCCGGCATAGTCGGTCAGCTCGAACAGGTTCTCGGTGGTCACCTGTGGCCACAGCGCCTTGCAGGCGTCCTGCACGTCATCACGCAGTTCCCAGTCGTCCAGGCGCAGGCGGCCCTTCTCGTCGACCTCGGCCGGCGCGCCGTCGGCACGGTACATGCGGTCGCGGTACATGCGGTCCAGCTGGTCCTGGGTGCCTTCGTGAACACCCTTCTCCTGCATGATCTTGAACACCATGGACAGGTAAAGCGGCATCACCGGGATGGCCGAGCTGGCCTGGGTAACCACCGACTTCAGCACCGCCACGTTGGCGCCGCCCTTTACTTCACCGGCCAGTTTCTTGTCCAGGCGCAGGGCGGTTTCGTCCAGGTCCTGCTTGGCCTGGCCCAGCGCACCGTGCCAGTAGATCGGCCAGGTGATGTCGCTGCCGATGTAGCTGAAGGCCACGGTGCGGGCGCCTTCGGCCAGCACGTTGGCGCCAGCCAGGGCGTCGATCCACAGCTGCCAGTCCTGGCCACCCATGACGGTGACGGTGTCGGCGATTTCCTGCTCGGTAGCCGGCTCGATGCTGGCCTCGATGATGGTGTCCTTGTTGGTGTCGATGGCGGTCGACTTGTACGGCTGGCCGATCGGCTTCAGGGCCGAACGCACCAGTTCACCGGTCTGCGGCAGCTTGCGCACTGGCGAGGCCAGCGAGTAGATGACCAGGTCGACCTTGCCGCCCATTTCGTTCTTGATCAGTTCGATGACCTTGGCACGGGCTTCGTCGGAGAAAGCGTCACCATTGATCGACTTGCTGTACAGGCCTTCGGCCTTGGCGAACTTGTCGAAGGCTGCAGCGTTGTACCAGCCAGCGGTGCCGGCCTTGGTCTCGGTGCCTGGCTTTTCGAAGAACACGCCCAGGGTGTCGGCCTTGAAGCCGAACGCCGCGGTGATGCGGGCTGCCAGGCCGTAGCCGCTGGAAGCACCGATGACCAGGACCTTCTTCGGGCCATCCTCGCGCACGCCCAGCTTGCGGGTGGCTTCGATCTGGTCACGGACGTTGAGCTCGCAGCCCTTCGGGTGAGTCGTGGTGCAGATGAAACCGCGGACCTTAGGATGAATGATGGCCAATGTCTGTACCTCGTCAGGTTTATGCCGGGGGAAGCGCCGCCATGGGCGATTCCGGTTGATCAGAGGGTGAGACTACCCCCGCAGGTTATCCGACACATATTACGGGGTGATCTTGGGGATGCAAAACGGTGGATTACCTGTACCGGCCCTATCGCCGGCAAGCCAGCTCCCACAAAGACAGCGCAAAACTTGAGCCCTGTGAGGGACCTGTGGGAGCTGGCTTGCCGGCGATAGGGCCAGTGCAGGCAACATCAATCTGACAAGAGAGCCCCTTTCAGCCATTCCAGGAACTGCCGGGCCAGCGGATCATCCTGGCTATCCCGATGCACCAGGCACGCCCACGCCGGCCCACGCACGCGCTGCGCCGACAAAGCCTGCAAACGCCCCTCCTCCACCGCCCGCCGCGCCAGCAACTGGCTGACCAGGGCCACCCCCAACCCCTCGCTCGCCGCATCCAGCAGCAGCCCGGGGTCGGAAAAGTTCAGCCCCTTGCCCTGCTGCCCCACATCCTCGCCACCCTCCAGCTGCCAGTGGCTCCAGTCCATCTCGCGCTCGCCATGCAAGGTGGTGCGCCGCGACATCGGCGTTTGCAGCAACGCCGGGTGGCAGGCCGGGTACAGCTGGTCCTGGTGCAGCACGTTGAAGCTGCACTCGGCCTGGGCACTGAGGTCGTCGCGGATGGCCAGGTCGATGGTCTCGGTCGCCATGTCCGGCACCTCGAAACTGGTGAACAACCACAAGTCGACATCCGGGCAGCGCTGGTGAAAGTCGGCCAGCCGCGGCAGCAGCCAGTGCCTGGCAAAGGCCGGGCTGGTGTTGACCACCAGTTGGTTGGGCTTGCGGTACTGGTCGAGCCGGCGAATGCCCACCGCCAGGTGCTGCAGCAGCGACTGCGTGGTGCTGAGCAGGTCGTGCCCGGCGTCGGTCAGGCTCACGCTGCGGCCACTGCGGTGGAACAGCGGCTGCTCCAGGTAGGTTTCCAGGCTGCGAATCTGCTGGCTGATGGCCGACTGGGTCAGGTTCAGCGCTTCGGCGGCCTTGTGGAAGCTGCCCAGCCGCGCAGCGGCTTCGAAGCCGCGCAGGGCATTCAGGGGTGGCCAGTGTTTGAGCATGATTGATAAGCCCTGCTGATCAGATGTGCGCTAAATCTATCGTTTGTCGCAGGCCAAGCCTAGCCATAGCATGGACATCAACACCCGCGACGGCGGGCTTCGTTGATAAAAATCCTTAATTGATCGGAGTTCACTATGCACCTGTCCCTCGACAGCGGCTGGCGCATGCCCGCCGAATGGGCCCGCCACGCTGCCACCTGGATGGTCTGGCCACACAACCAGGCCCTGTGGGAAAGCGGCTGGCACGTGCGCCTGGCCGACGTACAGCAGGACTACGCCCGGGTCGCGGCGGCCATCGCCCGTTTCGAGCCGGTGAAGATGGTGGTCGACCCTTCGGCCTTGCAAAGCGCACGTGCCCTCTGCGGCGCCAACATCGAACTGGTCGAAATGGCCGTGGACGACAGCTGGTGCCGGGACAGCGGCCCTAGCTTCGTCTGCCACCCACAGCATGGCCTGGCCGGCCTGAGCTGGCGCTTCAACGCCTGGGGAGGCAAGTCGCAACACGGCCAGGACCGCAGCCTCGGCCGGCGCATCCTCGACCACTTGGGCCTGGATGGCTTCAGCACTGCGCTGTGCAACGAAGGCGGGGCGATTCATGTGGACGGCGAAGGCACCCTGATCACCACCGAGTCGGTGCTGCTCAACCCCAACCGCAACCCTGGCGTGAGCAAGGCCGAGTTCGAGGCCTGCTTCGCCCGCTACCTGGGCATCCGCAAGACCATCTGGCTACCGGGTGACCCACAATACATCACCGGCGACATGACCGACGGTCACGTCGACGGTGTATGCGCCTTCGCCCGACCCGGCGTGCTGCTGGTCGATGCCACCCATGACCAGCATTCGGTATACGCCGAAGTCGTGCGGGAAAACCGCCGCGCCCTGGAACTGGCCACCGACGCGCAAGGCCGGCACTTCGAGCTGCTCGACCTGTATGAAGCCAGCGCCGCCGTCGACCAGGACGCCGAGGTATTCTGCGCCTCGTACACCAACTTCTACATCGCCAACGGCGCGATCATCATGCCGGCCTATGGCATCGCCGCCGACCAGGAAGCCGCCGCGCAACTGGCCCACGCCTTCCCGGGCCGGGAGATCGTACCGGTGCGCATCGACCACATCGCCCATGGCGGTGGCGGCATCCATTGCATCACCCAGCAACAACCCGAGGTGCAGCCATGAGCCTGCTGCGCATCGCCACCACCCAGATGCCGTGCAGCTGGGACCTGCCTGGCAACCTCGACCGCGCCGAACAACTGGTACGCCAGGCTGCCGCCAAGGGGGCCCAGGTGATCCTGCTGCAGGAGCTGTTCGCCACCCCGTACTTCTGCATCGAACAGGACCACCAGCACCAGGCCCTCGCCCAGCCCTACCCCGCCAGCCCGATCCTGCAGCGCTTCGCCGCACTGGCCGGCGAGCTGGGCGTGGTGCTGCCGCTGAGCTGGTACGAGCGCGCCGGCAATGCCTTCTTCAACTCGCTGACCGTGGCCGATGCCGATGGCCGCCTGCTTGGCGTCTACCGCAAGACCCACATCCCCAACGCCATCGGCTACCAGGAGAAGGAATACTTCAGCCCCGGCGATACCGGCTTCAAGGTCTGGGACACCGCCTTCGGCCGCCTGGGCATCGGCATCTGCTGGGACCAGTGGTTCCCCGAGACCGCCCGCTGCCTGGCACTGATGGGCGCCGAAGTGCTGCTGTTCCCCACCGCCATCGGCTCCGAGCCCGGCTGTGCCGAACTGGACTCGCGCGACCACTGGCAGGTGGCCATGCGCGGCCACGCCGCCGCCAACCTGTTGCCGGTGGTGGCGGCCAATCGGGTGGGCGAAGAAGTCGCAGCCAGCGACGCATCGTTGGCCATGCGCTTCTATGGCTCGTCGTTCATCTGCGATCACAAGGGCGCCATGCTCGCCGAAGCCGACCGCGACAGCAGTGGCATCTGGCTGCACGACCTGGATCTGGCCGGCATGCGGGAAGACCGCCTGAGCTGGGGCATCTACCGCGATCGCCGCCCGGAGATGTACGCACCGCTGCTGACCCTGGACGGCACCCACCCACACACCCTGAGGGCATGAGCATGAAACGCCACGTTCTGGCCGCCTTGGCGCTGGCCGTCTGCGCCTGCCAGGCTCAGGCCGAGCAGCCCGTGCTGCGCCTGTACAACTGGGCCGACTATTTTGCCGAGGACACTCTCAAGCAGTTCACGGCCGAAACCGGCATCCAGGTGATCTACGATGTGATGGATGGCAGCGAAGTGCTCGAGGCCAAGCTGATGTCCGGGCGCAGTGGCTACGACCTGGTCTTCCCCGGTGATACCGTCGCCGAGCGCCTGATGCGCGCCGGCAGCCTGCAGCCACTGGACCACAGCCGCCTGGAGGCCCTGGACGACATCGAGCCCGGGCTGCGTCAGCTGCACGCCCGATACCCCAAGGCCAGCCAGGCGACCGTGCCCTACACCTGGGGCACCATCGGCCTGACGGTGAATGCCGACAAAGTCCGCCAGCGCATGCCCGATGCACCGCTGGACAACCTCGACCTGCTGTTCAAGCCGGAGCTGGCCGCCAAATTCGCCGACTGCGGTATTTCAGTCATCGACTCGCCCGACGAAGTGCTGGCAGTGGTCCTCAACTACCTGGGCCGCGAGCCACGCAGTGCCAAGCGCGAAGACCTGGCCGCAGCCAGCGAACTGCTCAAGGCGATTCGCCCGTACGTGCGCAAGTTCCAGTCGCAACCGGTGACCGAACTGGTCAACGAGAACCTGTGCCTGTCACTGGGCTACAGTGGCGACGTGATCCAGGCGCAGCGTACCGCCGACGCCGCGGGCAAGCATCTCGACTTCCAGTACCGCGTGCCGCGCCAAGGCACCACGGTGTGGATGGATACCATGGCCATCCCGGCCGATGCCAAGCACCCGGAATACGCCTATCGTTTCATCAATTTCGTCATGCGCCCGGCGAACATGGCGGCCATCAGCAACTTCACCGGTTACCCTACCGCCAGCGCCAAGGCACGCCAGGCAGTGGACCCGCGCATGCGCGACAACCCCGATATCTACCTCGACCAAGCCACCTATGCCCGGCTGATCCCGGGCCGCGATATCCCACAGGCCGACATGCGTGCACGCATGCGCGTGTGGACCCGCTTCAAGACTGCACAGGACTGAGCCATGCCAAGCCGTAGAACCTTCCTGCAACTTTCGCTGGCCGCCGGCCTTGGTGCCAGCCTCGGCCTACCGCTGGGCCTGGCCCGCGCCGAAGAACCGGGGCGCTGGTTCATGCCGGACGAAGGCGAGCCGCAGCAGCGCGCATTCATCGCCTTCGGCGCCCAGAATGCGATCTGGGAGGACTTCACCGCCGATGTGCAGGCCGCCCTCGGTCGCATCGCCCAGGCCATCGCGCGCTATCAGCCAGTGACGGTGTTCTGCCGGGCCAGCGAGCGCGAGCTGGCCGAGCAACACTGTGCCAGCCAGCGCACAAGTTTCGTCGAGTGCGAGCTGGACGACATCTGGATGCGCGACATCGGCGCCAACTTCGTCGTCGATGATGACGGAGCCCTGGCGGCGGTGGACTTCAACTTCAATGGCTGGGGCAACAAGCAACGTCACCGCAACGATGCCCAACTGGCCAGGCGCGTAACCACGCTGGCCGGTGCCCGCTACCAGCGCAGCGACCTGGTGGGTGAAGGCGGCGCCATAGAGGTGGACGGCCACGGCACCGGCATCATGACCGAGAGCAGCTGGGTCAACGCCAACCGCAACAAAGGCTGGAGCAAGGCCGAGATCGAGGCGGAGCTCAAGGAGCGCCTGGGGCTGAGCAAGATCATCTGGCTACCGGGCATCGCCGGCCAGGACATCACCGACGGGCACGTGGACTTCTATGCCCGCTTCGTCAGGCCGGGGGTGGTGATTGCCAACCTGGATAACGACCCGGACTCGTATGACTACGCCGTGACGCGCAAGCACCTGGATATCCTCAAGCGGGCCACCGATGCCGAGGGCCGCAGGTTGCAGGTGCATGTCGTGTCGCCGCCGCTGCACGGGCGGCGCAACAGGTTCAGCAAAGGCAATGACGACTTTGCCGCTGGGTACATCAACTACTTCGTGATCAATGGCGCGATCATTGCGCCACAGTTTGGCGATGGGGCGGCGGACGAGAAAGCGCGGGGGCTGCTGGCGGCGTTGTATCCGGGGCGGGATATCGTGCAGCTGGATATCGATGCCATTGCTGCGGGGGGCGGGGGGATTCACTGTGTGACCCATCAGTGCCCGGCTGTGTAGCAGAGTTGCCTGTGCTGGCCTCTTCGCGGGTAAACCCGCTCCCACAGGTACTGCGCAAACCTTGAGTTTTGCACAGTCCTTGTGGGAGCGGGCTTGCCCGCGAAGAGGCCGCCACAGTCAATCGCGGTGCCGACGGCGCCCCGTGATCATCGACCACGGCAGGTTTTCCCGCATGCGCACGCTCTCGTAGATGGCCGCCAGCACATGCACGCAAACCAGCACCAGCAGCGCGTTGGCCAGCCAGCTGTGCAGGTCCATCGGCCAGTCGACACCAAACAGCGCGTCCACCTCCTGCGACGCCCACCCGGTAAGGCCCAGGCCGGCAATGCAGGTCAGCATCAGCATCATCACCAGGGCGCCAATCGGCGAATGCCCCATGTGATGGTCAAGCTCCCCATGCAGCAGCGCCCGAGCATGCCCGACCAGGCTTGCCGGGGTTGGCCAGAAGTCGGCCCAACGCGCGCTGCGTGGCCCGACAAAGCCCCAGATCACACGCACCACCACAACGGCCAGTGCGTAGTAGCCCAGCCACTGGTGCCAGTCTTCACCCTCTTCGTTGAAGAAGTAGTTGGCGAAGAACACCACGGCGATCGACCAGTGGCACAGCCGCAGTAGGGGGTCCCACAGCTGTACCGTGCCGTCGCTGTTCAATCGTGGTACTCGGTCTTGACTGCCTTGCCCGTCACTGGGTCATGGTAGATCTCGACCTTCTTGCCATCCTTGTCGAAACCGTAGATCTCGTAGCAGTTGCCCTTGGTGACCTTGAACTTGTTGATCTTGTAGCCTTGCTCCTTGAGCTGCGCCTGGAATTTTTCCTGATCCTGCCAGGTGCTTTTGTCAGCGGTGGTGCATTCGGTGGCGGCTAATACAGTGCTGCTGCCAATCAAAAGGGTCAGCGCGATCAATGTACGCATGGGCATGTGCTCCCATCCAGATGAGTGTAGTAGCGCATCCCTCAGCATAGTTCTGCAGGCCGCTTTACGCTCATTCATTTGCTTTACGCATCAATCGCAAAGAAAAACAAACTTAACAAATGAGCCAAAGCCACCGATGCTTGAGGCATTACGCCCATCGCACGGAGAACAACAACATGAACGACGTGGTCATCGTCGCCGCAACCCGTACCGCCATCGGCAGCTTCCAGGGCGCCTTGGCCACTGTGCCTGCAGTAGACCTGGGTGCCGCCGTGATCCAGCGCCTGCTGGAACAGACCGGGCTGGCCCCGGCGCAGGTCGACGAAGTCATCCTCGGCCAGGTGCTTACCGCCGGTGCCGGGCAGAACCCGGCACGCCAGGCCGCGATCAAGGCCGGCCTGCCCTTCAGCGTGCCGGCAATGACCCTGAACAAGGTCTGCGGTTCGGGCCTGAAGGCACTGCACCTGGCCGCTCAGGCCATCCGCTGTGGTGACGCCGAGGTAGTCATCGCCGGCGGCCAGGAGAACATGAGCCTTGCCCCCTACGTGATGCCGTCGGCCCGCACCGGCCAGCGCATGGGCCATGGCCAGCTGATCGACAGCATGATCACCGACGGCCTGTGGGATGCCTTCAACGACTACCACATGGGTATTACTGCCGAAAACCTGGTGGACCAGTACGGCCTCAGCCGTGAGCAGCAGGATGCCTTTGCCGCCGAGTCGCAGCGCAAGGCGGTAGCGGCGATGGAGGCCGGCCGCTTCGATGATGAAATCACCCCGATCGTGCTGCCGCAGAAAAAGGGAGAACCCAAGGTGTTCGCGCGGGACGAGCAGCCACGCCCGGATACCACCGCCGAATCCCTGGGCAAACTGCGCCCGGCGTTCAAGAAGGACGGCAGCGTCACCGCCGGCAACGCCTCGAGCCTGAATGACGGCGCCGCCGCCGTGCTGCTGATGAGCGCCGCCAAGGCCAAGGCCCTGGGCCTGCCGGTGCTGGCCAGGATCGCGGCTTATGCCAGTGCCGGTGTAGACCCGGCGATCATGGGCATCGGCCCGGTTTCGGCCACCCAGCGCTGCCTGGACAAGGCCGGCTGGCAATTGGCTGAGCTGGACCTGATCGAAGCCAACGAAGCCTTTGCCGCGCAGGCGCTGGCCGTGGGCAAGGCGCTGGAATGGGATGCCACGCGGGTCAACGTGAATGGCGGGGCGATTGCCCTTGGCCACCCGATTGGTGCGTCCGGGTGCCGGGTGCTGGTGACCCTGCTGCACGAGATGATCAAGCGGGACGCCAGGAAAGGCCTGGCAACCCTGTGCATTGGTGGCGGGCAAGGCGTGGCCTTGGCAATCGAGCGTTGATCTCGGGCTGAGTCAAGCAGGCCCGGCCTCTTCGCGGGTAAACCCGCTCCCACAGGGCCCCCACTGAAGCTGAATCCAGTGGGGGCCCTGTGGGAGCGGGTTTACCCGCGAAAGGGCCGGTACAGGCAGCGAAGAATCAGGCAGTGGCACGCAGCTCGCGGGCAGCTGCGACCATGTTCACCAGCGCTGCCTCGGTCTCCGGCCAGCCACGGGTCTTCAGCCCGCAATCCGGGTTGACCCACAGGCGCTCGGCCGGGATACGCCGGGCAGCCTTGCGCAGCAGCTTGACCATTTCCTCACGGGTCGGCACCCGTGGCGAGTGAATGTCATACACACCCGGGCCGATCTCGTTGGGGTAGGCGAACCGCTCGAAGGCCGCCAGCAGCTCCATGTCCGACCGCGAAGTCTCGACGGTGATCACGTCGGCATCCATCGCCGCGATCGACTCGATCACGTCGTTGAACTCGCTGTAGCACATGTGGGTGTGGATCTGGGTTTCGTCACGCACCCCCGAGGCACACAGGCGGAAGGCCTCGGTGGCCCACTCCAGGTAATGGGCCCAGGCGCCGTGGCGCAGCGGCAGGCCTTCACGGAAGGCCGCTTCGTCGATCTGCACGATCCTGATGCCCGCCGCTTCCAGGTCGACCACTTCGTCGCGGATCGCCAGCGCCAGTTGGCGCGCCTGCACTTCGCGGCTCACATCTTCACGTGGGAACGACCACATCAGCATGGTCACCGGGCCGGTCAGCATGCCCTTCATCACCTTGCTGGTCAGACCCTGAGCGTACTTTATCCATTCCACGGTCATGGCCTTCGGCCGGCTCAGGTCGCCAACGATCACCGCAGGCTTCACGCAGCGCGAACCGTAGCTCTGCACCCAGCCGAAGCGGGTGAACACATAGCCATCGATCTGCTCGGCGAAGTACTCGACCATGTCGTTGCGCTCGGCCTCGCCGTGCACCAGCACATCCAGGCCCAGGTCCTCCTGGATTTTCACCGCATGGCGGATCTCGCTGTGCATGGCCTCGACGTAATCGGCCTCGGTCAGCTTGCCCTGCCTGTAGGCCTGGCGTGCCAGGCGAATCGCCGAGGTCTGCGGGAACGAACCGATGGTGGTGGTCGGGAACGCCGGCAGGTCGAGCCCCGCACGTTGCTTGGCGATACGTTGGGCAAACGCCGACTGACGCTGGCTATCAGCGGGCTTGATGGCCGCCAGGCGGGCCTGCACGGCCGGCTTGTGAATACGCGGCGAAGCGGCGCGGCTGGCCTGCACGGCCTGGCTCTGGGCCAGTGCGGCGGCCACATCGTCGGCGTGCGGGGCATTGATGGCCTTGGCCAGCAGCGCCACTTCCTGGCACTTCTGCACGGCGAAGGCCAGCCAGCTGTGCAGTTCGGCATCGAGCTGGTCTTCACGGTCCAGGTCCACCGGGCTGTGCAGCAGCGAGCAGGACGGCGCCACCCACAGCCGCTCACCCAGGCGCTCATGGGCATGACGCAGTACCTCCAGCGCCTTTTCCAGGTCGCAGCGCCAGACGTTGCGGCCGTTGACCAGGCCCAGCGACAGCACCTTGTAGGCCGGCAGGCGGTCGAGGATGGTCGGGTACTGCTCGGGCGCACGTACCAGGTCGATGTGCAGGCCATCGACCGGCAGGTTGGCGGCCAGGCCCAGGTTGTCTTCCAGGCCGCCGAAGTAGGTGGCGATCAGCTTCTTCAGTGGCGCCCGCTGAAGGATGTTGTAGACGCGCTCGTAGGCATTCTTCCAGTCCTGAGGCAGGTCCAGGGCCAGGATCGGCTCATCGATCTGCACCCATTCCACGCCTTGGGCAGCCAGGCGGTTGAGGATCTGGTCATACAGCGGCAGCAGGCGGTCGAGCAGCTCCAGCTTGTCGAAATCGCCACCCTTGGCCTTGCCCAGCCACAGGTAGGTCAGCGGGCCGATTACCACCGGCTTGACCGCGTGGCCCAGGGCCTGGGCTTCTGCCACTTCTTCGAACAGTTGCTCCCAGCTCAGGGCGAACTGCTGGTCGGCGGTGAATTCGGGGACCAGGTAGTGGTAGTTGGTGTCGAACCACTTGGTCATTTCCTGGGCGTGCGCGCCGCCGCAGCAGCTGTCACCCACAGCGCCACGGGCCATGGCGAACAGGGTCTGCAGGGTAGGCCCGGCAGCGTCGTGGCTGCGAAAGCGCTGCGGGATCACGCCGAAGGTCAGCGAGTGGGTCAGCACCTGGTCGTACCAGGCGAAGTCGCCGACCGGCAGCAGTTCGATGCCGGCGTCTTTCTGCACCTGCCAGTGGCGGGCACGCAGCTCGCGGCCGACGGCACGCAGGCCGGCTTCGTCGAGTTCACCCTTCCAGAAGGCTTCCTGGGCCTTTTTCAGCTCGCGGTCGTGGCCGATACGTGGAAAGCCCAGGTTGTGTGCCAGTGCCATGTCTTGTCCCTCAGCATGCATAAATGAATGAGGGGATTTTCCGGGCACTTTCATCTTGAGACAAACTCATTAAATTTGAGATGAACTCAAGACTTATTCATGTTCGTGAATTTGTACTGCCTGTACTGGCTCTTTCGCGGCTAAAGCCGCTCCTACAGGTACCGCGCCACCCTGTGGGAGCGGCTTTAGCCGCGAAAGGGCCGGCACAGGCAAACCCGGATGTCTCATTCAGAGCACCACCCTGCGCATCCGGACATGATCCCACCCGCCTTCTGCCGCACAATGCCACCCTGACCAAACCAGGTACCCGGCCCCATGAGCCTGCTGAAAACCGCGCTGCGCGAAAACACCTTCGTCTGCGTCATGGAGTTCGTTCCCAAGCCCTCGGCCGAACGCTTCGCCGCCATGGACGCGATCCTGGCACGTGCGCACCTGTGTGGCTGGCCGATGACCGTGGCCATCGGCGACCGGGTCGGCAGCCCGCTGGACATGTCGCCACTGGACGCCCTCGCCTCGTTCAGCACCCCGGTACCCGCCCTGCCGCACTTCTCCGGCAAGGACCGCGAACGCCACCACCTGCTCGCCCAACTGCAACGCATGGATGCCGCCGGCCTCGACCAGCTGTTGCTGCTCACCGGCGACCGCCTGCCGGGCCACCAGCCCGGCCAGCGCCCGGTGCGCTACCTGGAATCGGTCGCAGCCCTGCAGATCGCCCGCCAGGCCTGCCCGCACTGGCTGCTTGGCGCGGCGCTCAACCCGTTCAAGTACTGCGAGGAAGAAGGCGGCGCCCAATACTTCAAGGCCGAGAAAAAACTGGCGGCGGGCGCCGACTTCCTCACCCTGCAACTGGGTTTCGATGCCGGCAAACACCAGGAAGCCATGCACTGGATGAACCGCCAGGCCGCGCCCAAGCCGATGCTGGCCTGCCTGATGAGCCTCACCCACGGGCGTGCGACGATGCTCGAACACGTGGCCGGCGTGACCGTCACGCCGTCCATGCGCGACATGCTGGAAGCGGAAGCGGCGCAGTCCAAGGCCTTTGCCCAGGCGCGCAGCGTCGACCGCCTGGCCTTGCAGATCATCGGCGTGAAGCTGATGGGCTACGCCGGCGTGCATCTGTCGGGGGTTCACGAACTCAAGCAACTGCTGGCCCTGGAGGCACGCATCGAGCACTGGCAGGCGCAAATCCACACACTGGAACAATGGGCGCCGGCCTGGCAGGCCAGCTGGCAGATGCCCGGCCTGCCGGCAGTCAGCTTCCATCCGCCGCAGGCAAGCTGGCGCCAGGGCGAGTCACGGGTCGATGCCTCGTTCAAGGAGAAAGCGCGCTATCACCTGATGCACGGCATGCATTCGCTGCTGTTCAGCCGCCGCAATGGCCTGAGCAAGGCATTTGGCTGGGCCGTGCGCCAACCGATGTGGGCTACCCGCCTTGGCGCGCAGGTGCTGCACAAGGTGGAGCACGCGGTGAAGCACCCGCTGGTAGGCTGCGACACCTGCGGCCGCTGCCGCCTGGAAGACACCCTGTACATCTGCCCGGAAACCTGCCCCAAGGGCCTGGCCAACGGACCCTGCGGCGGCACCGCGCTGAACCGCTGCGAGTTCGGCGACCGCGAGTGCATCCACAGCGTCAAGTACCGCACCGCCAAGGCGGTGCGGCAGACGGCGCTGCTGACCGAGCGCCTGATCCCGTGCATCGAGCTCGAGACACGCCACCGCAGCTCATGGCCGCAGTGGTTCCAGGCCCAGACGCCGCGTCAGCTCAGCCCGCAGCCAGCGCCTCGAACCCAGCCCGAATCGTAGCTTCGGGCAGTTCGTCGGCGATGAACACCATCACGCTCTCGCGGGTTTCCCCCTCGGCCCATTCGGCGTCCCAGTCGAAGCCATAGAGCTTGAGCACACCCTGGAACACCAGCTTGCGCGCTTCACCGGCAATGTTCAGCACGCCCTTGTAGCGCAGCAGCTGCTTGCCGTGGGTTTCCAGCAGTTCGTTCATGAAGTCGCTGAGGCGGTCGATGTCCAGCGCGCTTTCCGTGCGCAGCACCAAGGTGGAGATCCGGTCCGGGGTAGCGGGCTTGAGCAGCGGGCGTAGCGCTGGCTTCAGGTTCGCGCCCAGATCGGGGTTGAGGTTGAAACCACGCACATCCAGCAGCTCGGCCAGGTCGATGCGACCATGCTCGACCACGCGAATCGCAGCCCGGCCATTGATGCGGGCCAGGCGCTCGCGCAGGGCCTCGACCGCAGCGGGCTCGACCAGGTCGGTCTTGCTCAGCAGCAGGCGATCGGCAAAGCCGACCTGGGCCTGGGCGATGGTCTGGGTCAGGTGCAGCTCGGCGTGGGCGGCATCGACCAGGGTGATGATGCCATCGAGGATGTAGCGCTCACGCAGCTCTTCGTCGATGAAGAAGGTTTGGGCCACCGGCGCCGGGTCGGCCAGGCCGGTGCATTCGATTACCAGGCGGTCGAAGGCGATCTCGCCGGCATCCAGGCGTTCGAGCAGCAGGTACAAGGCGCGGGTCAGGTCGCCATGGATGCTGCAGCACACGCAGCCATTGGCCAGGGTCATCACCTGCACCGGCTCGTCGCCCAGCAGTTGGCTGTCGATGCCGGCCTCGCTGAATTCGTTTTCGATCACGGCGATCTTCAGGCCGTGCTCGGCCTTGAGCATGTGCTTGAGCAAGGTGGTCTTGCCGGCACCGAGGAAGCCAGTGAGTACGGTTACGGGGATAGGCGTCTGCACGCAGAACATCTCCTGTGCAGTGAAATGGACGGGGGGAGCGCGATCCCTGTAGGAGCGGCCTTGTGTCGCGATCGGGCCGCAAAGCGGCCCCGGATTTTCAGCTTCGCAGCCAAAATTGCCGGGGCCGCGTTGCGGCCCGATCGCGACACAAGGCCGCTCCTACACAGTACCGCGCTAGCCTGGACTTAGCAGCACTTGGGCCCGGACTTGCCGCCATAACGCGCTTCCTGGCGTTCGCGGAAGAACTCCTCGTACGTCATGACCGGCTTGTCCGGGTGCTTGGTCTGCATGTGCTCGACGTAGTTGTCGTAGTCGGGCATGCCGACCATCAGGCGGGCTGCCTGCCCCAGGTACTTACCCAGTCGACCCAGGTCGTTGAACATCGCAGCAGTCCTCTCAAGCGTCAGGCAGGGCCTGGAACGGGGTTTCCTTGTCGGTGCGCTCCTTGCGGCCGAGGGCGGCGAAGCCGACCTTGACAGCGAAGAACAGCACGCTGAACACCACCACCAGGAACAGCACAGTCAGGCCGGCGTTGGTGTAGGCGTTGAAGATCACGTGCTGCATCTGCCCGATGTCCTTGGCCGGGGCCAGTACCTGGCCGGCGTCCAGCGCGGTGCTGTACTTCTTGGCCAGGGCCAGGAAGCCGACTGCCGGGTTCGGGTCGAACAGCTTGATCAGGCCTGCGGTGGTGGTGCAGATCAGCAGCCACACGGCCGGCAGCAGGGTGACCCAGACGTAGCGCTGGCGCTTCATCTTGATCAGCACCACGGTGCCGAGCATCAGGGCGATACCGGCCAGCATCTGGTTGGAGATACCGAACAGCGGCCACAGGGTGTTGATGCCACCCAGCGGGTCGATCACGCCCTGGTACAGCAGGTAGCCCCACAGGGCCACGCAGCCGGCAGTACCGATCAGGTTGGCAGTCCACGACTCGGTGCGTTTGAGCGCCGGCACGAAGCTGCCCAGCAGGTCCTGCAGCATGAAGCGCCCGGCACGGGTGCCGGCGTCTACCGCGGTGAGGATGAACAGCGCCTCGAACAGGATCGCGAAGTGGTACCAGAAGGCCATGGTGTTTTCACCCGGCAGCACCTGGTGCAGGATCTGCGCGATACCCACGGCCAGGGTCGGCGCACCACCGGCACGGGCCAGCACGGTGTGCTCGCCAATGTCGCGGGCGGTGGCCTCGAGCTGCTCAGGGGTGATCAGGAAGCCCCAGCTGCTCACCGTTTGCGCAACCGACGCCACGTCGGCACCGACCACTGCGGCCGGGCTGTTCATGGCGAAGTACACGCCTGGCTCGATCACAGAGGCGGCGACCATGGCCATGATGGCAACGAACGATTCCATCAGCATGCCGCCGTAGCCGATGTAGCGGGCGTTGGTTTCGTTGTCCAGCAGCTTCGGCGTGGTCCCCGAGGAGATCAGCGCATGGAAGCCGGACACCGCGCCACAGGCAATGGTGATGAACAGGAACGGGAACAGGGTGCCCTTCCACACCGGGCCGGTGCCGTCGGTGAACTGGGTCAGCGCCGGCATCTTCAGCTCGGGCGCGATGATCAGGATACCGATGGCCAGGCCGACGATGGTGCCGATCTTGAGGAAGGTCGACAGGTAGTCACGTGGCGCCAGTACCAGCCATACCGGCAGTACCGCAGCGACGAAGCCATAGCCCACCAGCATCCAGGTGATCTGCACGCCGGTGAAGGTGAACGCCGGGCCCCAGGTCGGGTCTGCGGCAATCTGGCCCCCCAGCCAGATCGAAGCCAGCAGCAGCACCACGCCGATGACCGAGATCTCACCGATATGGCCCGGGCGGATGTAGCGCATGTAGATGCCCATGAACATCGCGATCGGGATGGTCGCCATCACCGTGAACATGCCCCACGGGCTTTCGGCCAGGGCCTTGACCACGATCAGCGCCAGTACCGCGAGGATGATGATCATGATCAGGAAGCAGCCGAACAGGGCGATGGTGCCCGGGATGCGGCCCATCTCCTCGCGCACCATGTCGCCCAGCGAACGGCCGTTGCGGCGGGTGGACAGGAACAGGACCATGAAGTCCTGCACCGCACCAGCCAGCACCACGCCGGCGATCAGCCACAGCGTACCGGGCAGGTAGCCCATCTGCGCGGCGAGTACCGGCCCGACCAAGGGCCCTGCACCAGCGATGGCGGCGAAGTGGTGACCGAAGAGGATGTGTTTGTTGGTCGGGACGTAGTCCAGGCCGTCGTTGTTGAGCACCGCCGGGGTGGCACGGCGTGGGTCGAGCTGCATCACCTTGTTGGCGATGAACAGGCTGTAGTAGCGATAGGCGACCAGGTAGATGGCCACTGCCGCGACCACGATCCACAAGGCATTGATCGCCTCGCCGCGACGCAGGGCAACCACACCCAGCGCACAGGCTCCTATGACTGCCAGCGCCAGCCACGGAATGTGGCGTAGCAGGCTATTATTGTTGTTCATGGTTTGCTTCCAGCTGGTGGATTGGAAAAGACCGCCCATCGAGTCTAGGGCGAGTCATCGCGCATTGCCACACTTGCTTTGGTCTAGAGCCTCTGCGGCCAGATTGCGGTACCTGATGTACATACCACTCTAACTATAGTCAGGATGTCACCTGAGGACCTATGCGAGGATCTACCCCATGAGCGATCACGACGAACGCCGCCGTTTCCAGCGCATCCAGTTCGACGCCCCGACAAAGCTGTGCCAGGGCGAACGTTGCTGGGAGGTGAAACTGCTCGATCTGTCCCTCAAAGGCCTGCTGGTCGAATGCCCCGAACCTTGGGATGCCGATCTGACCCAGGATTTCGAAGCGTACATCCTGCTCAACGACGAAGTGACCGAGGTGCAGATGCAGGTTGAACTGCGCCATGAGGAACCAGACCGCCTGGGCTTCATCTGCCTGTACATCGACGTCGAGTCGATGAGCCATTTGCACCGTCTTGTGGAATTGAACGTGGCCGACAGCACCGAAATGATGCGTGAGCTGCGCGAACTCATCGAATAATGAAATCTCTTAGCTAGCTAATGGCTTCCCCACCTTGTGTTTCCTGTCTACCCAGACAGCTTTAAGCCTGGGTAGCAGCGTTTTGTACACACCCCTCTAGCACAGCCTCTGACGAGTTGGTACGCCTTCTGCATTGGGTTCTCGCACACCTTGCGGGCGCTCTTGTGCGCGCTCCGATCAAAATATTGTATACAATTCTTGTGGCAATCATTTGTAGGAAGTGTCTACAGTAGCACCACAACAATAAACAGAGAGCCTGCTCCATGACTACGTCCCCTAGCACGTCTCCCGCCAAGCGCCCCGAGGATGAAAACCTCGGCCTTGGTGCCAACCTGGCCTATGGTCTGCAGCATGTGCTGACCATGTACGGGGGGATCGTCGCGGTACCCCTGATCCTGGGGCAGGCCGCGGGCCTGAACGGTGCCGAAATCGGCATGCTGATCGCCGCTTCGTTGTTTGCCGGTGGCCTGGCCACCCTGCTGCAAACCCTCGGCCTGCCGTTCTTCGGCTGCCAGTTGCCGCTGGTGCAGGGCGTTTCGTTCGCCGGTGTGGCAACCATGGGTGCAATCCTCAGCAGCGAGGGCGGCGGAGGCCTGCCGGGCGTGCTCGGCGCGGTCATGGCAGCGTCGCTGATCGGCTTTCTGATCACCCCGGTGTTCTCGCGCATCACCAAGTTCTTCCCGCCGCTGGTAACCGGCATCGTCATCACCACCATCGGCCTGACCCTGATGCCCGTGGCCGCTCGCTGGGTGATGGGTGGCAACAGCGCCTCGCCGGAATTCGGCAGCGTGGCCAACATCGGCCTGGCAGCCCTGACCTTCGCCATCGTGCTGCTGCTGAGCAAGCTGGGCAGCGCGGCAATCTCGCGCCTGTCGATCCTGCTGGCCATGGTGTTCGGTACCCTGATCGCCTGGGCGCTGGGCATGGCCGACTTCAGCAAGGTCACCGAGGGCCCGATGTTCGCCTTCCCCACGCCGTTCCATTTCGGCATGCCGGAATTCCACATCGCCGCGATCCTGTCGATGTGCATCGTGATCATGGTGACCCTGGTGGAAACCTCGGCCGACATCCTCGCCGTGGGTGAGATCATCGACACCAAGGTCGACTCCAAGCGCCTGGGCAACGGCCTGCGCGCCGACATGGCCTCGAGCATCCTGGCGCCGATCTTCGGCTCGTTCACCCAGAGCGCGTTCGCCCAGAACGTCGGCCTGGTAGCCGTGACCGGGGTCAAGAGCCGCTACGTGGTGGCCACCGGTGGCGTGATCCTGGTGGTGCTCGGCCTGCTGCCGATCATGGGCCGGGTGATTGCCGCAGTCCCTACTCCGGTACTGGGTGGCGCGGGCATCGTGCTGTTCGGCACCGTGGCGGCCAGCGGTATCCGCACCCTGTCCAAGGTCAGCTACAAGAACAACGTCAACCTGATCATCGTCGCTGCCTCGCTGGGCTTCGGCATGATCCCGATTGCCGCACCGACCTTCTACCACCACTTCCCGAACTGGTTCGAGACCATCTTCCACTCGGGCATCAGCTCGGCGGCGATCATGGCCATCCTGCTGAACCTGATCTTCAACCACTTCACCGCCGGCAACTCGGACCAGCAGTCGGTGTTTGCCGCCGCGTACGAGCGCACCATCCAGTACTCGGACATTTCAGCGCTGCGTGATGGCGACTACTTCAAGGATGGCAAGCTGTTCGATGCCGAGGGTAATGAAGTGCCGATGCTGGAACTGGACGAGCATGGCAATGAAACGGTCAGGCGCAGCGCGGTTGCCGAGCATTGACCGCTGACTGAGCGGTGAGGTGGGGGGGCCGACGCGCATCGTCGGCCCCTTTTTCGTTTTGCCTGTGCCGGCCCTTTCGCGGGTAAACCCGCTCCCACAGGGTTTGCGCAATCCTGAAGCTGATGCGGTACCTGTGGGAGCGGGTTTACCCGCGAAGAGGCCGGTACAGGCCACGAATTATTCGAACAGCGCATCCAGGGCCTGCTCCAGCCGGGTAACGGCAATCACCTGCAACCCTGCCGGAGCCTCTTTCGGCGCATTGCCCTTGGGCACGATGGCCCGCTTGAAACCATGCTTGGCGGCTTCCTTCAAACGCTCCTGGCCACTGGGCACCGGCCGCACCTCGCCCGACAGGCCGATCTCGCCAAACACCAGCAGGCCATGGGCCAGGGGCCGGTTGCGCAGGCTGGACATCACCGCCGCCAGCAGCGCCAGGTCCGAGGCGGTTTCCAGCACCTTCACCCCGCCCACCACGTTGAGGAACACATCCTGGTCATGGGTGGGAATACCGCCGTGGCGGTGCAGCACTGCCAGCAACATGGCCAGGCGGTTCTGGTCCAGGCCCAGGGTCACCCGGCGCGGGTTGGCCAGGTGGCTGTCGTCGACCAGCGCCTGCACCTCCACCAGCATCGGCCGGGTGCCCTCCCAGGTCGCCATCACCACGCTGCCCGGTACTTCCTCCTGGGTGCGGTTGAGGAAGATCGCCGAGGGGTTGGACACCTCCTTCAGGCCACGGTCGGTCATGCCGAACACACCCAGCTCGTTGACCGCGCCAAAGCGGTTCTTCACCGCCCGCAGCAGGCGCAGGCGGCCATCGGACTCGCCCTCGAAATACAGCACGGTGTCGACCATGTGCTCGAGTACCCGCGGGCCGGCCAGCGAGCCTTCCTTGGTCACGTGGCCGACCAGGAAGATCGCCGTGCCGCTCTGCTTGGCGTAGCGCACCAGCAACGCCGTGCTTTCGCGCACCTGGGCCACGCCGCCGGGTGCCGATTGCAGCTGCTCGGTGAAAATGGTCTGGATCGAGTCGATCACCATGACCCGCGGCTTCTCGACGCGGGCCGTGGCGATGATGGTCTCGATGCAGGTTTCGGTCATCACCTTGAGCTGGTCCTGGGGCAGGCCCAGGCGCCGGGAGCGCATGGCCACCTGCTGCTGCGACTCCTCGCCGGTGACATACAGCGCCGGCATGCCCACGGCAATGTTGCACAAGGTCTGCAGCAGGATGGTCGACTTGCCGATGCCGGGGTCACCACCGATCAACACCACCGAGCCATCCACCAGGCCACCGCCCAGCACGCGGTCCAGTTCGGTGCTGCTGGTGGTGAAGCGCGGGATTTCCTCGACGCTGACTTCGGCCAGGGTCTTGATCTGCGCCTGCTGCCCGGTCCAGCCGGCACGGCCGCTACTGGGCGCAGCGGCACCGCCGCTTTCGATCATGGTCTCGACCAGCGTGTTCCAGGCCCCGCATTCGCCACACTGGCCGGCCCATTTGGGGAAGGTCGCACCGCACTCGGTACAGCCATACAAGCGCTTGGCCTTGGCCATGGCTGGGGTCTCCTGGAAAAAAACCGCCATGATAGCCGAGCCGGACGTGCCTCGAACGCCTCGGGATGCGACAAAACTATTCGTTCTAACAGCAGTCTGTGGCCCTGAGCACAACGCATGAAGCGTTTGAGTGGCTTACACTGCGTAAACCTTACCTTTTGTTACAAGGAACCAAACATGGGCATGATCAGTGAATTCAAGGCCTTCGCGGTCAAAGGCAATGTCGTCGACATGGCGGTTGGTATCATCATCGGCGCGGCCTTCGGCAAGATCGTCTCGTCTTTCGTCGGTGACGTGGTCATGCCGCCACTGGGCCTGTTGATCGGTGGCATGGACTTCAGCGACCTGGCAGTTACCCTGAAGGCTGCCGAAGGTGACGTTCCGGCGGTGGTGCTGGCGTATGGCAAGTTCATCCAGACCGTGATCGACTTCGTGATCGTGGCCTTTGCCATCTTCATGGGGGTGAAGGCGATCAACCAGCTCAAGCGTGAAGAGGCCGTGGCGCCGACTGCACCGCCTGTGCCGACTGCAGAAGAGACCTTGCTGACCGAGATCCGCGACTTGCTCAAGGCGCAGAATCAGAACCGCTTGCCTTGAGATTGCCGGGGGCTGCCTTGCAGCCCTGTCGCGACACAAGGCCGCTCCTACAAGGCTTTTGCATTTCCCAGGAAATCGCGGTTCCTGTAGGAGCGGCCTTGTGTCGCGATGGGCCGCAAAGCGGCCCCAACGGCCTTACCAGTAGTTCTCCACAGCCACCTGCCCCGGCCGCTTGCTCAGGCTCAATTGCAGGTCGCGCGCCTTCAGTACCTTGCGCGTTTCATCAATCATCTCCGGGTTGCCACACAGCATCACCCGCGAATGCTCCGGCGACAGTTCCAGCCCTGCCGCTTTCTCCAGCCCGCCATTCTCGATCAGCGTGGTAATCCGCTGGTTCAACGCCCCTGGGTGCTGTTCACGGGTCACCACCGGAATGAACTGCAACTTGCCAGCGAATTCGGCCAAGTAATCGCGTTGCTCCAGCCCGGCGATTTCATCCACATAAGCCAGCTCTTTCGCTTCGCGCACCGAGTACACCAGCTTGATGTTGTCGAAACGCTCCCAGGCCTCGAAGTCCTGCAGGATCGACATGAACGGCGCAATGCCAGTACCGGTCGCCAGCAACCACAGGTCGCGGCCACCGACGAAGCGGTCGAGGGTGAGGAAGCCGAAGGCCTGGCGGTCGATCAGCAGGGTATCGCCTGCCCCCAACCGGCTCAGCTCGCTGGTGAATTCCCCCCCTGGCACCACGATGGAGAAGAAGTCGAGGTGCTCGTCATGGGGCGCGCTGACCATGGAATAGGCGCGCCACACCACGCTGCCATCGGCCTTGGTCACGCCCAGGCGGGCAAACTGGCCGGAACGGAAGCGGAACCCCGCATCGCGCGTAACCCGCAGGCTGAAGAGGTTCGGCGTGAGTGGCTGAACATCGAGCAGGGTCTGGCGGGTGAACTTTTCAGCGCTAGCGGTCATATCGGGCTCCAGGTTTGGCGTGCGCACAGTGTCGCGCAAAGTGGCGCGGATAAAAACCACTGCTTTGTAGGGCCTCATCTGCGGCGATCCTGCCGAAGTCGCATCGGATCCTGACCGCTATAACAAAAAAATCTCAGCACATTGGTAGGTCTTTTCCTACAATCATGCGGGCACCCAAACGGACTGGACCTGAGGCTCAAGGAGTATTTCAGATGCGCCACTGGAAACCCGAGTATCTTCGTGCGTTCGACGCCGAACGCTGCCCACAGAAGTTGTTCGGCATGGCCGTGCATATGGCGCAGGATCTGGGCATGGAGTACCTGGGGCTGAACATTCGCATCCAGATCGCTACGCAAACACCCCACCTGTTCCTGTACAGCAATTACCCCCGTGAATGGATCGAGCGCTACCAGCGCGATGACCTGCACAAGCAGGACCCGGCTGCCGATTTGAGCCACAAATCCACCATGCCTGTGCTATGGACCGATGACCTGTATCGCGAGGCTCCGCAATTTCGTGAAGCTGCCTGCCAGAGCGGCTTGCGCCATGGCTGGACGCAGTCATTGCACGACCAGCAGCACAACGAAAGCCAGATAAGCGTGGCCAGGTCCACCAAGCCCATCAGTATTGTCGAACTCTACAGAAAGGCCGGCAATGTGCAGTGGCTGAGTCACAAACTGCATGAGGTAATCAGCGCACATCACCTCACTGCACTATGCCCGCCGCAGCCGAAAATGAGCGAGCGGGAGCTGGAAGTACTGAGATGGTCGGCCGCCGGCAAGACCGCCGCCGACGTTGCCTGCATCCTGTCACTGTCGACAAGCACGGTAAACTTCCATATACGCAGTGTCATCACCAAGACCAACGCCGCCAACAAGGCCGGCGCCATCGCCATCGCCGCCCTGCGTGGCTGGCTCTGAGCTTCAAACCTGCGACCTTGGGCAAAGCCCTGTAGAATCGCCCGGCAAAGCCCGGGGCGAACCGCAACGGGCAGTTTCGTACCCGAGCCAGACGCCATGCCCCTGTTGACCACCCCCTACGCCGAACTCGACCTGATCCGCCAGCCGGAACAGGCCAACGACCCGCTGCAGGCTTTCGATGCCGCCGACGAGTACCTGCTTGCGCAGCTGCACGAACAGGCTCCAGGGGCCGACTGCCGGGTGCTGGTGCTCAATGACAGCTTCGGCGCCCTGGCCGCCAGCCTGGCGGGCAAGCTGCAGGTGGTCAGCAGTGGCGATTCACACCTGGCGCACCTGGCCCTGGAAAAGAACCTGGCACGCAATGGCCTGCCATTCGACAGCGTGCCGTTCGTACCGGCCAGCGAACACTGGCAAGGCCCGTTCGACCGAGTACTGGTGCGCGTGCCCAAGACCCTGGCCCTGCTCGAAGAACAGCTGATCCGCCTGCAAGGCCACCTGGCGCCCGGTGCGCAGGTGATTGCCGGGGCGATGATCAAGCACCTGCCACGGGCGGCCGGTGACCTGATGGAGAAATACATCGGCCCGGTGCAGGCCTCGCTGGCGCAGAAAAAGGCCCGCTTGCTGACCGCGACGGTGGCCGAACGGCCGGTCGCCCGCTCGCCCTACCCTAGCCGCTACCGCCTCGACGTGCCGGCGCTGGAGTTGCTCAACCACGCCAACGTATTCTGCCGTGAGGGGTTGGATATCGGCACGCGGGCGTTCCTGCCGCACCTGCCCCGCGAACTGGGCCGCGCGCGGGTGGCGGACCTGGGCTGTGGCAACGGCGTGCTGGCGATCGCCAGCGCCCTGGCTAACCCGGATGCCCAATACACCCTGGTCGACGAGTCGTACATGGCGGTGCAATCGGCGCGGGAGAACTGGCAGGCCGCGCTGGGCGAGCGCCCGGCGGTGTTCGAGGCAGCCGATGGGTTGGCGGGGGTAGAGAAGCAGTCGCTGGACGTGGTGCTGTGCAATCCGCCGTTCCACCAGCAGCAGGTGGTGGGCGATTTCCTCGCCTGGCGCATGTTCCAGCAGGCGCGCGAGGCGTTGGTGGTGGGCGGGGCGCTGTATATCGTGGGTAACCGGCACCTGGGTTATCACAGCAAGCTGGCGCGGTTGTTCCGGGGGGTGGAGCAGGTGGCGGCAACGCCCAAGTTCGTCATCCTTAAAGCTCGTAAATAGGCTTTGGGGGCTGCTTTGCAGCCCATCGCGACACAAGGCCGCTCCTACCGGGAGACGCGACAATCTGAATGATCGCGATCCCTGTAGGAGCGGCCTTGTGTCGCGAAAGGGGCGCAAAGCGCCCCCATTGGTTCAATGGGTGGTCAGCCCCGCAGCCCCCATGAACAGGCGCATCACGTAGGCCGCCACGCCCAGGGCCGCCACGCTCATCGCCCAGATC
Organism: Pseudomonas sp. B5(2017); assembly: GCF_002112825.1. Lineage (NCBI taxonomy): Bacteria > Pseudomonadati > Pseudomonadota > Gammaproteobacteria > Pseudomonadales > Pseudomonadaceae > Pseudomonas > Pseudomonas sp. B5(2017). The sequence goes on from NZ_NEIR01000007.1 coordinate 278,220, forward strand.
AGCAGCAGCCAGCCCAGCCGCTGCCACAGGGGTTTCTTCTCGTCCAAGCCATGCTTGCCGGTCATCATGCAGCCCTCCTAGTGATAGCCGTCTTCATGGGTCACCTTGCCGCGGAACACGTAGTAGCTCCAGAAGGTATACATGAGGATGAACGGCAGGATGAACAGTGTGCCCACCAGCATGAAGCCCTGGCTCTGCGGTGGTGCCGCGGCATCCCAGATCGAGATCGACGGCGGGATGATGTTCGGCCACAGGCTGATGCCCAGGCCGCTGTAACCGAGGAAGATCAGCACCAACGTCAGCAGGAACGGCGTGTAGTGCGCATTGCGCGCCACCGCCTTGAGCAACCCGTAGAAGGTCACCAGCACCAGGATCGGCACCGGCATGAACCAGACCAGGTTAGGCATGCTGAACCAGCGGTCGGCGATCTGCGGGTAGGCGATCGGTGTCCACAGGCTGACGATGCCGATCACTACCAGCAGCACCAGCGCCAGCGGCCGGGCGATGTCGTGCATCTTCTGCTGCAGCGCCCCTTCGGTCTTCATGATCAGCCAGGTGCAGCCCAGCAGGGTGTAGGCAACGATCAGCCCCAGGCCGCAGAACAGGCTGAACGGGGTCAGCCAGTCAAGGGTGCCACCGGCGAAATGCCGGTCGACCACCTTGAAGCCTTCGAGGAAGGCACCCAGCGCCACCCCCTGGAAGAAGGTGGCGATCAACGAGCCCCAGATGAACGCCTTGTCCCAGATATGGCGCTTGTCGGCCTTGGCCTTGAAGCGGAACTCGAAGGCCACGCCGCGGAAGATCAGGCCGATCAGCATCAGGATCAATGGCAGGTACAGGGCCTCCAGCACTACCGAGTAAGCCATCGGGAACGCCCCGAACAGCCCGGCACCGCCCAGCACCAGCCAGGTCTCGTTACCGTCCCACACGGGGGCGACGGTGTTCATCATCACATCTCGGTCCTGCTCGCCCTTGACGAACGGGAAGAGCATGCCGATCCCCAGGTCGAAACCATCCATCACCACGTACATCATGACGCCGAAGATGATGATCACGGCCCAGATCAGCGGAAGGTCGATACCCATGGCTCAGTTCCCCTTGCTCAGGCTGGCGGAGTTGGCCTCTCGGCCATCATCGGCGGCGGACAGCGGCCGCGCCGGCGTGCGTTTGGTGCCAGGGCCACCTGGGTTGTGCTCGTCACCCTCACCGGTCTGCGGCCCTTTGCGCACCAGGCGCATCATGTAGCCAAGGCCGGTGCCGAACAGGGCGAAGTACACCACCACGAAGGCCACCAGGGTGAAGCCGAGCTGGGCGTAACTGTGGTTGGACACACCGTCTGCCGTGCGCATCAGGCCATACACCACCCAGGGCTGGCGGCCGATTTCGGTGGTGAACCAGCCGGCCAGCAGCGCGATCAGCCCGGAAGGGCCCATCCACAGGGCCAGGTACAGGAACGGCCGCGAGGTATAGAGCGTGCCGCGCTTGCGCAGCCAGAGGCTCCACAGGCCGACGAAGATCATCAGGAACCCCAGCCCGACCATGATCCGGAACGACCAGAAGACGATGGTCGAGTTGGGCCGGTCTTCGGGCGGGAACTCCTTCATCGCCGGCACCTGCTTGTCCAGGCTGTGGGTCAGGATCAGGCTGCCGAGCGCCGGGATCTCGAGCTTGAAGCGGGTGGTTTCGGCCTGCATGTCGGGAATGCCGAACAAGATCAGCGGGGTCGGCTCGCCGGGCACGTTCTCCCAGTGGCCTTCGATCGCGGCGATTTTCACCGGCTGGTGCTTGAGCGTGTTGAGGCCATGGAAGTCACCGATCACCGCCTGGATCGGGGCGACGATCAGCGCCATCCACATGGCCATCGACAGCATCTTGCGCACCGCCGGGTTGTCACGCCCGCGCAGCAGGTGCCAGGCCGCCGAGGCACCGACGAAGAACGCGGTGGCAACGAACGCGGCCGTGGCCATGTGCATCAGGCGGTAGGGGAACGAGGGGTTGAATACCACCGCCAGCCAGTCCACCGGCACCACCCGGCCATCGATGATCTCGTGGCCTTGCGGGGTCTGCATCCAACTGTTGGAGGCGAGGATCCAGAAGGTCGAGACCAGGGTGCCGAGCGCCACCATCACCGTGGAAAAGAAGTGCAGGCCACGGCCGACGCGGTTCCAGCCAAACAGCATGACCCCCAGGAAACCAGCCTCGAGGAAGAACGCGGTCAGCACCTCATAGGTGAGCAGCGGGCCGGTAATGGCGCCGGCGAAGTCGGAGAAGCGGCTCCAGTTGGTACCGAACTGGTAGGCCATGACCAGGCCGGAAACCACCCCCATGCCGAAGTTGACGGCGAAGATTTTCGACCAGAAGTGATAAAGGTCACGGTAGACCTGGTTGTTGGTCCGCAGCCAGAGGCCTTCGAGGACTGCCAGGTAGCTCGCCAGGCCAATGGTGATGGCCGGGAACAGGATATGGAACGACACGGTAAAGGCGAACTGCATTCGGGCGAGCTCTAAGGCCTCTATTCCGAACATGGTGCTTCCTCTTCAGATAATCCGGCGTCCGGGCCGCTGGCCCCGTCGCCCACTGCCCCCACGGTAGTCGAGTGCGGCGCGTTGGAATTGTTCTGTTCGATCGCAGGGATTTCGGCCCAAGGGCCCGATCGTTACATCTGGAACGATTGACCCAGATCAACGATTGCTAGGAAGCATAGTCCTGAATGGCCCGCCGGGCCGTGTGGTTGATTGCCGCGTGACCGGTTGCCCCACCCCCTTTCATGACGCGTGAAAAAGTGCCGACCCCGGCAAACAGTAACCGTTTGTTACAAACAGATGATACGCTGCGCACCCCTCTACTGCGCCGAGGCCCCTGGTTTCCGATGTCCGATTCCGCACCGCAGTTGTTGCGTCACCACCGCCCTTTCCTGGCCTTCTGGCTGGCCCGCGTGTTCACCGCCAGCGGCTTCCAGATGCTCACCGTGGCCATTGGCTGGCACCTCTACCAATTGACCGGCAATGTGCTGGACCTGGGCCTGGTCGGCCTGGTCGAGTTCGCCCCACGGGTGCTGTTCATGCTGCACACCGGGCATGTCGCCGACCGCTATGACCGGCGCAAGGTCGCTGCGCTGTGCCAGAGCCTGCAGGGGCTGATAGCCCTGGCACTGGCGCTGGGCAGTGCCACCGACAACGTCACCCGCGAGCTGATCTTCGCCCTCGCCTTCCTGCTCGGTGCCACGCGTTCGTTCGAAATGCCGGCGACCCAGGCGCTGCTGCCCAATGTGGTACCGGCCGGGCTGTTCCCACGCGCGGTGGCGGCTTCGGCCTCGGCCACCCAGTCGGCAACCATTGTGGCGCCGGCGGTTGGCGGCTTCCTGTATGCCTTCGGCAGCATCTGGGTATACGGCCCCACCGTGGCCCTGTACGCCATCGCCTGCGTGCTGACCCTGAGCCTGCAGGCACGCGGCCAGGTGGCCCAGCGCGGACGCGCCAGCATCGAATCGCTGCTGGCCGGCATCCGCTTCATTCGCAGCCGGCCGGACATCCTCGGCGCCATCTCGCTGGACCTGTTCGCCGTACTGCTGGGCGGTGCCACCGCGCTGTTGCCGGTGTTCGCCAAGGACATCCTGCTGACCGGCCCGCTGGGCCTCGGCCTGCTGCGCTCGGCGCCAGCGGTGGGGGCATTGCTGATGTCGCTGTGGCTGGCGCGCTTCCCGTTCGAGCGCAACGTGGGGCGGACCATGTTCACGGCAGTGGGCGTGTTCGGCGTGGCGACCATCGCCTTCGGCCTGTCGACCTCGTTCTGGTTCTCGCTGGCAGTGCTGGTGGTGCTGGGTGCGGCAGACATGATCAGCATGGTTATCCGCGGTGCCTTCGTGCAGTTGGAGACGCCGGATGAAATGCGCGGACGGGTGAGTGCGGTGAACGGCTTGTTCATTGGTGCCTCGAACCAGCTCGGCGAGTTCGAATCGGGGGTGACCGCGCACTGGTTCGGCACAGTGCCGGCGGTGGTGCTGGGTGGGGTGGGCACTTTGGTGGTGACTGGGGTGTGGATAAAGCTGTTCCCGACACTGGCCAAGCGGGACCGGTTGCATAACGGTTGATCTGTAGCCTGTACCGGCCCTTTCGCGGGTAAACCCGCTCCCACAAGGACCGCGCTGCCTTCAGATCTGGTGGAGTACCTGTGGGAGCGGGTTCACCCGCGAAGAGGCCGGCACAGGGAAAAAATTACCATTCCCCAACGGCCATAGGCCCCCGCAAAGCATGCTGGTATGATGCGCGGCTTTTTTCCGCCCCACACAAAACCACGGCAACCGGTACGGTCTGTGCTTTGCTGATGGGGTCGATACATTCATGGCGCCGGGGGCGCCTCGGGGAGCGGGCATGCTGGAAAGGCTGTTTCAACTAAAAGCACACAACACCAATGTGCGCACCGAGATTCTCGCGGGCGTCACCACCTTCCTGGCCATGGCCTACATCCTGTTCGTCAACCCGAGCATCCTCGGCGAGACCGGCATGGACAAGGGCGCGATCTTCGTCGCCACCTGCCTGGCCGCGGCCATCGGCTCGGTGACCATGGGCCTGATCGCCAACTACCCGATCGCCCTGGCGCCGGGCATGGGCCTGAACGCGTTCTTCACCTACACCGTGGTCCTGCACATGGGCCACACCTGGCAGGTGGCACTGGGTGCGGTGTTCCTGTCGGCGGTGATGTTCTTCCTGCTGTCGATCTTCCGCATCCGCGAATGGATCGTGAACAGCATCCCGCTGCCGCTGCGTTCGGCCATTGCCGCGGGTATCGGCCTGTTCCTGGCACTGATCGCCCTGCATAACGCAGGCATCGTCGTCGATAACCCAGCCACCCTGGTGGGCCTGGGCGACCTCAAGCAGCCAGCACCGATCCTCGCCACCCTGGGCTTCTTCCTGATCGTCGGCCTCGAGTCGCTGAAAGTGCGCGGCGCCGTGCTGATCGGCATTCTCGCCGTAACCATCGCCTCGATCCTGATGGGCGTGACGCCCTTCGGCGGCGTGGTCTCGATGCCGCCATCGCTGGCCCCGACCTTCCTGCAGCTGGACATCGCCGGCGCGCTGGACGTGGGCCTGGTCAGCGTGATCTTCGCATTCCTGTTCGTCGACCTGTTCGACAACTCCGGCACCCTGATCGGCGTGGCCAAGCGCGCCGGGCTGATGGGCAAGGACGGCCACATGCCGAAGATGGGCCGTGCCCTGATCGCCGACAGTACCGCAGCCATGGCCGGCTCCCTGCTGGGCACCTCGACCACCACCAGCTACATCGAATCCGCCGCGGGCGTGAGCGCCGGTGGCCGCACCGGCCTGACCGCCATCGTGGTCGCCGTGCTGTTCCTGCTGGCGCTGTTCTTCGCCCCGCTGGCCGGTAGCGTGCCGGCCTTCGCCACCGCCCCGGCGCTGCTGTTCGTCGCGGTGCTGATGGCCTCGGGCCTGGCAGAAATAAACTGGGACGACGTCACCGAAGCCGCACCGGTGGTAGTGACCGCCCTGGCCATGCCGCTGACCTACTCGATCGCCAACGGCATCGCCTTCGGCTTCATTTCCTGGACCGCCGTCAAGCTGATCTCCGGCCGCCACCGCGACCTGAACCCGGCCCTGGTGATCCTTTCCATCCTGTTCGTCATCAAGCTGGGCTGGTTCAACGCATGAGTGCTGCTTTCGACCCCTCCTCCTACACCACCCAGCTGGACGCCAAGGTGACCCGGCTGCGCGAGCTGCTGGCGCCGTTCGGCGCGCCGGAGCCGGCTGTTTTCGACTCGCCGCGCGAGCATTACCGCCTGCGCGCCGAATTCCGCCTGTGGCGCGAGGATGGCCAGCGCCACTACGCCATGTTCGCCCCGGGCGAGAAGCACAAGGCGATCCTGATCGACGACTTCCCCATCGCCAGCCAGCGTATCAATGCACTGATGCCGCGCCTGAAGGCGGCCTGGCAGGCCAGCGAGGAACTGGGCAACCGCCTGTTCCAGGTGGAGTTCCTCACCACCCTGGCTGGCGATGCCATGGTCACCCTGTGCTACCACCGCCCGCTGGACGAGGCCTGGGGAACGGCCGCACGGCAGCTGGCCGAAGAGCTGGGCGTGAGCATCATCGGCCGCTCCAAGGGCAAGCGCCTGGTCATCGGCCGTGACTACGCGGTGGAAAAACTCGACGTCGCTGGCCGTGTGTTCAGCTACCGCCAGCCGGAAGGCGCGTTCACCCAGCCCAACGGCGCGGTGAACCAGAAGATGCTGAGCTGGGCCTTCGAGGCCATCGGCGAGCGCGACGACGACCTGCTGGAGCTGTACTGCGGCAACGGCAACTTCACCCTGCCACTGGCCACTCGCGTGCGTCAGGTGCTGGCTACCGAGATCAGCAAGACCTCGGTCAATGCCGCGCTGAGCAACCTCGACGAGAACGCTGTGGATAACGTGCGGCTGGTGCGCCTGTCGGCAGAAGAGCTGACCCAGGCGCTGAATGAGGTGCGGCCGTTCCGCCGGCTGGAAGGCATCGACCTGAAGAGCTACGAGTTCGGTACGGTGTTCGTCGACCCGCCACGGGCGGGGATGGACCCGGATACCTGCGAGCTGACCCGGCGTTTCGAGCGGATCCTGTACATCTCGTGCAACCCGGAGACGCTGGCGGCGAACATTGCCCAGTTGCAGGACACTCACCGCATCGAACGGTGTGCGTTGTTTGACCAGTTCCCGTATACCCACCATATGGAGAGTGGGGTTTTGCTGGTTCGGCGCTGACGGTTGAAAGTGACTGGGGCCGCTCTGCGGCCCTTTCGCGACACAAGGCCGCTCCCACAAAGACCTGCGTACACCGATCAATGTGGGAGCGGCCTTGCGTCGCGATGGGCTGCAAAGCAGCCCCCAGACTCGACTCAGAAGTCGAAGAACACCGTCTCCCCTTCCCCCTGAATACGGATATCGAAGCGATACGCCATCTTCCCGTCCACCTCGCAACGCTTGGCCACCAGGGTCTCGCGCCGCTGCGGCTGCTCGATCAGGTTGAGCACCGGGCACTTGGCATTGGCCTCGGCCTCGTCATCGAAATACAGCCGCGTGTGCAGGTGGATGTTGATGCCCCGGGCAAACAGGCTGATGTTGATGTGCGGCGCCATCGGCACGCCCGCAGCGTTGTTCACCACGCCCGGCTTGACCGTGTGCAGGGTCCACTCACCGGCATCGAAGGTGGTGGCGGTGCGGCCAAAGCTGTTGAAGGCGTTTTCCAGGTTGTAGGCATCCTGGTACTCGCCGTTGGCATCGGCTTGCCACACTTCCAGGAACGAGTCGCGCACCAGGTGGCCGTTACCGTCATACACCTGGCCGATCAGCAGGATGTGCTCGCCCGGCGCGTCCGGCTTGGCCAGGCGGTTCCAGATTTCCTGGTCGCGGGTCGGGTTGCCGGCCGCTTCCAGGGCCAGGCCGATGTGCACGTAGGGGCCGGCGGTCTGCGAAGGGGTTTCCGGCAGCAGTTCGATTGGCATGGCGGGGTCCTCAGCAGTTTTCGAAGTGGGTCTTGCGCTGGCCGCGCAGCACGATGTCGAAGCGGTAGGCCAGGCAGTCCATCGGGTTGGCGTTGCTCATGTCGAGCTTGGCGATCAACTGCTGCACGGCTTGCGGGTTGGCGATCGACTTGACGATCGGGCACATCGGGATCAGCGGGTCACCCTCGAAGTACAGCTGGGTGATCAGCTTGGTGGCAATCGACGGGCCGCTGATGGCGAAGTGGATGTGCGCCGGGCGCCAGTCGTTCGGGCCGTTGCGCCATGGGTACGGGCCCGGCTTGATGGTGCGGAAGCTGTAGTAGCCATCACGGTCGGTCAGGCAACGGCCGACGCCACCGAAGTTCGGGTCCAGCGGCGCCAGGTAGCGGTCGTTCTTGTGACGGTAGCGGCCGCCGGCATTGGCCTGCCACATTTCCACCAGGGTATTCGGCACAGGCTTGCCGTACTGGTCGACGACACGGCCGGCGACGATGATGCGCTCGCCGATCGGCAAGCCGCCGTTGTTGAAGTTCAGCAGCAGGTCATGGTCATGGGCGCCGAAGCCCAGGTGGGAAAAGTCCGGGCCGGTGGTTTCGCTGATCGACTGCGGGATGCTGACCAGTGCCTGGCGCGGCGAGCGGGCAATGGACGTCTTGTAGTCAGGCGTAAGGGCTTTCGGGTGCCAGTTGCGATCACGGATCACGAAGCGGCTGTTGTCCTGGGCGGGCATGCCGGTTTCCTCTCTTGGAATTATGGAAATGCGCGGGGGGTTCTTTGAAACCCAGTCGCGGGCAAGCCCGCTCCCACATGCAGTTTCAGGCAGGTAGCGTGCAATGAATATTGAAATCAGCCACATCAAACATAACCATTTGGTTATGCATAAGCACCTTGGCCTGACACTCGCCGCTGTCGTGGACTAATCTTTGTCTTCTTGTTTCACGCTCCGGAGAGCATTCATGGATTGGCGAAAAGGCCGACGCAGCGACAATGTGGTCGATGCCCGAGGCGAAGGTGGTGGCGGCGGCATGCGTTTCGGCGGCGGCAAGGGGCTGGGGCTTGGAGCGGTGCTGCTGATTGTCGGCATCGGCTGGCTCACCGGCCAGGACCCGTTGCAGATTCTTGGCCAGCTCGCCGGCCAGATGGAGCAGCAACAACAGCAGGCACCCAGCAGCGCGGGCGGCAAGGCCCCGCCGGCCAACGACCAGCAGGCCGAGTTCGTCGCCTCGATCCTGGGCGACACCGAAGACACCTGGAAAGCCCTGTTCGCCGAGGGCGGCAAGCAGTACCGCGACCCCAAGCTGGTGCTGTTCAGCGGCCAGGTCAATTCGGCCTGTGGCTTTGCCTCGGCGGCGGTGGGGCCGTTCTACTGCCCGGCAGACCAGCGGGTCTACCTGGACATGTCGTTCTTCCGCGAAATGGAAACCCGCTTCGCCGCAGCCGGCGACTTTGCCCAGGCCTACGTGATTGCCCACGAAATCGGCCATCACGTACAGACCCTGCTGGGCGTGTCGGCCAAGGTCGATGCCGCGCGTCGTAGTGGCCAGCGCATGGAAGGCGACAATGGCCTGCTGGTGCGCCAAGAGCTGCAGGCCGACTGCCTGGCCGGGGTATGGGCCTACCAGGCGCAGAAGCGCCTGAACTGGCTGGAACCGGGCGACGTCGAAGAGGCGCTGAACGCGGCCAACGCCATTGGCGATGACCGCCTGCAGCAGCAAGGCCGCGGGCGCGTGGTACCAGACTCGTTCACCCACGGCACCTCGGCGCAGCGGGTGCGCTGGTTCAAGGCTGGGTTTGCCGAGGGCGAAGTGAACCGCTGCGATACCTTCAGTGCGCGCAACCTTTGAATAGCTTCCAAAACCGACGCGATCCCTGTAGGAGCGGCTTTAGCCGCGAACACCGGCAAAGCCGGTGCCATCCACCGCGTCGCCTGCTTCGCGGGCATGCCCGCGAAGGGCTGCAGAGCAGCCCCAATCAAGCCAGTTACAAATCTGCTGAAAAAGCGTTTCAGCTTCCTCCATCACTGCCGATAACCCCTGCACGAATCAGCGGGCATCCAGAACAACAACGCCTGGCGATCGAAGATCAAGCGAGCGAAAACAACTTCTGGAGAGCGTGCATGAACAGCTGGTTCGCCAACATCAGCGTCAACCTCAAACTCGGCCTGGGCTTCGGCCTGGTACTGATCCTCACCGGCCTGCTGGCCCTGACCGGCTGGACCAGCCTGGGCAGCCTGATCGACCGCAGCAACTGGATGGGTGATATCGGCCAGCTCAACAAGGACCTGACCGACCTGCGCATTGCCCGCCTGCAGTACATGATCGCCAACGGCGACGATGCCGCCGCCGCCAACACCCAGACCAAGCTGGACGCCTTCAGCAAACAGCAGGCCTACCTGGCCAGCACCTTCAAGAGCCCGGAAAACATCAAGCTGCTGGGTGAACTGGGCGAGACCATCAGCGCCTACAAGGTGTCGCTGAACAAGATGCGCCAGGGCTACGACGCCACCCGCACCGCGCGCACGGCCATGGACGGTTCGGCCAGCCGCGCCGACCAAGCCATGGACGCCCTCAGCCAGGAAGTCATGGCGCGCCCAGAAGCCGACAGCGTGCGCCTGGCCCAGTACCAGCTGATCAGCAAGGCCCGCCAGCAACTGCTGCAGGTGCGCATCGACGTACGCGGCTACATTGCCGAAAACAGCGCCGCCAACGAGCAGGCCGCCCTGCGCCAGCTGGACGCCGCCCTGGCCGAAATCGACAACCTCAAGCGCCAGCTGCCGGCCGAAGACACGCGCCTGCAACAGTTCGAAGGCTCGGTGCTGGCCTACCGTGACGCCGTGCGCCAGTTCCGCGATGCGGTCGCCAACATCACCACTGCGCGCGCCGAAATGACCGTGCAGGGTGCCGACATCGTCAAGCGCAGCGACGCGCTGTACCAGATCCAGCTGCAGCGCCGCGACATCGAGAGCACCCAGGCTCGCAGCCTGCAGGCCATCGCCACGCTGCTGGCGCTGCTGGTCGGCGTGCTGGCGGCAGTGCTGATCACCCGGCAGATCACCCGCCCGCTGCGCGACACCATGGCGGCAGTGGAAAAGATCGCCAGCGGCGACCTCACCCAGCATCTGCGCGTCACCCGCCGCGACGAACTGGGCGCGCTGCAACAAGGCATCGCCCGCATGGGCACCACCTTGCGCGAGCTGATCAGCGGCATCCGCGACGGCGTCACCCAGATCGCCAGCGCTGCCGAGGAACTGTCGGCAGTGACCGAGCAGACCAGCGCCGGCGCCAACAGCCAGAAGGTCGAGACCGACCAGGTGGCCACCGCCATGCACGAAATGGCCGCTACCGTTCAGGAAGTGGCGCGCAATGCCGAACAGGCCTCGCATGCCGCGACCGGTGCCGATGACGAAGCCCGTGCCGGCGACCGCGTGGTGGGCGAAGCAATTGGCCAGATCGAGCGCCTGGCCGAGGACATGCACCGCTCCACCGAAGCCATGAACCTGCTGCAGCAGGAAAGCCAGAAGATCGGCAGCGTGATGGACGTGATCAAGTCGGTGGCCGAACAGACCAACCTGCTGGCGCTGAACGCAGCGATCGAGGCGGCGCGTGCCGGCGAGGCCGGCCGTGGTTTTGCCGTGGTCGCCGATGAAGTGCGCGGCCTGGCCCAGCGCACGCAGAAATCCACCGAAGAGATCGAAGAACTGATCGCCAGCCTGCAGCATGGGACCCAGCAAGTGGCTACGGCCATGCAAGGCAGCCGTACCCTGACCGACAGCAGCGTCGAGCTGGCGCGCAAGGCCGGGGCTTCGCTGGAGAGCATCACCAGCACGGTGTCGAGCATCCAGTCGATGAACCAGCAGATTGCCGCAGCGGCAGAGCAGCAGAGTGCGGTGGCGGAGGAGATCAGCCGCAGCATCCTGAATGTGCGTGATGTGTCGGAGCAGACGGCGGCGGCCAGTGACGAGACGGCGGCGTCCAGCGTGGAGCTGGCGCGGTTGGGGGGGCAGTTGCAGACGTTGGTCAGCCAGTTCCGCGTCTGATCCTGGAATCTGGGGCCGCTTTGCGGCCCATCGCGACACAAGGCCGCTCCTACAAGGGACCGCGATCTCCTGTAGGAGCGGCCTTGTGTCGCGAAAGGAGGGCAAAGCCCTCCCAGCGATGGAGCAGGTATTACTTGACGATCATCCCTACCCCACGCCCACGCGGATCCGAAGCGGTCTCCAGCTTCGTCCCATCAACCCGGATCGCCTGGATATCCCCCATCTCCCAGCCCTGGTCCTCCAGCACATAGCCCATCTTCTTCAGTTCATCAGCCACCGGCCCGGTCAGCGGCGCATAGCTGTCGAAGTAGATGGTGTCCTTGGGCAGCAACTGATGGTGCACGCGCTGCGCCGCCACCGCCTTGTCCAGCGGCATGTCGTAGTCGTACAGGTTGTTCATCACCTGGAAGATCGAGGTGAAGATCCGCGACCCACCCGGGGTACCGATGACCAGCTCGACCTTGCCATCACGGGTCATCAGGCTGGGGCTCATGGACGACAGCATGCGCTTGCCCGGGGCGATGGCATTGGCATCGCCACCAACCACACCAAAGGCGTTCGCCGCCCCCGGCTTGGCGCTGAAATCGTCCATCTCGTCGTTGAGCAGGAAGCCGGCGCCTTTCACCACCACACCACTGCCGTAATCGAGGTTGAGGGTGTAGGTGTTGCTGACCGCATTGCCCTGCTTGTCGACGATCGAGAAGTGCGTGGTCTGGTGCGGTTCCAGGCCCGGCTTGACCTTGTCGGTGTCGGAAATGGCCTTCGGGTTGACCTGCGCGGCGCGCTTGGCCAGGTAGTCCTTGGCCACCAGCTGATCCACCGGCACTTTGGTGAAGGCCGGGTCGCCAAGGTAGTCGGCGCGGTCGGCGAACACGCGCTTCTCGATCTCGGCCAACAGGTGTATGTACTGCGCCGAGTTGTGCGCCACACCCTTGAAGTCCGCCGCGCGGTTTTCCTTGATGCCCAGCAGCTGGGCCAGGGCGACGCCACCGGAGCTTGGCGGTGGCGCGGTATACACCACGTTGCCACGCCAGCTCACGGCCATCGGCTCACGCCAAACGGCCTTGTAGTCCTTGAGGTCCTGTTTGGTGATCAGGCCCTTGTCGGCCTGCATCTGCGCCACCAGCAGGTCGGCGGTCTTGCCCTGGTAGAACTCGCTCACGCCCTTGTCGGCGATGCGTTCCAGGGTCTGGGCCATTTCCGGTTGCTTGAACAGCTCGCCGACCTTCATGTTGCCGAAGTAGTCGTTGAAATTGGTCGCGGTCTTGAACATGCCCTGGGCATCGTTGCGGTACTGGTACTGCTTTGCGGCCACCTTGAAGCCGTTTTTCGCATAGCCGATGGCCGGGGTCAGAAGCTCGCTCCAGGGCAGCTTGCCGAACTTCTGGTGCGCCTCCCACAACCCCATCACCGTGCCCGGTACGCCAGCAGCGCGTGCCCCGACAAGGCTGAGGTTCTCGATGACCTCACCCTTTTCGTCCAGGTACATGTTGCGCGTGGCGGCCCGGGGCGCGACTTCGCGGTAGTCGAGGAAGTAGGGTTTGCCGTCGACGAACAGGGTCATGAACCCGCCACCGCCGATGTTGCCGGCCTCGGGATAAGTCACCGCCAGGGTGAAAGCCGTGGCCACTGCCGCATCCACCGCGTTGCCGCCTTTCTTGAGGATGTCGGCGGCCACCTGTGCACCATATTGATCGGGCGCGGCCACCGCGCCGCCCTCAAGGTTGGCGGCATGAACCGAGGAACAGCTCAGGATCGCGGCTGCGAGAGCCAGGTACTGGAACGGAGCAATACGCATGACACTTCCTTGGTGTTGTTTTTGTTGAGCAGTCAGTAAGGCCGAAGCGCTTCGACTGTGCAATCAACCGCAGGAAGTTTCGCCGCCTGTGGACAGGATCTGTCGCGTTCAGGCAACTCAGCTGGCGTACATTGCCAACTTGCGCTGGATGAAATCGAGGAAGCACTGGATACGCAGCGCCAGCTGGGTGTTGCGGTAGTACACCGCATGGATCGGCTGGCGGTAGCCGTTGTTGGCTTCGCTCAGCAGCACTTGCAGGCGCCCGGTGCGGATGTCCTCGTGGGTCATGAAGTGCGACAGGCTGACGATGCCCTCGCCGGCCAGCGCCAGTTGGCGCAAGGTCTCGCCGCTGGAGGCGATCAGCGCCGGACGGATGCTCCAGCGGTCACCCTGGGCATGGCGCAGTGGCCAGTGGTTGAGCGATTCGGGCTGGCTGAAGCCAAGCAGGCAGTGGTTGGCCAAGTCCTCGACCCGCTGCGGCGTGCCGTGCTGCTCGAGGTAGGCCGGGCTGGCCAGCACCTGTACCGGGCTGCAACCCAGGCTGCGTGCGTGCAGGCTGGAGTCAGCCAGTTCGCCGATGCGGATCGCCACATCGGTGCTCTGCTCCAGCAGGTCGATAATCAGGTCGTCGGTATTGAGTTCCAGTTCGATCCCAGGGTATTGGCGGCGGAACTCGCCGATCCACGGCAGGATGGCATGCAGCATGAACGGCGCGGCGGCGTTGATGCGCAGGCGCCCGTTGGGGGTCTGGCGGTTCATCGACAGGCGCTCTTCCATCTCGTCCATCTGCTCCAGGATCAGCCGCGCGCGTTCGAGGAAGAAGCGGCCCTCCTCGGTCAGGTCCATGCGCCGAGTGGTGCGGTTGACCAGCGTGGTACCCAGCTTGCCCTCAAGGCGCGACAGGGTACGGCTGACGGCGGACGGGGTCTGGCCCATCTGCTCGGCAGCAGCGGAAATCGAGCCGCAGTCGATGACGGCGACGAATACCTGGAGTTCTTCGGATCGGGTTTTCACATCTGCGCCTGTGTGGTTGGTCTCTGCAGGGATTAGATAGCCGCTTGTCGAGGCCAAGTCCAGCGGTGCCTGTACGGGCCTCTTCGCGGGTGAACCCGCTCCCACAGGTACACCACAGTCCTTGAAAGCCGTGCAGCACCTGTGGGAGCGGGTTTACCCGCGAAGAGGCCAGCACAGGAAAAACCTTACTGTGCCTTGCCGAACACCTTGTCCAGATGCGCCTCATAGGCCGCCAAAGCAGCCGGCACATCCGGCCGCTTCATCACATCCACGGCCAGGAAAGTCGGCAGCCCGGTCATGCCGAGGAACTGGTTGGCCTTGTGGAACGGGAAGTACACTGCATCCACCCCTTTGCCCTCGAAGAAATCGCTCGGGTCGTCGAATGCCTGCTGCGGTGCATTCCAGGTCAGCGAAAGCATGTACTGCTTGCCGTGCACCAGGCCACCGCTGCCGTACTTCTGCGAGTAGTCCGCACGGGTACGGCCGTCGTTGGCATACAGGCTGCCGTGGCCTGCGGTGAACACCTCGTCGATGTACTTCTTCACGGTCCATGGCGCCCCCATCCACCAGCCAGGCATCTGGTAAATCACCACATCGGCCCAGAGGAACTTCTCCACCTCTTCCCGGGCGTCGTAGCCGCCGTCGATGAAGGTCTGGCGCACATCGAAACCGGCCCGGTCCAGGTGAGCGATGGCCGCTTCGTGCAAGGTCGCGTTGAGGCGACCGCCGGAGTGAGCGAACTGTTTACCACCGTTGAGCAAAAGGATCTTCTTCATGCGGGCCTCGCGGAAAATTCAGGCCGGCAGGTTAGGGGCTCGCGGGCGCGGGATACAGTAATGCATGGGCAAAATACAATTGACCTGAAGTCACGAATCAACAATACATTATTGCCTTAGAATCGCATCACCTCCCATCAACGAGTAGCGACCCATGAGTGAGCAGTACGCCTTCATCCTCAAAGCCAAGACCCGCCCGGAAATGGCTGAAGCGTTCGAAACCCTGTTCCGCGCCTACGTCGAGCCAAGCCGCCAGGAGCCGGGCTGCATCGAGTACCACATGCTGCGCGACAAGCAGGACCCGAGCCTGTTCGTGTTCTTCGAGGTCTGGGCCGACAAGGCCGCGCTGGATGTGCATTCGGCCCTGCCGCACATGACCGCGTTCTTCGAAAAACGCATGGACTACCTGGAACGCGATTTCGACATCCAGATGATCGACATGCTCAGCGCATCAAGCGCTAACCGCTGATCAGCAAATGGCCGCCGAGTGCGGCCAGGCCGATGAAGAAGCAGCGTTTGAACAGCAGCGCGCTGATGCGCTGACGCAGCCACTGGCCGGCCAGCATGCCGAGCAAGGCCGGCGCCAGCATCAGCAGCGAAGCACCCAGTGCCTGGCCACCCAGGGCATCCTGCCCGGCCAGGCCAACGGCCAAGGCCAGGGTCGAAACCGTGAACGACAGGCCCAGGGCCTGGACCATCTGATCCCGACTCAAACCCAGGCTCTGCAGGTAGGGCACAGCCGGTATCACGAACACCCCGGTCGCCGCCGTGACCACGCCCGTAACCAGCCCGCAAAGCGGCCCCGACCAACGCTCCCGCCCCGGTGCCAGGCGCAGGCCCGGGCCGACCAGCCCGTACAGCGCATACACCATCAAGGCCGCGCCCAGTGCATGTGCGGCCCAAGGGCCGCTGTTGATCCCCAGCCAGGCACTGCCCAGCAAGGTACCGACGAAGATCATCGCCAGCATCGGCCACAGGCGTGCCAGCAACCCCCGCAGGTGCCCACCGCTTGCCAGCTGCCACAGGTTGGTGAGGGTCGACGGCACGATCAGCAATGCCGCAGCCTGCGCCGGTGGCATAGCCAGGCCCAACAGGCCCATGGCGATGGTCGGCAGGCCGAGGCCGATCACGCCCTTCACCGCACCGGCCAGCAGGAAGGTCAGTACCACCAGCAGCGACAGCGCTGGGCCAATGTTCTGGTAGAAAGCGAGCAAGGTATTCATGGGCCGATGATGGCGTGCGCCGGCCGGGGTGAAAATCTGCCATATACTCAGCCAGACTCTTGCCAGGACAGAGCCACATGCATTTCGACCTGATCGACCTCAGGCTGTTCCAGCACACCCTGGAGTGCGGCAACATCACCGCCGGTGCCAGCCGCAGCCATCTGTCGCTGGCAGCAGCCAGTGCGCGCATCCGCGCCATGGAGGCATCGCTGGGCATCCCTTTGCTGGAACGCAACCGCCGTGGTGTACAAGCAACTCCGGCAGGCCAGGCACTGCTGCAGCATGCCCGGCTGATAACGCAGCAGGTCGAGCGCCTGCAGTTCGACCTGGGCCAGTACGCACAAGGGCAGCAGGGCCAGGTGCGCCTGCTGTGCAACACGGCTGCGCTCACGGAGTACCTGCCGGAACTGCTGGCCGGCTACCTGGCTGAAAACCCTGGAGTCAGCGTGGATGTGCAGGAGTTGCCGAGCCTGCGCATCGTGCAATCGATTACCCAAGGCATGGCAGACCTGGGCATCGTTTCGACCGCCGCACCCAGCGCGCACCTGCAGACCCGGCCGTTTCGCGAAGACCCGTTGGTGCTGGTGACGCCGCAGCGCCATCCGCTGGCCAACGAGGTCGCGCCGAGCTTCATCGATAGCCTGGCCCATGGCTATGTCGGCCTGGGGGCTGGCAGTGCACTGGCGTTGTACCTGGAAGAGCAGGCGCTGCGCGAGGGGCGGCGCATGCGGGTTCGGGTGCGTGCCGAAGGGTTCGATGGCGTGATCCGCATGGTCGCGGGCGGGGCCGGGGTGGGAGTGGTGCCGCTGGCTGCGGTGAAGCGTTGGCAAGGGGTGTTGCCGTTGCACTGGGTGGCGCTGACGGAACCATGGGCCAATCGCCGGTTGCTGGTGTGTGCACGCGATTTTGCGGCATTGCCGGGGTATGCCGCAGGGTTGGTAACCACCCTCACCCGCTGACGGAGTGGATGGCACGGGCTTCGCCCGTGTTCGCGGGCGGGCCCGCTCCCACAGGATATGTGGTATCTCTCGGATGGACGCTATACCTGTGGGAGCGGGCGAGCCCGCGAAGCAGGCACCGCGATTGATGGCGGGCTTCGCCCGTGTTCGCGGGTGAACCCGCTCCCACAGGATATGTGGTATCTCTCGGATGGACGCTATACCTGTGGGAGCGGGTTTACCCGCGAAGAAGGCTCACACACAATGGCGCCGTAACGACCCACCGAAAAGGACTTTCCAGTGGCATCGATCTACCAGCTCAAACCGCGCTTCCAGGCCATGCTCCGCCCTGCTGTCCAGCGCCTCAACGACCGCGGTGTCACCGCCAACCAGGTCACCGTAGCCGCCGCCCTGCTGTCAATCCTGCTGGGCCTGCTGCTGGCTGCCCTGCCCCATCTCACCTGGCTGTTCATCCTGATTCCTGTCTGGATGCTGCTGCGCATGGCACTGAACGCCGTCGACGGCATGCTCGCCCGGGAGTTCGGCCAGCAATCCACCCTCGGCGCCTACCTCAACGAACTGTGCGACGTGATCGCCGATGCCGCGCTGTACCTGCCCTTCGCCCTGCTGGCGGGTGTATCGCCAACCTTGGTCGTACTCGTGGTGCTTAGCGCCACCTTCAGCGAATACGCCGGTGTCATGGGCCCGCTGGCCGGCGCCTCACGACGCTACGACGGCCCCATGGGCAAGAGCGACCGGGCGTTCGCCTTCGGCGTGCTGGGTACCGGCGTCGCCTTCGGCGTGCTGCACGGCGCCTGGATCAACGGCTTGTTGCTGGTCATCCTCGCACTCTCGCTCTATACCCTCTACAACCGGGTTCGCCAGGGGCTGGCCGAAACCCGCTGAGCCCACTGCCGTCGTAAAAGGATGTCGACCATGCGCCAAGCGCAAGCGCTGCACTTCTCCACCCATGACGGCGTCGAGCTGCATTACCGTCACTGGCCTGCCACCCGTAACCAACACCAACCACGCCGGGCCGTGGTGATGTTCCACCGCGGCCACGAACACGGCGGGCGCATGGCCCACCTGGCCGATGAGCTGGATATGCCGGGCTACGATTTCTTCGCCTGGGATGCCCGTGGCCACGGCCAGTCGCCGGGCGCGCGCGGCGACAGCCCGGGGTTCGCCACCAGCGTGCGCGATGTGCAGACCTTCATCGAGCACATCCAGGCCCGCCATGGCATTGCCGAACAGGACCTGGTGGTGCTGGCGCAGAGCGTCGGGGCCGTGCTGGTCGCCACCTGGGCCCACGACTACGCGCCGAAGGTGCGCTGCCTGGTGCTGGCCTCGCCAGCGTTCAAGGTCAAACTGTACGTGCCGTTCGCCCGCCCCGGCCTGAAACTGCTGAAGGCCTTGCGCGGCAACTTCTTCGTCAACAGCTACGTCAAGCCTCGCCTGCTCACCCACGACCCCGAACGGGTCATGTCGTATGTGGCCGACCCGCTGATCAGCCGGCCGATTTCGGTAACCATGCTGCTCGGCCTGTACGAAGCCGCCGACCGGGTGGTGGCGGATGCCCAGGCCATCCAGCTGCCGACCCAGCTGCTGGTGTCCGGTGCCGACTTCGTGGTCGAACGCCAGCCACAGGAACGCTTCTTCGAACGCCTGGGCAGTGCGCGCAAGGAAATGCACATCCTGCCAGGCTTCTTCCACGACACCCTTGGCGAGCGTGATCGGGCCCATGCCCTGCGCCGTATCGAGCGGTTCGTCGAACATTGCTTCGCCAGCCCCGCCGCCCTGCCGTCACTGCTCGATGCCGACAAGACCGGCGCCAGCTGCGCCGAGGCCGAAAGCCTGGCCGCACCGCTGCCGCGCAACTCGCCCCGCGACCTTTACTGGCGTGCCACCCGTGCCGGGCTGCGCCTGGGCAAGGGGCTGTCCGAAGGTGTGAAGCTGGGTTTCGATACCGGTTTCGATTCGGGCAGTACCCTGGACTACGTGTACCGCAACCAGCCGACCGGCAAAGGCAAACTTGGCCGCCTGGTCGACCAGAACTACCTCGACGCCATCGGCTGGCGCGGCATCCGCCAGCGCAAGCTGCACGTAGAGGAACTGCTGCGCCTGGCCATCGCCCGCCTGCGCGAACAGCAGCGGCCGGTGCACATCGTCGATATCGCCGCCGGTCATGGCCGCTACATCCTCGAGGCCCTGCAGGAACTCGAACAACTGCCGGACTCGATCCTGCTGCGCGACTACAGCGAACTGAACGTGCAGCAAGGCAGCGCACTGATTGCCGAAAAGGGCCTGGCCGACATCGCCCGCTTCGTCCAGGGCGATGCCTTCGACCGCCAGAGCCTGGCCACCCTGGAACAACCACCGACCCTGGCCGTGGTCTCCGGCCTGTACGAACTGTTCGCCAGCAACCAGTTGGTAGGCAACTCGCTGGCCGGCCTGGCCGATGCGCTGGAAGATGGCGGTTACCTGGTCTACACCGGCCAGCCGTGGCACCCGCAACTGGAAATGATCGCCCGCGCCCTCACCAGCCATCGCGGCGGCGAGGCCTGGGTGATGCGCCGCCGCAGCCAGGCCGAAATGGACCAGCTGGTAGAGGCGGCGGGGTTCCGCAAGCTGGCCCAGCGCATCGATGAATGGGGCATTTTCAGCGTCAGCCTGGCACAACGGGTGCGCTGAATGAGCCCATCACGCGAGCCCGGGCTGATCCGCCGGGGCGTATTCTGGCTTCTGCTGCTGGGGCCGCTGTTTTTCCTCAGCTACGGGATGGCGAACAATCACACCGCCGGGCGCAGTGATGTCGGCAGCCTGGTGTTCGGCTGGGAAAGCCGCATGCCGTTGTGGCCGTGGACGATCATCCCGTACTGGTCGATCGACCTGCTCTACGGCTTGTCCTTCCTGCTGCCGCGTACGCGCCAGGAAATGGACCGGCACGCGCTGGCGCTGCTAACCGCGCAGCTGATCAGCGTCAGCTGCTTCCTGCTCTGGCCGCTGCGCTTCACCTTCGAGCGGCCGGAACTGGGCGGGGTGTTCGGCTGGATGTTCGATGTGCTGATGGGCTTCGACAAGCCGTTCAACCAGGCGCCTTCACTGCATATTGCCCTGCTGGTGATCATCTGGACGATGTTTGCCCGGCACGTGCAACGCCAGCCCTGGCGTTGGCTGATGCATGGCTGGATGGCACTGATCGGGATGTCGGTGCTGACCACCTGGCAGCACCATTTCATCGACGTGCCGACCGGGGCATTGGCGGGGTTCGTCTGCGTCTGGTTGTGGCCATATCGGGGGCAGCTGCCCTGGCAGCAGGTGCGCCTTGCGCGGGATGCCAAGCGTTGGCGGTTGGCGTTGTTCTATACAGTGGGTGGGCTGCTGTGCGCAGTGCCTGCCGTTGCGTTGGGCGGCGCCTGGCTGTGGTTGACCTGGCCGGCTGTATCGCTGGCTTTGGTGGCGCTGAACTATGGCGTGCTCGGTGCAGGCGGGTTTCAGAAAGGCGCCGATGGGCGCTTGTCGCATGCAGCCAGCTGGCTGCTGGCGCCTTATCTGGTGGGGGCGTGGGTCAACTCGCGGTTGTGGACCTGGCGGCACCCGCAGGCGGATGAGGTGTGTGATGGCGTCTACCTTGGGCGGATTCCTGGGGGTGGCGCGCAGTTCGCTGCGGTGGTCGATTTGTGCGCAGAGCTACCGTGTCATGTTCAGGACAGCGCGGACAATTGTAGGAGCGGCCTTGTGTCGCGAAAGGGCTGCGAAGCGGCCCCAGCAATATCTGCTGCGAAGCTGAAAATCTGGGACCGCTTCGCAGCCCTTTCGCGACACAAGGCCGCTCCTACACAGGTCGCGTCCGCCGTTGGCTACGCATGTTTTCCTACCCTGGACCTGATCGCCCCGGAAAGCCCATTGCTGCACCAGGCCGCCATGGCCATCGAACGCCTGCGCTCCCAAGGCCCGGTGCTGGTCTGTTGCGCCCTGGGCTATTCGCGCAGTGCCAGCGCCGTGGCCGCCTGGCTGGTGCTCACGGGCCGCTGCACTGATGCTCGCCAGGCCGAGGCGCTGATCCGCAAGGCCCGCCCCAGCGTGGTCCTGCACAGCGCACACCGCCAGGCCTTGCAACAGCTAGGGACACAACCATGACGCTGTACGTGGTGGCCAGCCTGCTGGGCCGTGGCAAACAACTGGAACGCCTGTCGGACGGCCTCACCCTGCTGGCCCTGGCCTACGGCCTGGCGCCCTTGCTGGGTGCACAGTTGCAACCACTGGCCAGCCTGCTGTGCATTGCGCTGCTGGTACTAGGCGTGCTGCACAAGTACTGGGCCATTCGCGTGGCCCTGGATGCCGAACTGTTCGCCCGCCTCGCCGCCAGCCGCGACCTGGCGGCGGACACCCAGGCCCTGGACCACGCCCTGTTCGAGCTGAAACTCAAACCGCAGGCCACCGATTCCCGCGCCTGGCCTGCACGCAGCCAGGCCGCGCTGGCCCTGTTACGCCGCCAGGCAGTGTGCCTTGGCCTGCAGCTGTCGCTGGCCTTGGCTACCCTGCTGACACTGCCTTTGAAGGGATGACTACCGATCCATGCTCGCCAACCTGACCGCCTACCTCATCACTTCCGCCGCCCGCCTGATCACCGGCGCCCGCGCCCTGTGGCTGGGCTGCACGCCGCTGCCGGTGCAGCGCCTGTATTTCGCCAACCACAGCAGCCATGGCGACTTCGTACTGCTGTGGGCCTCGCTGCCGCAACCGCTGCGCAAGCGTACCCGTCCGGTAGCCGGCGCCGATTACTGGGCCAAGCCGGGCATTCGCGACTTTCTCATCCGCAAGGTCTTCAATGGTGTGCTGATCAACCGGCAACACAGCGCCGGCCAGGGCAGCCCGTTGCAGCCGATCCTCGAAGCCGTGGCCCAGGGCGACTCGCTGATCTTCTTCCCGGAGGGCACTCGCAATCTCGGCGACGAGCCGCTGATGCCGTTCAGGAGCGGGCTGTACCACCTGGCAGCAGCCAACCCCGAAGTCGAACTGGTGCCGGTATGGATCGCCAACCTCAACCGGGTGATGCCCAAGGGTCGTGCCTTGCCATTGCCGTTGTTGTGCACATTGAGCTTTGGCGAGCCGCTGCACCTGCAGGCGGATGAAAGCAAGCAAGCCTTTCTCGAGCGGGCCAGCCAGGCCCTGCTGAACCTGGCCCCCAAGGATGCCTGAGATGGACGACAACACCCTTTCCCTGTTCGCCGGCATCGGCGCCCTGCTGCTGCTCGCCAGCGTGATCGGCCGCCTGCTCAAATGGCGCGCCGGCCCGGCACCGCACGCGGTGATCGACAACCTCAACGCCCGCATCAACGCCTGGTGGGTGATGGTACTGGTGATCGGCATCGCCTTCCTGTTCGGCAAGTACGGCGTGATCGTGCTGTTCTACGGCGTATCGTTCTATGCCTTGCGCGAGTTCATGACGCTCACCCCGACCCGGCGCAGCGACTACCCGGCACTGGTGGCGGCGTTCTATGTGGCGCTGCCAGTGCAGTACGTGCTGATCGCCATGGACTGGTACGGGTTGTTCAGCATCTTCATCCCGGTGTACCTGTTCCTGTTGCTGCCGATCCTGGCCAGCTTCGGCGGCGACACCACGCGCTTTCTCGAGCGCGCCTCGAAGGTGCAGTGGGGGCTGATGATCGCGGTGTACTGCGTGTCGTCGGTACCGGCATTGATGACCCTGGACATCCCGGGTTACGAGGGCCGCAACCTGCTGCTGATTGCCTGGCTGATCCTGGTGGTGCAGATCAGCGACGTGCTGCAGTACGTGTGCGGCAAGCTGTTCGGCAAGCACAAGGTAGCGCCCAACCTGTCACCGTCCAAGACCGTCGAAGGCCTGGCCGGCGGCGTGGCACTGGCCACCCTGATCGGCGCCCTGCTGTGCTGGATCACCCCATTCACCTTCTGGCAGGCCGCACTCATGGCGTTGGCGGTGAACGCCATGGGTTTCTTCGGCGGGTTGGTGATGTCGGCGATCAAGCGCGACCGTGGGGTGAAGGACTGGGGGCACATGATCGAAGGCCACGGCGGCATGCTCGACCGCATGGATTCGGTGTGCTTTGCCGCGCCGGTGTTCTTCCACTTTGTGCGGTATTGGTGGGCGTAGCGAAAGTGAGCGTACCGATCAGTGCGAAAGGGCCAACTCTCGCAGTGCTGCCGACGCCAGAAAACCGGAGCGGGACGCATAGCGATGATCACGCTTCACTTTTTCGTCGATTCGTTGAAGCAGGTTTTCCGGCAGCGTTGCATTGAAGCGAACCGCCTTGCCCAGGTACGGGGTGACATCAAAATCCACAACGGCCCAGACCCCACCTTCATAGTCAGGGTTCGCCACATGGACGTCGACTTCCTGTGCCTGCGGCAATGCCTCGTTATCTGCGACCAACCCTTCAAAATGCAGTGCCAGCGCTTCCTGAACATTCTCCAGTGCTTTTGCAACAGTGGCACCGGCGCTGAAGCAACCGGGCACATCAGGTACGGTCACGCCGTAGTCCGAGTCGGCGTCTTTGTGCAATACGACCGGGAATTTCATTGACTACCTCCGTTGATGCTCGTGCTGGCAGTGCCGTTGGCTTGAATCAAGCCAGCCTGCTTCAAGATGCTGCGTACTGTGCCCTTGGGGAGCTCACTCTTGGGATGAGGAACCGTGACTCGCCCCCTTTTTTTCGGATGCCTGAACTGGTGATGACTACCTTTCACATCAACCTGATACCAGCCGTCGGCTTCAATAAGCTGGATAACTTCACGACTGCGCATTCATTCTTCCTCGGCAGTCGATGTGTATCATACACACCGAATTGACCAGAACAAAGCGCACTACACACTATGCACACACGTCGCGACTAGCGGACAGATTGGATGGCAAAGTAAGAACATGCCTTCTGACACGTAGGAAATCAGCAAGTACCATCGGGTACCAATACCCCCCTAGGGTATCGGTACCCCCGGTCTGCTACTTGAGGTACGACCGCAGCAACGTCGCCACCTTGTCCGCCTCGTCCTGCCGCTCCTCGGCACTCAGCCCGTCCGCCACCAGGTGTTCGCGGATATGCCCTTCCATGACTTCGGCCATCAGCCCGTTCACCGCACCGCGCACGGCGGCGATCTGCTGCAGTATCGCCAGGCAGTCCTTGTCCTGCTCCAGCGCTGTCTCCAGGGCGGCGGCCTGGCCTTTGATCTTACGCACCCGGGTCAGTAGTTGCTTCTTGCTCTTCAGGGTATGTGCCATTGGGTTTCACACCACGCTAGGTATACTGGGGTATAGTATATTTCTCGACGTTCCGGGAGCATGATAAACCATGGCGACACAAACCTCAGACCGCTGGCAGCACAGTCACCAGTTCCATACCAGCAACCTGGGCGCCGAGCGCAAGACGCGCCTGGCCGTGTGGCTGACCGCCGTGATGATGGTGGCGGAAATTACCGGGGGCTGGTTCTTCAATTCCATGGCGTTGCTGGCCGACAGCTGGCACATGAGCTCCCACGCCCTGGCCCTGGGCCTGTCGCTGCTGGCCTATGCCGCCGCGCGGCGTTATGCCGGCGACCGGCGCTTTGCCTTCGGCACCTGGAAGATCGAGATTCTCGGTGGCTACTCCAGCGCCCTGCTGTTGCTGGGCGTGGCCGGGCTGATGGCATTCCAGTCGGTGGAGCGCCTGCTGGCACCGGGGCCGATCCGCTATGACGAGGCGATCTTCATCGCCGCCGTGGGCCTGGCCGTCAACCTGATCTGCGCCTGGCTGCTGCGTGACGACCATCACCATCACGATCATCATCACCATGACCACGGCCACCATCACCACGACCTGAACCTGCGCTCGGCCTACCTGCATGTGATGGCCGACGCCGCGACTTCGGTGCTGGCTATCGTCGCCCTGCTGGCCGGCAAGTACTGGGGCGCCGGCTGGCTCGACCCGGTCATGGGCCTGGTCGGTGCGCTGCTGGTGGCGCTGTGGGCCCGCGGGCTGCTGCGCGATACCGGGCGGGTGCTGCTGGATGCGGAGATGGACGCGCCGGTAGTGGAAGAAATCCGCGCGGTGGTCGCGCAGCTGCCGGTGCCGGCCAGCATCACCGACCTGCACGTGTGGCGCGTGGGCAAGGACCAGTACGCCTGCATTCTTGGCCTGGCCGCCCAGGCCGAACTCAGCGCCGACAGCGTGCGCCAGGCCCTGGGCGTACACGAAGAACTGGCGCACATCACCGTCGAGGTCAACCGCCTGGCATAGCGCGACCAGACAGCTGGACGTCGAGCCCAGGCAACTGCGGCTCGGCCGATGGCCCTATGGTGACGAGTCATTCAGCCAGTCACCAGGAGTTGTGCCATGTCCGATTTCATCACCGTCCTGCGCGAAACCTGCCCGACGCCGGTCGTGGACGCCACCAAGTGGAAGCGCATCGGCGGCGATCCGCACACCGTCAACCTCAACGCCTATCTGTCAGCCGACGGCAGCAAGATCATGGGCACCTGGATCTGCACCCCGGGCAAGTTCGAGGTCAACTACGAGAAGTGGGAGTTCTGCCACTTCCTCGATGGCTACTGCATCATCACCCCGGAAGGCGAAGAGCCGAAGCACCTGAAAGCGGGTGATGTGTTCGTGATCGAACCGGGGATGAAAGGCACCTGGGAAGTGGTCGAGACCGTGCGCAAGTACTTTGTCTTTGCTTGATTCATAAGCGGACTTTGCCTGGTCATGTGGGATGCGCAAAAAGTCCCACATGACGCCGCTCAGGTTCAAGCATGATGATCAAAGGGTCCGCGAGTCGAATAAAATATCCTGCTGCAAGTATAACAGTGGCTTTCGGCGCATCGCCCTCGACTAGGAGTGGTCACTCTTCAAAGGTTTCACACCCTTCTGAGAAAGACAAACGACTCTGTAGTTGACTTTGTTTCGCGAGGTACGATCTTCGATAGACCTCAGGAACTTTTCCGGTTCTGCCAGATTCAGCTCTCTCAAGGTAGCAGTATCCAAATCCCACCACTCGCTGTCCATGAGCCTGGCAATGATGTCTTCAGCATGTCGATACTTGATGACTTTTGCCGGATTCCCACCCACGATCGCATACGGCGGCACATCACGCGACACCAAAGCCTGGGTCGCGATGATGGCTCCGGTCCCGACCTTCACGCCTGCAAGGACAGTGGCTCCGGCGCCAATCCATACGTCGTGACCTATCTGGGCAAGCGCTTCATCAGCTCGGTACTCCAGATTTCCTCCATCTTCATACTGAAATGGATGGGTACTTACCCAGGAGGATGGGTGTGTGTGTTTCTCTTGACCAATGACACAATCGGAGCCAATGGAGCAGAATCGACCTATGGAAGATACAAATGAAAGATGGGTACCACTTCTAATATAGGTGTAAGCACCAATCCCAACTTGGGAAGATCGGATTTTTATATGGCCCAGCTGAACATATTCCTCTAGATCCGCACTGGCATATTTACTGAATGTTGATGGCCCGGCAGCAATCTTACCCCCGTGAGACCTGACTATTCGCTTGTAACGAGCGGTTTTGATTGACTCTATTATCTTGAACATGAAGATGGCTCGAGTTTCCCTATCTGGAAACTATAGCAAATTGACATCTTAGGTTGAAGATGCTTGTTGCCTGTGCAAATGTCAGTAAACCCATCACAATACGTGGAATAAATCTGGCCGCCCGCCGGCAAAAAAAATCGCGGATCAGACGCCCTTCCCTCTGGTGCGCAGTTACAGAGGGAAGGCCGCCTGGCCCGCGATGAAGTCCTCGCTCGTCAATCTTTCTTGCGGTAACCCTCGACGATCGCCGAGAAGTCCTTGCCACCCTCGCCGCGCAGGCTCATGGCCTGATATAGCTGCTGGGCCACAGCCCCCAGAATCACCGGTTGATGCGCCTGGCGTGCAGCCTCGGTGGCCAGCCCCAGGTCCTTGAGCATCAGTTCGGCGCCAAAGCCTCCGGTATAGCCACGCGATGCCGGCGCGGTTTCGATGATGCCCGGCCACGGGTTGTAGGTGTCCGAGCTCCAGCAACGCCCGGTCGAACTGTTGATGATGCCGGCCAAAACCTTGGTGTCGATGCCCAGTGCATTGCCCAGGGCCATGGCCTCGGACACGCCGATCATCGAGATGCCCAGCAGCAGGTTGTTGCAGATCTTGGCGATCTGCCCGGTGCCGACTTCACCGCAGTGCACGATGTTGCGGCCCATCTGCTCCAGTACCGGCTTGAGGGTGGCAAACAGCTCGGTGCTGGCACCGACCATGAAGGTCAGGGTGCCTGCCGCCGCGCCGCCGGTGCCACCGGACACCGGCGCATCGCCCATGTCCACGCCCTTGGCCGCTGCGGCCTTGGACACATCACGCGCAGTCTGTGGGTCGATGGTGCTGCAATCCACGGTCGGCGTGCCGGGGCGAATGCCGGCCAGCACGCCGTCTTCGTTCAGGTACACGCTGCGCACATGGGCAGCAGCCGGCAGCATGGTGATCACCAGCTCGCTGTTGGCCGCCGCGTCCTTGGGCGAAGGGCTGATCTGCCCGCCCAGTTCTGCCAGCTCGGCCAGCACGGCCTTGTTCAGGTCGAACAGGTTCAGTTGGTGCCCGGCCTTGATCAGGTTGCGGGCCATGGGTGCGCCCATGTTGCCGAGCCCGATGAATGCGATACGCATGACTCTCTCCTTAGCGCAGGCTGATGGCTTAGCGCAGGCTGATGGTGGTGTTCACACCGTCGTTGACGCTGTCATCATCGAACCAGCGGGCGGTGACGGTCTTGGTCTGAGTGTAGAACTGCACCACTTGCTTGCCGTACGGGCCGAGGTCGCCGAGCTTGGAACCACGCGAGCCGGTGAAGCTGAAGAACGGTACCGGGACCGGGATCGGGATGTTGATGCCGACCTGGCCGATGTCGATTTCGCTCTGGAACTTGCGCGCTGCCGCGCCGCTCTGGGTGAACAGGCCGGTGCCGTTGCCGAACGGGTTGGCGTTGACCAGGGCGATGGCCTCGTCGAGCGTATCGACTTCCAGGGTCACCAGCACGGGGCCGAAGATTTCCTGGGTGTAAACCTGCATGTCGGTATTCACGCCCGAAAACAGGGTTGGGCCGATGAAGTTGCCTTGCTCGTAGCCCGGCACCGTGACGTCACGGCCGTCGAGTTCCAGCTTGGCGCCTTCCTTGATGCCACTTTCGATCAGGCCCAGCACACGCTCCTTGGCGCGCTTGGATACCACCGGGCCGACATCGGTGCCTGGCTCGCAACCGGCATTGACCTTGAGCTTGCTGGCCGCTTCCTTGATATCCGGCAGCCATTCACGGGCCTTGCCCACCAACACAGCCACCGAGGTGGCCATGCAGCGCTGGCCTGCTGCACCGAAGGCGGCACCGACCAGCGCGTTGACGGTTTGCGTGCGGTTGGCATCAGGCAGCACCACCGCGTGGTTCTTGGCGCCCATCATCGACTGCACGCGCTTGCCGTGCTGGCTGCCCAGGTTGTACACGTGGGTGCCCACTTCGGTGGAGCCGACGAAGGAAATCGCCTTGATGTCCTGGTGGGTGCAAATGGCATCCACCACTTGCTTGCCGCCGTGCACCACGTTGAGCACGCCAGCCGGTATGCCGGCTTCCAGCGCCAGTTCGACCAGCAGCATGGTCGACAGCGGGTCTTGCTCGGACGGTTTGAGCACGAAGGTGTTGCCGCAGACGATGGCCATGGGGAACATCCACAGCGGGATCATCGCCGGGAAGTTGAACGGTGTGATGCCGGCGCATACGCCGATCGGCTGGCGCAGGGTATAGGTATCGACGCCGCCGGCAACGTTCTCGGCGAATTCGCCCATCTGCAGGGTGCCGATGGAGGCTGCGTGCTCGACCACTTCCAGGCCGCGGAAAATATCGCCTTCGGCGTCGGCCAGGGTCTTGCCCTGCTCGGCACTGAGGACCTGGGCGATGCGTTTGGTGTGTTCGCGGATCAGCGCCTGCAGCTTGAGCATGATGCGCATGCGCGCGCCGATCGGCGTGTTACGCCAGGTCTGGAAGGCACGTTGGGCAGCGGCCACGGCCGCGTCGACTTCTTCGACGGTGGCGAACGGTACGCGCGCCAGCACCTCTTGGGTGGCCGGGTTGACGATGTCGCGCCATTCGGTGGTCGTGGACTCGACCCATTGGCCGTCGATCAGCAGCTTGACCTGCTCGATTTTGGTCTGGTTAGGGGATTGCGGTGCGTTCATCTGCGTTCTCCTTGGAATTATTGTCGGGACGAGATCGCCAGCGCCGTGCAAACGCGAGGTGGCGTCCTGAGGCTTGTTTCGAGTATAGATGTGCAAACATCCAACAAGAACGCACAAAAAAACCGGATCATCATGCAAAAAGACCTCACATCCCTGAGCGCGCTCAACTGGGACGACCTGAAGTTCTTCCTTGAAGTGGCGCGTACCCGCAAGGCCAGCAGCGCCGCCAAGCGCCTGAGCGTGGACTACACCACGGTGTCGCGGCGCATCAGCTCGCTGGAGGGGGCGCTGGGCACCTTGCTGTTCGAGAAATCCCGGACCAACGGCTTTGTCCTCACCGCCGAGGGCCAGCGCCTGCTTGGCTATGCCGAGTCGATCGAGAGCACGCTGCACATGGCCTGCGAGCAGGTGTCCGGGTCGGGCGTGGCGTTGTCGGGGCATGTACGCATGGGCTGCACCGAAGGCTTCGGCAGCTTCTTCGTCACCCCGCAGCTAAGCCACTTCGTCGATGCCTACCCGGCGATTTCGGTGGATATCCTGCCGCTGCCGCACTTCATCAGCCTGTCCAAGCGCGAGGCGGACATCGTCATCGCCCTGGAGCGGCCGGAGCATGGGCCTTATGTGTGCTGCAAGCTGTGCGACTACCGCTTGCGGCTGTACGCGACCCAGGGCTACCTGGACAGCCATGCACCGATCAACCAGATCGCGGACCTGGCCAGGCACCCGTTCATCAGCTACGTGGACGACCTGGCGTTCAGTTCGGAGCTGCTGTACCTGGCCAACCTGATCCCCAGCGCCAGCGCGCATTTGCGCAGTACCAGCGTGATTGCGCAGTACACGGCTGCGTTGCAGGGGCGTGGGCTGGCGATCTTGCCGTGCTTCCTTGCGGCGCAGGACCCGCGGCTGGTGACGGTGTTGCCGGAGGAGATCGAGGTGACACGCCAGTTCTGGATGTATTGCCGGGAGGATTTGAGGAAGTTGAAGCGGATTACCCTGCTGTGGGATTACATTCGCGGGGTGACCGAGGCGAATGCACCGTTGTTGATGGGGGAGACCCGAGAGATGCGGTTTGCTCAGGAATAAGGGGGCTGCGTTGCAGCCCATCGCCGGCAAGCCAGCTCCCACGGGTGCAGCGTTGATCTCGAGGTTATCGCTGTACCTGTAGGAGCGGCCTTGTGTCGCGAAAGGGCTGCAGAGCAGCCCCGGCAACTTGTGCATCTGCGCTGAAACCCCGGGGGTAACACAGATAAAGTGGGAGCGGGTTTACCCGCGAAGCAGACAACTCGGTGCATGGCACCGGCTTCGCCGGTGTTCGCGGGTGAACCCGCTCCCACAGGGATATCTGATAGCCCGTATGCTGTGGTCAGTAGGAAGCCACCACAATGGACACCCGCCGGTTCTCGGTACGCCCGGCGCTGGTGCGGTTGTCCGCCACCGGCTGACTACTGCCCAGCCCGCGGGACTGGATGTTCTGCGCCGGCATGCCTACCCCGACCAGCGCCCTGGCCACGCTCTGCGCGCGGCGCTCGGACAGCTGCTGGTTATACGCCGCCTTGCCGGAAGAGTCGGCATGCCCATCCACCCGCACGCCCTGGATGCCAACGCCGAGCAGCGCCTTGCCAATGCGTTCGACAATCGCCTGGCTCTGGCTGTTGAGGCTGTCCAGGTCGCTGCCGAACAGCACCTTGCCGGACAAATCGTAGGCCCAGCCTTCGTCGGTCGGGGTAAAGCCTTCACGCTTGAGCACGGCAATCTGCTCGGCGGTCAGGCCTTTGGGCGGAGCGCTCTGGCAGCCGGTCAGCGCCAGCACGGCAAGCAACAAGGCCCAAAGGGGGAAACGCAAAGCCTGTATCACGGGTTCAACTCCTGTTCTTGATTTCGCTGGCGGACCGTTCCGTCTGCGCCATTTGCCAATGACCACGGCGTTTGCGCTTGGCCTGGTACATCGCTGCATCGGCGGCATTCAGAAGACTGGCAGGGTCAGCGCCGTCATCCGGGTAATAGGCAATACCGACACTCAACGAGGTGGCGATACTGCGGCCACTGTCCAGCTGCACCGGCAACTTCATGCTGGCAACGATCTTCTCGGCAATGTGCTCGGCGTCCTGGCGCGAATGCAAAGGCGTCAGCAGCACGGCGAACTCGTCGCCACCCAAACGCGCCACCAGGTCGTGCTCGCGCAGTTGGGCACGCACGCGGTCGGCCACGCTGATCAGCACTTCGTCGCCCACCGCATGGCCGAGGGTGTCGTTGATCTGCTTGAAGTGGTCGCTGTCGAGAAACAGCAACGCCAGGTGATCTTGCTGCCGTTCTGCATTGCGCACACTGCGGCTCAGGCGCCCCTCGAAGAATGCGCGGTTGGGCAGGCCGGTCAGACTGTCGTGGCTGGCCTGGTGCGCCAGGGTCTGGTTTTCGCTCTGCAGGTGGCTTTGCCACACCTCCAGTTCGTCCAGCAGGGCGTTGAAGTCATTGCCCAGTTCGTTGAGCTCGGCAATCGGCGCTTCCGGCACGCGCCGGTCGAAACTGCGCTCGCGGCGGGCGGCGTGGGCGACACTGGCCAGGCCACGCAGCGGGCGGACGATATCGCTGAGCAGACGCCGCGACAAGTATTGGGCAGCCAGGGCGCTGAGCACCGTGCAGAACAGGATGCCGGCCAGCCCGCTGAACAGGAACAGCAACAGGCTTCGCCCCTGGCCAACCAGCTCGATGCGCCCGACCTGCTGTTGCTGGTGCGTGATCGGCAGGTTGATCGGCTCATCCAGCAAGGCGGTGGCCACCTGCGCCTCCAGCCGCGCGAGCACGCCGGTATCGCTGCGCTGCCAATGCGCCAACTGCTCGCCTTCGTTGTTGAAGACCCTGGCTTCGGCCACTTCCTCGGTACTGGCAATCAGCGCCAGCGACTCATTGGCCGCTGCGCTGTCGTCAAACACCACCGCCGCTTCCACGGTGTAGCTGATCGAGCGGGCGATCAGGTGCAGGTTGTCGTTGGCGTAGACACGCAGGGCGAGCACGCCCAGCAGGGTCAGGGATATGCCGGCCAGGCCCACGGCGAGCAAGGCGACGCTGAGATGGCCACGGCCCAGCACCGAGCGCAGGGTCGGGCGCACGCCGCGCTTGCGGGTTCGTTTCATGGTTGCACCGCCCGGCGCCGCGACAATTGCAGCACGCTGGGGTGAATGCGCACGCCGGAGCGTGCCACCGAGTCCAGGTTGACTTCAAAGGCTACCTGCTGGTCGCTGACCCGCAAGCAGAACAGGCTGCCGACCGTGCACGGGTCGTCTGCCTCGCTGATGCTCAGCACCGGGTGGCCACTGACGCGCTCGAACAGCCGGTCGCGCTGGCCCTGGTCGAGTTTGCCGATGTAGATGGCGTCGCAGGCCTGGGCGACCTGGCTATCGTCTGCCAGCAGCCGCCGCACCTGCAGCGGTCGGCCGGACTCCTGCACATGGCCTTTGATCAGGTCATCGGCGTATTCGGTCGGGCCGACCACGCACAGGCGCAAGGGCGAGGGTTCGACGGGCCAGCGGGCGTAACTGAAGATGCCCAGCACCACCTGGGTGACGGCCTTGGCACGTTGCTGCGCCTGGGCGGCAGTTATGGCGGGGTCTGCCTGGGCCGGGCCTGCGGAAAGGAACAGGGCGGCCAGCAATAGCGAAAGCACACAGCTCGTCACTCGCCTTGCGGCCACTTTCATGTGGGAAATCTCTTAAGGTCCTTTCCGATATCGGCGCAACGATAGCACATGGCCGCATGCTTGTATGAAAGCCGCTGATCCAATGCGATCCTTGTGGGAGCGGGCGTGCCCGCGAAGCAGGCACCACGGTGGCTGGCACGGGCTGCGCCCGTGTTCGCGGGCACGCCCGCTCCCACAGGGGATCTCCCATTGGCTCACTACAGGGTCAGACCTGCTCCAGCATCAACCCGGAAATTCGCCGTACCTTGCGCGCCACCGCCTCTTCGAAAATACCCTGGCGGGGCTCGACCAGGCTGAAGCAGTGCTTGGCGCGAGTGATGCCGGTGTATACCAGCTCCTTGGTCAGCACCGGGTTGAGCGCATCCGGCAGCACCAGCGCGGTGTGGCTGAACTCCGAGCCCTGGGACTTGTGCACGGTCATGGCGAATACCGTTTCCACTTCGTTCAGCCGGCTGGGCAGGACGAAGCGTACGCCGCCGCTGCCGTCGTTACGCGGGAAGGCCACGCGCAACAGGGGTTCGCCGCGCTCGTCCGGCAGGCGCAGGGCAATGCCGATGTCACCGTTCATCAGGCCCAGGCCGTAATCGTTGCGGGTTACCAGCACCGGGCGCCCTTCGTACCAAGGCTGCTGGCTGTCGATCAGCCCGGCATTGTGCAGTACCCGCGCCACCCGCTCGTTGAGACCTTCGACACCCCAGGCGCCGCGGCGTACCGCACACAGCAGCTGGAAGTCTTCGAAGCTGTGCAGCACCTTGCCCGCCCATTGCTCCCACGCGGGGTCGTCAACGGCGGTATCGAGTGCCGGGCGAAAACGGCCAAGGGTACGCAGGTAGCTGCGGTAACCCTGCGGGCCGTCGCTGCCGCGGTTCAGGCCGTCGAGCAGCAGGCGGTCGAAGGCGCGGTCCTGTTCGTGCTTCAGGGCCAGGCTGTGCACATCGGGCGGCGGCGCAGCCAGCAGGCTGCGCGCCGCATGGGAGTCCTGGCGGTTGACCAGCCGGGCCAGCTGGCCAATGCCGCTGCCTTCGCCGAAACGCCGCGAGAAGCGCAGCATCACCACCTGCTGGGCCAACGGGTTGCGTTGCTCATCGCCGGCCTTGAGGCCGCTGCCCGCCAGCGACTCACCACCGGTCTGCTCCAGCCATGCCTCGGTCGCCGGCGAGTAACAGCCCTCCTCGGCATCCCGGCACAGGTCACCCAGTACCGCACCGGCTTCGACCGAGGCCAGCTGGTCCTTGTCGCCCAGCAGTACCAGACGTGCCCGTGGCGGCAGGGCATCGAGCAGGTTGGCCATCATTTCCAGGTCGATCATCGACGCTTCGTCGACCACCAGCACGTCCAACGGCAGCGGGTTGCCGGCATGGTGGCGGAAGTGCCGCGAACCGGGGCGGCTGCCGAGCAGGCGGTGCACGGTGCTGACCTCGGTGGGGATCTGACCGCGCACCTCGGCGCTGACCTGCAGGCGCTCGACCTGTTGGCCAATGGATTCGGTCAGGCGCGCGGCCGCCTTGCCGGTCGGCGCGGCCAGGCGAATGCGCAATGGCCTGCCCTGCTCTACCGCCGGAGCCTGCAGCAAGGCCAGCAGGCGCACCACGGTAGTCGTCTTACCCGTGCCAGGGCCGCCGGTGATGATGCTGAAGCCTGCGCGGGTGGCCAGGGCGCAGGCGAGCTTCTGCCAGTCCACCTGGCCTGCCGGCGTACCACCGTCGAACAGTTGCGCCAGACGGCCAGGCAGGTCGGCCGGAGGCGCTTCGGCCTGGGTCAGGCGCTGGCGAAGGGTATGGTCGATGCGCCGCTCGTAACTCCAGTAACGGCGCAAGTACAAACGCTCGCCGCTGAGCACCAGAGGCCGCGCTTGCTGGCCCGGGGTATCCCCGGCGGCCACCAGGGGGCTGGCAGTAATGCGCTGGCGCCAGGCGTGCAGGTCGAGGTTGGCCAGCAACTGCGAGGGCAGCAGCAAGGGGCCGGTCAAGGCGTCGCCTTCAGGCGGCAACGACAGGGCAAAATCGGGCTCGGCCAGGGTTTGCTGCAGGTCGAGGCAGACATGGCCGTGGCCCAGTTGGTGGCTGGCCAGGGCGGCGGCCAGCAACAGCAGGGGGTCGCTACCGGGGGCTCGCTCCTCCAGGAACGATACGAACGCACGGTCCAGGGCACGCAGCCAACCCCGCTCTACCCAGCGGTCGAGCAGTTGCAGCAGGTCACCGCTGTCATGCTGCGGCGCCAGTGCGAGCAGATGCTCGGCGTGCAGCGGGGTGGGCAACAGGTCGACGAGGCTTCGGCTCATATCACGGCTCCGGCAAACAGGTCCTGCTGTACGGGCGGATGCTCACCACGGAACAGCGCATCGAGGCTTTCGATCAGCTCACGCGGTGGCTTGGCGTGGTAAACGCCGTGGCCGCTGCTGCTGGCACCTCGCAGGAAGATGAACAGGGCGCCGCCGACATGGCGGTCGTAGTCGTAGTCAGGCAGGCGGGCGCGCAACTGGCGATGCAGGGCCAGCAGGTACAGCACGTACTGCAGGTCGTAGCGATGCTCGAGGATGGCCTTTTCCATGGCCTGGGCATCGTAGGCCTGGATATCCGGGCCCAGCCAGTTGGACTTGTAGTCGGTCACGTAGTAACGCCCGTCCAGCTCGAAGGCCAGGTCGATGAAACCTTTGAACATGCCATTGAGCACGGTCGGCTGCGCCGCCGGGCGTGCCAGGCCGGGGTGGGTGTGGCGTGCCACCAGGCGGTCGAGTTGTTCGGCATCGACCTGGTGGCTGGCGAACCAGAACTCCATTTCGATCTGGTAGTGGCGCAGCTGCCCGAGCGTCACACCGAGGTCGTTACCCGGCAACGGCAGCGCTTCGCCCAGCAGGCGCTGCAGCCAGTGCGTCAGGGTGGGGATCCAGCCGGTCCAGTCGCGACGGTTGCAGCGCTGGCCAACGGTTCGCTCGATCAGCCGTGCATTGCCGCTGACCTGGCTGAAGCCCTCGCGGCCAACCCATTCCAGCAAGCCATGCAGGAAGGTGCCGGGGTTAGGCCCGCGCGGGAAGCGGTGAATATCGCCACTGTCGGCCGGGACCTCGCGCAGCACCTGGGTATCGACCACTTCATCATCCAGTAACTGCTGGGCCTGGGAGCTGTCGGCACCGAGGGTCTGGTCGCCGACGCGCAGGGCACTGTACGAGGCAATCCACCAATGCTCGGCGCCCGCTGCGCGGCGCGGTTTGCGGGCAGGTAGCAGCTCATGCTCGGCGTGCGGCATGCGATACACCTGCTCATCTGCCGGCGGCAGGCTCGGGCAAGAGATGTGCGGGCAGGTCTTGGCCAAGGCCTGCAACCAGTCCGTCAGTTGCTGCGAGCCCGGCAGGGCGAGGCCGCCACCCAGCAGGTAGCCGAACGCCGAGCGGTGCAGTTGCGAGCTCTTCTGGTTGCCCCGCTTGAGGTCGGCGACACCCAGCCAGCAGGCATGCTGGGCGCGGGTCAGGGCCACATAGAGCAGGCGCAGGTCTTCGGCCAGGCGCTCGTCGTCGGCGCGGTCGATCTGTTCCTGGTCTGGTGTGAGGGTGAGATGGGCGTTGCCCTGGCTATCATGCCAGGCCAGCGGCAGGCGGCTGCCGTCCACCGGTTTGCTGGTGCAGATGAACGGCAGGTAGACCAAGGGGTATTCCAGGCCCTTGGATTTGTGGATGGTCACCACTTTCACCAACTGCTCGTCACTCTCCAGGCGCAGGATCTGCTCTTCACCAGCCTGGCCGGAACTGGCCAGGTGCTCGGCCAGGTGGCGGATCAGCGCCTGCTCGCCGTCCAGTTCGCCGGCGGCCTGTTGCAGCAGCTCGGCCAGGTGCAGCAGGTTGGTCAGCACCCGCTCGCCATCGCTGCGGCGGATCAGCGTGCGCGGCAGCTGGAAGTCATGCAGCAGGTGCCGCAGCATCGGCAACACGCCCTGGCGCTGCCAGGTGTCGCGGTAACGGCGAAAACGCATGACCCAGTCTTCCCAGACCCGCTCGTCCTGGTTCAGGCGGTCCAGCGCAGCCAGCGACAGATCGAGGGTAAGGCTGGCCAGGGCGGCCTTGAGCAGGCGCTCCGAGTCGGGTTCGGCGCAGGCCTTTAGCCAGGCCAACAGGTCGTGGGCTTCCTGGGCAGCGAATACCGAGTCCTTGTCGGACAGGTACACACTACGCACCTCGCGCGCGGCAAGCTCGGCGCGGACCATCTGCGCTTCATGGCCATCGCGCACCAGGATGGCGATGTCCGATGGCAGGCACGGGCGCAGTTCGCCCTCGGCATTCTGGAAACCAGCCGTGCCTTGCTGGCCGCCATTGAGCAAGGCGACGATATGGCTGGCGCAACTTGCTGCCAGCTGCTGCCGGTAAACGCTGCCGGAGACCGGCTCTTCGCTTTCCAGATGCCAGCATTGAAGGGCTGCGCAGGCTTCACCGTCGATCAACAGCTGCTCGCCACGGCCTTTGGCGCGGACCTCGATGAACGGCAGCGGGTTGTCATCAGCCTCGCGGAACAGGAATGCGCCACGCCCTGCCTCACGCGCCTCGGCCTGCAGGAACACCTGGTTGACCGCCGCGACCATGGCCTTGCTGGAGCGGTAGTTGGTGTCCAGGCTGTGCAGGCGACCACTCGTGGCACGGCGGGCGGCAAGGTAGGTGTAGATGTCGGCGCCACGGAAGGCATAGATCGCCTGCTTGGGGTCGCCGATCATGAACAGGCCGGTTTCGGCGCGGTTTTCGCTGATCTGGTAGATGCGCTCGAAGATGCCGTACTGCACCGGGTCGGTGTCCTGGAACTCGTCGATCAACGCCACCGGGAACTGTTCGCGGATCAGGCTGGCCAAGCGCTCGCCGGCCTCGCTGGCAAGGGCGTGCTGCAGGCGCAGGAGCATGTCGTCGAAGCCCATTTCCGCACGCCGACGCTTCTCCACTTCGAAGCGTGCCGATACCCAGTTGGCGGCATGCTCGAGCAATGGGGCATCCGGGCTGTCCAGGGCTTGGAGCTGTTGCTGCAAGCTCTGCATGGCATTGAGGGCCGGGTGCTCGGGTGGCTCGCCCTTCCAGGCTTCGGCCATGCCCGCCGGGGTCAGGCGGGTAAAGCCGGTGCCCAGGTCGAGCTCCACCAGTTGTTCGTCTGCCGCCCAGGAACAGAGCTTGTCGAACCAGGGTTCGAAGTAACGGGCCTGCATCTTGCGGCCATCGACCTGTTTGGCGGCCAGTGCATCACGGCAGATCTGGCGCAACTCCTCGGCCCATTGCGCCCAAGGCGCCTTGAGCCGGGCCAACTGCTCGCCACGCTGCTGCAGCGATGCCTGGATCAGTGCCGACGGCTCGGGCCCGTCGTGCTGGGCGCGCACGCGACCGAACAGCGGCCGGATCCGGGGCAGCAAGGCGTCGGGGCTGCCCCAATGGCCACGCACCCAGGCCAGCGCGTCGCCTTGCATGCCGTAGCAGAAGCGCCGCCAGTAGTCGCGCATGACCTGGCCCAGCAGTTCGCTGTGGTCGGTTTCCAGGGTCTGGGTGAACAGGCTGCCGCTGTCGAAGGCATGTTCGCGCAGCATGCGCTGGCACCAACCGTGGATGGTCGATACCGCGGCCTCGTCCATCCACTGCACGGCGATTTCCAGGCGCCCGGCACAGCGTGGCCAGGCTTCTTCCGGATAGTCGTCACGCAGCTGGTGCAGCAGCGGGTCGGCCGCCTCCAGCTCGCCACGGAAGAACCGCGCAGCTTCGGCCAGGCGGGCGCGGATACGTTCGCGCAGCTCTTTGGTGGCGGCGTCGGTGAAGGTCACCACGAGGATCTGCGGTGGTAGCAGCTCGCGGTCGAAGCCCTGCTCGCCACCGTGACCGAGGATCAAGCGCAGGTACAGCGCCGAAATGGTGAAGGTCTTGCCCGTGCCGGCGCTTGCCTCGATCAGCTGGCTGCCATGCAGGGGGAAACTCAGTGCCAGGGGACGGTCCTGGGTCATGCGCCTTTCTCCGGGTTGCCCAGGGTCTGCCACGGGGCGTTGAACAATGGGCGGTACAAGGCTTCGCACCAGCCTTCGAAGGTTTCATCGGCGGTGAGCGCGGCAAAGTCGCGGAACTGCCGGGCCAGGGCGATGCTTTCACTGCGCTCGCCGAAGCTGGTGCGCTCGTCGCCTTCGTAGGCGCGGGCAGCAGCAGCCAGGGCTTTGTCGCTATCGTCCTGGGCCAGCCAGGCGAACGCGGTCTTGGCCGCGACCGGCAACGGCGCATTCATCGCCGCCTGGCGGGCTACCAGCAAGTCGCCCAGCAATTGCGCCGCCTGCTCTTGCGGCAGTGGCGCAAGCAGCAGGGTCAGGTCGCTGGCCACCAGCGCGCTGTTATAGGGGTAGCCCGCCGCGCAGGCCGCCAGGTGCGTGACCCAGGGCGCGATCAGGCGGTGCCACTTGAGGGCGTTACGCCCGGCACTGATGGTGTTGGGTACGGTGGTGATGCTGAGCAGGCTCTGGTCATCCGCCTGGAACACCCGCCCCAGCCAGCCTTCGAGGCGATGCTGGCCGTGCTCGAAATGCACAGGCAATGCCCCCTCGACCAGCTGCGGCCAGCGTTGCAATAGCTGGCGGTGGCGCTGCAGCAGGTCTGGCAGGGGCTCGATCAGCTCGCGCTGCAGTAGTTCGCCGAAGCCGGCCAGTGGCAGCACGCCACAGGCCTGCAAACGCCGGGCCTGGGCCTGCAGGGCCTGTTCGGCATTGTCCGGCTCGGCCAGCGCTGCACCCAGCAGGCTTTCACTGGCGCCGTACCGTTGCAGGGTATCGAGGACGAAGGGTTCCTCGTCCGGGGTCGGTGCTTCAAGCGCCTCGAAGTACACCTTCAGACGCTGGCTGAAGAAATGCCGCACCGGGTGGCGCAGGAAGTCATTCAGCTGGGTCAGGCTCAAGGCCTCATCGTCATGGTACGGCGGCAGGCCGGGGTCAGCCTGCTGGTCCTCCTGGCCCTGCTGGTGCAACACCTGCCATTCGTGGGCAAAGCTGAACAGCGGGCTGCCCTTCTGGAAGTAGCGTGAACTGAACGGTTGCAGCGGGTGCTCCTGGGTCAGTGCGTGCAGCAGTTGCTCGCCCGGTTCTGCTGGCTGCCCCTGCTCCGTGCCTGCCAGCTGCCAGCCGGCTGCAAGGTGATCGCGCAACTGGCCGATCAGTACCGAGGCCGGGCGTTCGCTGTTATCGCGGATGCTGCGCCCGACCCAGCTGACATACAGCTGGTCGCGGGCTGACAACAATGCTTCGAGCAGCAGGTAGCGGTCATCCTCACGGCGCGAGCGGTCACCGGGGCGGTAGTCGCTGGCCATCAGGTCGAAGTCCAGCGGCTGCTGGGCGCGGGGGTAATCGCCATCGTTCATGCCCAGCAGGCAGACCACCCGGAACGGGATGGCGCGCATCGGCATGAGGGTACAGAAGTTCACCGAGCCGGCGAGGAAGCGCTGGGACAACTTGCCCTGGTCGAGGCCCGACAGCCAGGCTTCGCGCACTACGGTCAGCGGCAATGGGTCTTGCAGGCCGACTGCTTCGCACACTTCAAGCCAGCTATCGCGCAGATCCTGCAACTGCATCTGCAGGAACTCGTCGTGCTCGCCCTCGGCCAGGAAAAACACTTGCAGCAAGGCATGCAGGCGCTCGCCCCACTGGCTGACAGTGGCAGGCTCGGACAGGGCCTGGCCGGCCACTTCGAGGGCGTCCAGCAAGGCGACCAGCGGGCCGATCAGTGCCGCATCCAGGCCACCGATTTCATCGTAGGGTTCGATGCCGTCACAGGCCTCACCCACGCCGACGGCATAACCCAGCAGCATGCGCCGCAGGCCGAACCGCCAGCTGTTCTGTTCCAGCCCGGCGGGCAAGCCCAGGCTGGCCCGCTGCTCGGCATTGAGGCCCCAGCGGATGCCAGCCCCCTCGATCCAGCGGTGCAGCGTGGGCAGGTCGTTTTCGCGTATGCCGAAACGGGCGCGGACTGCCGGCACATCCAGCAGGTCGAGCACTTCGCTGACCGCGAAGCGGCTGTCCGGCAGCTTGAGCAGGTGTTCGAGGGCAATCAGCAAGGGTTCGCGGCCACGCTGGCCCTGGTCGGTCAGGGTGAACGGGATGTAGCGCGGATCGTTGCGCTGCAACTGGCCGAATACCGCGCGAATATGCGGCGCATAGGTATCGATGGCCGGCAGCATGACGATCACGTCACGTGGGCGCAGGGTTGGGTCGGCGTTGAACCGGGCCAGTAACTGATCGTGAAGGATCTCCACTTCACGTTGCGGGCTGTGGGCGATGTGGAAGCGAATCGAGCGGTCCTTCGCCGGGTCGACTGGATGCCACTGCTCGCGGGTTTCGGCGAGCGGACGCAGTTCGAGGATGTCGTCCTGCAACTGATTGAGCAGCGTGGTGGGCGAGCCGTCACTGAACAGGTCGATGCGACCGTCGCTGAACACGCCCTGGTAACTGCCAGGGTCATCGTAGCTGTCGAGCAAGTTGATGTAGTCGCGGCCTTGTTTGCCCCAGGCGGCCAGCAAAGGGTGGGCATGCTGGTGCAGCGACTGGTCGTCCAGTTGCAAGGGCATGCCCTGCTTGCGTTGCTGGCGCTTGTACTGGTGGCGCAGCAGGTCCTTGTCGGCAACGATATCGGCCCAGTGGTGGCGGCAGGGGTTGTGCACGCACAGCAGCACCTGGCTGAAGCGTGCCAGGCCGGCCAGTGCCTCGAGGGCCTGGGCTGGCAGCGAGGAGATACCGAATACGATCACCCGGGCCGGCAGACCGGCAGGAGCCTGCTCCAGGCTGTTGATACGTTTGATGAAGCGTTGATGTACGCCGGCACGGCTCTGCGCCATGCCCTGCTCGCCAACATCCTCCAGCAATGCACGCCACAACTCGGCCTGCCAGCGGTTGCCCGGGGGCAGCGCCTTGCGCTCACCGCGAGCGGTGTTGAGGATGTGC
This sequence comes from Pseudomonas sp. B5(2017), assembly GCF_002112825.1. Classification (NCBI taxonomy): domain Bacteria; kingdom Pseudomonadati; phylum Pseudomonadota; class Gammaproteobacteria; order Pseudomonadales; family Pseudomonadaceae; genus Pseudomonas; species Pseudomonas sp. B5(2017). The sequence continues at coordinate 320,333 of NZ_NEIR01000007.1, forward strand.
TCGCCAGCGGCCCAGTCCTTGAGCCAGTCGGCGCGGTAGACCTGATACTGGTCGAACAGGTCGGCCAGGCGCTCGGCGAGCTGATAGCGCTTGCGCAGGTCGCTGTCGTCGGTGAGGAAGCGTCGCAACGGCTCGAAATGTGGGCGTTCGATCAAGGCCGGGAGCAGACGCATCAGACGCCAGGTCAGCGGTGCCTTGTCGAGCAGGGAGACCTCGGGAATTTCGTCACGGCCCAGCACGCTGCGGTACAGCTGCCACATGAAGCTGCCTGGCAGTTGCACGTCGATGGCGGCGGCGATGCCACAACCACCCTGGTCATCGTCCTGAGGGTCTTCGGCAAGCGCCAGTTTGAGCCATTGGGCGATGCCATTGCTTTGCACCAGGGCGATTTCGTTTTCCAGAGGTGCCAAGGGATAGCGACGCATCCAGCTCACCACCAGGCTGCGCAGGTCGTCGAGGCGGTTGCCGTGGACGATCATGAAGCCGGGTTGGAGGTGAGTGGTATTGGGCATCGGGAGATCTCTGGCTGGCGCTGGGGATGAGGGGAAACGATATCACGTAGGTACCATACGGAGAGTATGGCGCAGTGCCATTAGCCGATTGACAAGGCATCGGTGGAACCCTGTTAGCGGCCTTGCGCCGTCTCTGTGGGAGCGGCTTTAGCCACGAAGCAAGCGACGCGGTGGATGGCACCGGCTATGCCGGTGTTCGCGGGTGAACCCGCTCCCACAGAGGAGGGTTGTGCAGGCCTGGGATTTTTTTTGCCAGAAAGACAAAACCCCTACCTGCATGCGCAGATAGGGGTTTTGCGAAATGAATCTTGACGATGACCTACTCTCACATGGGGAAACCCCACACTACCATCGGCGATGCATCGTTTCACTGCTGAGT